>CAINGT010000041.1 GCA_903848655.1 uncultured Sphingomonadales bacterium
AGAGCCCCCACCCCCGGCCCCTCCCCTGAAGGGGAGGGGAGAAGAGGGTGCTATCCTTGGTCAGTATTGTACAAAAAATCAATGCTCTGGAGGCACTTATGGAAACCGTCCACCTCGCTGATGTCGGCGCGCATCTTGCAGGGATGCCATGCGGTCAGAAGGCCGCACGCGAGCGCCCATAGCCCCCTCACCTTCAGGGTAGGGGGTTGGGGGTGGGGCCTCTCGGCTGGGTGAAAGTGTGGGGCGCGCCCCCACCCCCGGCCCGCGTTCCGAGTCACGTGCCTCTGAACGCCCTGAAGGGGAGGGGAGAAGAGGGCGCCTTGCCTTGGTTAGTATTATGCTCTGAAATCAAAGCTATGGAGACCCATATGGAAACCGTCCACCTCGCCGTTGTCGGCGCGCATCTTGCAGGGATGCCGCTGCACTGGCAATTGACCACGCGCGATGCGCGGCACATCGCCACCACCACCACCGCGCCCACCTATCGACTCTACGCCATGGCCGACAGCGTCCCGCCCAAACCCGCGCTGATCCACGATGCCGGCGGCAGCGCTATCGCGGTCGAAGTCTATGAGCTCGCCATCGCCGCTTTCGGCAGCTTCGTCGCCGAAGTCCCCGCCCCGCTCGCCATCGGCACCGTAACGCTCGCGGACGGCAGCACCGTCAAAGGCTTCGTCGCCGAACCGCGCGCAATCATCGGCGCGACCGACATCACCGCCTTGGGTGGCTGGCGCGCCTATATCGCCGCGCGCGCGTGATACAGCCCATAAATTCAATCTATGGCTATCATCAAAAATTGCAGTCTAGCGTGATGGGGGGTCGGTTGGCAGTTTATGTTGCACTGCCATATTTGACGGGGAAGCAGCGAGATGAGGGTCATGTCCGGGATCGGCGCGCGTGGTGCCGCATCGTTGCTGGCGCTGGTGCTGTGTCCGGGTGGGGTGCGGGCCGAAGAGTCCCCCGCCGATGCGGGTGGCGGCGAAATCATCGTAACCGCGCAAAAGCGAAGCGAGGATATCCGCACCGTGCCGATCAGCCTGTCAGTGCTGTCGGGCGCGGCGCTGCGCGACCAGAAGATCGCCAGCTATGATGATCTCAGCCGCGCAGTGCCGGGGGTGGCGTTCAACGCGGTGGCGGGTGAAGAAGGCCGCACCAATATCGTCATTCGCGGGATCAGTTCGACATCAGGCGCATCGACTGTGGGGCTCTATCTTGATGACCTGTCGATCACCGTGCCGAACCTTTATCGCGATGGCGCGATTGACGTGCGCCTGCCCGATCTGGCGCGGATCGAGGTGCTGCGCGGGCCGCAAGGCACGCTGTATGGCGACAGTTCCGAAGGCGGCACGATCCGCCTGATTACCACCCCCGCCAATGCCGACCGCTTTGGCGCGACGCTGACCGGCGATCTGTCCGCCACGCGGCACGGCGGCACCAATTATGCCGCCAGCGGCACGATCAACCTGCCGCTGGTCAAGGACAAGCTGGCCGTGCGCGCCAGCGTGGCGTGGCAGAACGACAGTGGCTGGATCGATCATTATACCCCCGGCGGGGTCCGCGACCGCAGCGGGGTCAACAGCGCCGACAGCGTGACCGCGCGTGTCAGCGCGACATGGACCCCCGATGCCACGCTGACAGTAACCCCGGCGGTGTTTTACCAGCGCGCCAGCAATGCCGACAATGCGGCCTTCTACCCCGACCACGGCTTGTGGCAGCAGGACAAACTGGTGGCCGAACCGAGCACCGATACGGTCGCGCTGGGCAGTCTGACAGTGACCAAGCGGCTCGATTTTGCCGATCTGACGTCGGTAACCGGGTTGTTCGACCGCGTGGCCGCGCGGCAGGAAGACGGCACCTTTTTCAACAGCACGGCATTTGCGTTGTATTTTCTTGATCCGGTCTATCCCGCCTATCAGGCGCAGAACGACAGCGTGATCGCCAATTTGCCCTCGGTGGTGCATTACCGCACGCATTACCGCCAGTTCAGCCAGGAAGTGCGGCTGTCATCGCCCGGTAGCGGTGCAACGGACTGGCTGAAATGGGTGGTCGGGGCCTATTACGCCAGCCAGACCGTGCACAATACCAATTTCCAGACGATCGATGCGATCAACACGACGTTCCGGTCGATCTACGGCATCACGATGGAACAGTCGCTCGTCGAAACGACGTATGGCAATCCCACATTTGGCCAGCCCGGCGGTGGCGCGGCGATCACGCTGTTCCCCGGCGATGTCGATGAAAGCGATGACCGCACCTATCGTCAGCAGCAATATGCACTGTTTGGCCAGGCCAGTGTGGCTTTTGCCAAAAACTGGAAACTCGATCTGGGCGGGCGCTTTTCGGCGGCGCACGAAGATTTCGTGTCGGTCGAAACCGGGTTCTACCAGATCGGCAACCTGGGCTATCAGACGCCGGGCCTGCCGCCATCGGCACCCTATACCCAGCACGGCAACAGCCATGCGTTCCTGCCCAAGGCAACGCTCTATCACGATCTTTCGGGCAGCAGTTCGCTCTATGCCAGCGCGGCCAAAGGGTTTCGCCTGCCGGGGCCGACCGGGCCGATCGTGTTCGGGCCAAGTTCGGTGTGCAACAGTGATTTTCAGGCCATCGGGCAGACCAGCCAGCCGACGCAATTCGGCTCTGACAGCCTGTGGACGTATGAAGTGGGGACGAAGAACGAATTTGCCGGTCGGCGCATCCGGTTGAATGCCTCAGGCTATCTGACCAACTGGAAAAACATCCAGCAGCAGATCTATCTGCCGACGTGCGGCTATTATTTTACCAGCAATATCGGCGATGCGCGGATCTGGGGGGCCGAAGCCGAAGCCGGGTTCAAACTCGCCCCCGGACTGTCGCTCAACGCCAGCGCCAGTCTCAACAATGCCAAAGTGATCCGTTCGGCCAACCCCGCGACGGTCGCGCCGGGCCAGCACCTGATCGCGGTGCCCGCTTTCACCGCGACTGCCGGGGCCGACTATGTCCGCCCGATCAGCGCGACCGCAGCGCTCGTCGGGCTGGTCAACTATGCTTATATCGGGCACAGTTATGGCAGCTATCTGATGACCGACAGCAACTATTACAATCCCGCGTATGGCGTGGTGAACGCCAGTCTGGGCTTGCGGTTTGGCCCGCACCAGATCACCATCTATGCCAAGAATCTGTTTGATAACCAGACGATCATCCAGCGCCCGCAGATCAACACCGTGGTCGAAGGCTATACCGTCCACCCGCGCACCGTGGGCGTGACGCTGAAACTGGTCGATTGACGAACGCGCTTGCAAGGAGCCACCGTGATGTCTGCCACTGCCGACCCAGCGGGCGCACGCGCCCACGCCCGCGCAATGGCGGGTACGCGGGTTGATGCGATGCCGACGATACCCGCCAGCGCGGCGCGCGATCTGCCCGATGGCGTTTCGCCCGAGGCGATGGTGTGGGATGAAACGCTGGCACCGGGCGGCTATGCCGCGCGGATCTTGCGGCGCGGCACGCGGTTGCGCCTGACCGATGTGCACGGCGATGCCTGCGCCGCGATGCTGGTGTTCAACGCCGAACGCACGGTTGAGCGGCTGAACATTGCCGATACCGTCAAAGTGCAGTGGAATGCCTATCTGGGGGCGGGGCACTTGCTGCTGTCCGACATGGGGCGGGTTATGATGTCGCTGATCGCCGATGACAGCGCGGGGCACGATGCGTTTTGCGGTGCGTCGAATGCGGCGTCGAACGCGCGGGCCTATGGCGACGGGTTCAACCACGGCGCGCACCCCAATGCGCGCGACCGGTTCGTGATCGCGCTCGCCAAATATGGCCTCAATCGGCGCGACATCCACCCCTGCATGACATGGTTCAAGCCGGTGGTGATTGCCGCCGATGGCGCGGTCGAACTTGCGGTCGGGCCGCACCGCGCGGGTTCATCGGTGAGCTTGCGCGCCGAAATGGATGTGATCGTGGTGCTGGCCAATTGCCCGCATGTGCGCGACCCGCGCGACACGTATAGCGTGACCGCCTTGCATGCCAGCGCGTGGCGCGGACCGGTGACCCCGCTCGATGATCCGGTGCGCTTGCGCAGCCCCGAAGGCTTGCGCGCGTTTGAAAATGTCGAAGACTATTACAACAGGTAGGCCGCGATGATTGCCAATGTTCCCGTGCCCGATCTGCCCGGCGTTATCGTCCATGATGAAGTGGTGGCCGCGCGCGCGCCGTGGCACCATCTGGTCAAACGCGGTGAAACGCTGCGGATCGTCGATCTGGAAGGCAACCAGGCGGTCGATTTCCTGATCTATGCCGCAGCCGACGATGCCGAACGCTACAGCGCGCAAGACACCATCGCCGCGCAAGGCAATATCTATCTGGGCACCGGTACCGAACTGCTGTCGAACGAAGGCCGCGTGATGATGACGATCGGGTCTACGTCGGTCGCCCGTCACGATACTATTGGCGGGGCCTGTTCGTGCGAATCGAACGCTTTGCGTTATGGCCACCACACCAAAGCGCAACATGCCTGTGTCGACAATTTTCTGCTCGCCAATGCCGAATATGGCCGCACCAAGCGCGACATGGTGTCGAACATCAATTTCTTCATGAATGTGCCGGTCGAAGCCGATGGCGCGCTGGGGATTGTCGACGGCATTTCGGCACCGGGGCTGCATGTCGATCTGGTGGCGGCGATGGACGTGGTGGTGGTGGTGTCGAACTGCCCGCAGATCAACAACCCGTGCAACGGGTTCAATCCGACGCCGGTGCGGATGATCGTTGCCGCGCCATCACCGGTATAAGCACGCGTCGGCTATTCGGGCCGCTGCAAGAACCCGTCCTGCCAGTCGAGTACCGTCAAGTAATTGCGCAATCGGCTGTTCTCAAGCTTTGCCAGCAGCGGATTGTCGTGCCACGGCAGCACCGCTTCGGCCAGCGCTTCGGCCCAGGGCGCGCTGGCGTCGAACAGCACGCCCAGCCCGAATACCGCCGGGACATGGGCGTAGAGCAATTTGCGCCCGCCGTGCTCGGCCTCGCGGCAGAAATCCTCAATCGCGGTTAGCACGCCGTTGCGCGGGCCACCGGCTTGCAGCGCCCAAGCGAAGTGGCCCGCCCCGCGAAAGCCCCGGTCAACGCGGTACCCGGCATCGCCCAGCGTGACCCCGGCATCGTGGCGGCACGGCTGCAGAAAGGCGGGCGGGATGCGGTCGGGCGCGTAATACATGTCGCGCCGCGCGCAAGGCCAGCCTACATCGTGCAACAGTGCCAGCAGCGGCAGCCCGTCGCGGCGCGCCAGCGTATCGGCGGCGGCCAATTCGTGGAACACGGTGTAATAGTTGTGGTCACCATCGATCAGCCAGGCGTCGATGTTCGTCAGTGTGGCGATCACCTCCAGACTGGGGTGCGCGATGTGCCGGACATGCGGTTGCCCCGCCGCCCAAGCCACGAATTCGGGTGCGGGCGAAGGGTCGATGGCGATCAGATTGCCTTGGTGGCGCGCGCAAAATTCCGCCAGCGGCTCGGTCATCCCGCCATATTCGGCACCGATTTCAACCACTGTGCGCGCGCCCGCCAGATCGAGCAGGCCAAGGATCAGATCGCCGAATTCTGCCATCGAATGGATCAATAGGTCGCTCATGTGGGCAGGTCCCCGGACGGAAAAGTCCATCCGACATCTAGGCCGGTATGGTTGGCGTCTGGTTCCGGCGCGCTTACGCAACTGTGCGTAAGCACTTGGCTTAAGGCGGCGCGGCAATGGGGGTTTTGCATTCGTCCCGTTATGGACTAGAAGCTGCCTATGCCCGGAGACATTCTTGACAACCGTGGTCGCGGAACCGCTGGCTGGAGCTGGCCCGCGATCCATCCCGAAGGTCGCAAATTTGCCGCCATCGCCGCGTTTGCCACGCTGGTGATCGGTCTGGCCGGGTGGGGGGTTATCGCTTGGCCGCTGGCTGGGCTAACCATCGGCATTCTGGCGTTTTTTCGCGATCCGCTGCGCGTGGCCCCGCGTGATGACCGGTTCGTCATCGCGCCTGCCGACGGGCTTATCACGCTGATCGAAAAAGTGCCGCCGCCGCGCGAACTGTCGGCCAGCGATGGCAGCAGTGGCGGCATGACCGGGACTGCGACGCTCACGCGCGTGTCGATCTTCATGTCGGTGTTCGATGTGCATATCAACCGCGCGCCGATTGGCGGTACAGTGCGTCGCGTGGTCTATATTCCCGGCAAGTTTCTCAATGCCGATCTCGACAAGGCGAGCGATGAAAACGAGCGCCAGCATTTTCTGATCGAGCGCGGCGATGGCGTGCAGATCGGCTTTACCCAGATCGCGGGGCTTATCGCGCGGCGGATCGTGCCGTTTGTCAAAGCGGGCGACATCGTCGCCGCCGGGCAGCGCGTGGGGCTGATTCGGTTCGGCAGCCGGGTCGATGTCTATCTGCCCGAAGCGACCGAGCCCAAAGTGCTGATCGGCCAGCGCGTGGTGGCGGGCGAAACCGTGCTGGCCGAATTGGGACAATCCGGGCTGATCGAGGGCGTGCGCCAGTAATGGCGGACGAAGTTCCCAGCACCACGGGCGGGTATGATTTCGGGCGGACCCGGCTGTCGCGCGGGCTGACATTGCGCGCGCTTGTGCCCAATGCGATTACCTCGGCGGCGCTGTGCTGCGGGCTGACCGGGATCCGCTTTGCCATTGGCGGCGATTTCCGCTCGGCGGTGCTGGCGGTGATTGTGGCCGGGGTGCTTGATGGCGTCGATGGCCGCGTGGCGCGGGCAATGCGCGCGCAATCGCGGTTCGGGGCAGAGCTTGACAGCCTGTCCGATGTTATCGCGTTCGGCGTGGCCCCGGCGCTGATCGTCTATTTGTGGTCCTTGCAGCAGATCCCGCGGTTCGGCTGGTTTGCCGCGCTGGCGCTGGCAGTGTGTTGCGCCTTGCGGCTTGCCCGGTTCAACGCGCAGATCGATCTGGCCGAACAGCCGCACAAAAGCGCTGGATTCTTGACCGGGGTGCCCGCCCCGGTGGGTGCGGGGCTGACGCTGCTGCCGGTCTATCTGTGGATCGCGAGCGGGAACGATGGGTTTCGCTGGCCGGTGGCGGTGGCGCTGTGGACCACGGTGATCGCGCTGCTGATGATTTCAAACACCGCCACGCTCGGTTGGGGCGGGTTGCGACCACGCCGCGCGATCCGGCTGGAAGTAATCGGGTTGATCGGCCTCGTTTGCGCTGCGCTGCTGACCGAGCCGTGGTGGACGCTGATCGGTATTTGCATTGCCTATCTCGCGATGTTGCCGGTTGGCGTGATCCGCTACCGCCGGATCATGCGGCAGCGCGCATCGGTACCGCCAGCGCCTGCCGCCGCCGCCTGACGGGTTCGATGATCGCGCCACACATTGCAATTGCTGGCGCTGGTTGCGGCGCAAACGCGGTCGCGGGGCGCGGGGTATCGATCAGGGCGTAGATATAGACGCGGTCCGCAACCAGCGTGCGCTGATCGCGCCGCAAACGGCGGAGCGCGGGCCGCGCGCGATGGCACTCGATGGCGATGATCGCCGCGCTGGCACAACCGGCCAAGGCGAAAACGAGCGTTGCAAACAGTCCGAGCATGGCAATTGCCTTTGCGATCAAGAACGGCAGTGCGTCGCTGGCGCGGTTTTCCGATGGCGCAACAGGGCACCAACCGGGCAATAACGCCGGGTAACGCGGATGGATGGTTGGTATCGGGCGGCTTGCCAGCGGCAGGCTTGTCTGATGGGTTGTTTGTTCCACTTTTGTTCCGATGCGTCAAGCCCCGATTGGAAAACTCCGCAGGTTTGGCACAAGATGCTGATTTAGAAACGGTTTTCTTAAGCTATTGAGGCCTTGGCACCGGGCAGGGCGCGCGGCACCGATTCGCACCCCGTTTGGTTTTTTGCTGGATTTGTGGGCGGCGGGCGGCTAATGGCGCGGCTTGCCGACTGGTGATTCGGGGCAATCAAGCCACGATCAGCGCCGCGCGGCATTACCACACACTCCCCAAAATCCACATGGGCGGATATCATACCGGTGCTCCACGCAGGACTTGCGTCGGGTTCCTTCCGCCCAGAGGTATAACCGGAAAGGACATGCATATGGCGGCCCCTGTCGTCACTATTCAGCAATTGATCGAAGCGGGTGCGCATTTCGGCCACCAGACGCATCGCTGGAACCCGCGGATGAAGCCGTATATTTTCGGCGCCCGCAACGGGATCCACATTCTCGATTTGTCGCAGACCGTGCCGCTGTTCGCGCGAGCGCTCGAATTCATTGCGGCCACAGTGCAATCGGGCGGCAAAGTGCTGTTCGTCGGCACCAAGCGTCAGGCGCAAGAACCGATTGCCCAAGCCGCGCGCGCATCGGGCCAGCACTATGTCAACCATCGCTGGCTGGGCGGGATGCTGACCAACTGGAAAACGATTTCCGGTTCGATCAAGCGGTTCAAGGCGCTGGAAGAACAGCTGTCGGGCGACACCACCGGCCTGACCAAGAAAGAAGTGCTGCAACTGACGCGCGAGCGTGACAAGCTGGAACTGTCGCTGGGCGGTATTCGCGATCTGGGCGGCATTCCCGACGTGATGTTCGTGATCGACGCCAACAAGGAAGAGCTGGCGATCAAAGAAGCCAATGTGCTGGGCATTCCGGTCGTGGCGATTTTGGATTCGAACGTCTCGCCGCATGGCATTGCCTTTCCGATTCCCGCCAACGACGATGCCAGCCGCGCGCTGCGGCTCTATTGCGATGCGGTGGCGGCAGCGGCAACGCGCGGCGGGCGTGATGCGCAGATTGCCTCTGGCGTCGATCTGGGCGCGCTGGCCGAACCGATTGCCGAAGAGGCTGTCGAAGCCTGATCCGGCACCGGCGGTGGCACGATTGTCACCGTAGTGTCGCGCCACATGAATAAGGGGCCGCAGCAGACATGCTGCGGCCTTACCCTGTCTTGACAATGAAGGACGAACGCAATGGCTTATACCGCCGCTGACGTGAAGAATCTGCGCGAGCGCACCGGCGCCGGCATGATGGATTGCAAAAAAGCGCTCGATGAAACCGGCGGCGATATCGAAGCGGCGGTTGACGCGTTGCGCGCCAAAGGCCTTGCCGCTGCCGCCAAGAAATCGAGCCGCACCGCCGCCGAAGGACTGGTCGGCGTGGCCGTATCGGGCACTGCCGGGGTGGTGGTCGAAGTCAATTCCGAAACCGATTTCGTCGCCAAGAACGATCAGTTCCAGGATTTCGTGCGCAAGGCAACGCAAGTCGCGCTTGACACCGCTACCGCCGATATCGACGCGCTGAAAGCGGCGGCTTATCCCGATGGCGACACCGTGCTCGACAAATTGACCAGCAATGTCGCCACCATCGGCGAAAACCAGCAATTGCGCCGGTTGCAGCATGTGCGCGTGGCCAGCGGGATGGTCGTGCCCTATATGCACAATGCCGCCGCTGCGGGCCTTGGCAAGATAGGCGTGCTGGTCGCGCTGGAATCGCCCGCCGGGGCCGATGTGCTGGAACCGCTGGGCAAACAGATTGCGATGCATATTGCCGCCGCGTTCCCGCTCGCGCTGACGGCGGATGATCTCGATCCCGAACTGATCGCGCGCGAACGCAAGATCGCGGCGGAAAAAGCCGCCGAAAGCGGCAAGCCCGCCGAAGTTCAAGCCAAGATCGTCGATGGTGCCGTGGCGAAATATGCCAAAGACAACGCGCTGCTCTCGCAACTGTTCGTGATCGACAACAAGACACCGATTGCGCAAGTCGTCGCCGCCGCCGCAAAAGCAGCGGGCACCACGATCACGCTGGTTGACTATGCGCGGTTCCAGCTTGGCGAAGGCATCGAAAAAGAAGCGACCGATTTCGCCGCCGAAGTCGCGGCGGCTGCCGGGATCAAGTAAACCCGCCGCACCGCTGGCCCCAGATAATCCTCGCGTGTGGCCCACGCGGGGATTTTTGCAGGCTGAAAAACACGCGTGCGGCCCTTGGCACGCGAAGCGCGGTGCGTATAAGAGCGCGATCATTCTTGGAACATTTCCCATCGCCATGACCAGCCCCACGGCCCTGCCCGCGTTCAAGCGCATTCTCTTGAAGCTGTCGGGCGAAGTCTTGATGGGCAATCAGGCGTTCGGCATCGATACCGACGTGGTTGCCGCGCTGGCGGCAGAGGTCAAAGCGGCCAAGGCCACCGGGCTGCAACTGTGCCTGGTGATCGGCGGCGGCAATATCTTTCGCGGCATGGCGGGGGCGGCCAAAGGCATGGACCGCGCGCAAGCCGACTATATGGGTATGCTCGCCACGATCATGAACGCGCTGGCGATGCAATCCGCGCTGGAAAAGCTGGGCGTGGAAACGCGCGTCCAGTCGGCGATCCAGATGGATGAGGTGTGCGAACCGATGATCCGCCGCCGCGCCGAACGCCATCTGGAAAAAGGGCGCGTGGTGATCTTTGCCGCCGGCGTTGGCTCCCCCTATTTCACCACCGATTCGGGCGCGGCCTTGCGCGCGGCGGAAATGCGTTGCGATGCGCTGTTCAAAGGCACCAGTGTCGATGGCGTCTACAGCGCCGATCCCAAGAAAGACCCTGCGGCACAACGCTTTGACACGATCGGCTATGACACCGTGCTGGCGGGCAATCTGCAAGTGATGGACGCATCGGCCGTCGCGCTGTGCCGCGACAATGCGATCCCGATCATCGTGTTTTCGATCCGCGAACCGGGCAATCTGGCGCGTGTGCTGGCGGGGCAGGGCACCCGCACCATCGTCAGCAAGGAAGGCTGAAACCATGGCCAAATACGACGCCAAATATGACAAAGCCGATCTCGAACGCCGGATGAAAGGCGCAGTCGAAGCGCTGCGGCATGATCTGGGCGGATTGCGCACCGGGCGTGCCAATACCGCGCTGCTCGATCCGATCATGGTCGAAGCTTATGGCCAGCGCGTGCCGCTGAACCAGGTGGCGACGGTGTCTGCCCCAGAACCGCGCCTGCTGTCGGTGCAAGTGTGGGACAAATCGACCGTCGGCCCGGTGGAAAAGGCGATCCGTTCGGCCGGCCTTGGGCTCAACCCGATCAACGATGGCACCACCTTGCGGCTGCCGATCCCCGATCTGACCGAAGAACGGCGCAAGGAACTGGCCAAGCTGGCCAACCAATATGCCGAAAAGGCGCGGATCGCGATCCGCAACGTGCGCCGCGACGGGATGGAAAACCTGAAAGCCGACGAGTCCAAAAAGGCCATTTCCGAAGACGAACGCAAGCGCGGCGAAACCGAAGTGCAAAAGCTGACCGACGATGCGATCAAAGCTGCCGACGAAGTCGCCACCGACAAGGAAAAGGAAATCCTTGGCCGGTGAGCGCGGTTCCGGCCACTGGCGGTGACAACGGGCATGGCCCTCGCCATGTTGCGATCATTATGGACGGTAATGGCCGCTGGGCCAGACGCCGCCATCTGCCGCGCGTGCTGGGCCATCAGCGTGGGGTCGAAGCGGTGCGCCGCACAGTGCGTGCCGCTGCCGAACTGGGGCTGTCGGCACTGACACTCTATGCCTTTTCGACCGAGAACTGGCGGCGGCCCGAAGACGAAGTGGCGGCGCTGATGGGGCTGCTCAAACACTTTATCCAGACCGATCTTGAAGAATTTGCGCGCAACGGCATCCGGCTGAAAGTGATCGGCGATACCAGCGCCTTTGCCCCCGATATCATCGCGGTGATCGACCATGCGCGCGCGCGCACCGCCGCGAATACCGGCATGGTGATGACCGTGGCGCTCAATTACGGATCGCGCGATGAAATCGCCCGCGCCGCGCGCGCCGCCGCCGCCAAAGGCGCGATCACGGTGGACAGCATCGCCGCCGAACTCGATACCGCCGATCTGCCGCCGCTCGACCTGATCATCCGCACGTCGGGCGAAGTGCGGCTGTCGAACTTTCTGATGTGGCAGGCGGCATATGCCGAAATGCTGTTTCTTGACGTGCTGTGGCCCGATTTCGGGCACGACCATCTGGCCGAAGCGATAGCCGAATATGTGCGGCGGGAGCGGCGTTTTGGCGGGCGCTGAACCGGCGGTGCACAAGCGCTCTGACCTGCCGGTGCGGGTGGCGTCGGCGGTGGTGATGCTGGCAGTCGCGGGCTTTGCGTTCTGGCTGGGCGGGTGGTTCTTTAACGCTTTCGTTCTTGCGATTGTGTTCGGTGTCATGTTCGAATGGAGCCAGCTGGTTCTGGCGTTCGAGCGTCGGGTGGTTGCGCGCGGGCTGTGGCTGCTGGGCGGAGCCATATATCTCGGTTTGGCTGGATTTACCGCACTGGTGTTGCTCGCACCACGCTCCGATGAATGGCCCCTGCTGAAAGTAATTTCACTCGTAATAGCGATTGATGTTGGAGCCTATTTCGCTGGACGTACGTTTGGTGGTCCAAAAATTGCCCCATCGATCAGTCCGTCAAAGACTTGGAGTGGCCTTGCGGGCGGGATTTCGGGTACTTTAGTCGTTTTCTGGCTGGATGGTGCAGGCGCTGTCGATAACGGGTATATGATAGCGTTGCTGTCTTTCGGAATTCCTGCTGCCATTATCGCTCAATCAGGCGATTTCTTTGAAAGCTGGATGAAACGCCGCGCCGGGGTCAAGGATTCCGGACGTCTGATTCCCGGGCACGGCGGTTTGTTCGACCGGGCGGACGGGCTGATCGCGGTGTTGTTTGTGATTGGTGTTGTTACGCTCTTTGATCGCCACGCTTCCCCCCTCCCCTTCAGGGGAGGGGTTGGGGTGGGGCCTATC
>CAINGT010000042.1 GCA_903848655.1 uncultured Sphingomonadales bacterium
GGTTGGGCCGGGGGTGCGGGGCGGTGGGTGGCACTATCGAAACAGACTCTAAGCCAGCCGCGCCAGCCAGTGCGCGGTGCCGATAACCGCCGCGCAAGCAATCAGGGCGATCCACGGCAGCACCCCGGCGCGGCGCACCATCCGTCCGGCCCCGTCGCGCGCATAGTCTTCGACCAGCGCGTGGGGAAACACGCCTTTGTCCTGCACGAAGTGGCGATAGGCAAACACCGGAATGATCAGCAGCAGCGCGATCAGCCCGTTGCGCAACGTATCTTTGCCCCAGACATCCGCGCCCGCGCCCATGAACGCCATATTGACAAAGCCGAACACGCAGCCCGTCGCCAGCAGCCACGTCGGGCTGCGAAACGGGCGTTCGCGCTCGGGCCGGTCGATACGGTGGATCCACCCGGCCTGAAGGTTGAGGAAATTGAACGCCAGATAGCACACATTGCTGATCATCAGCACCGCGAAGTAATCCGACGCCAGCAGCAGCACGAGGTTGAACCCCAGATCGGTCCACATTGCCGCCGTCGGCGCGCCGTGGCGGTTGACCCGGGTCAGATAGCGCGGCAGCCAGCCATCGAGCGCGGCCTGATAGAGCGTGCGCGATGATCCCATCATCGATGTCATCACGATCAGCAGCAGCGATGCGATCAGCATGGCGATGAACAGATTGGCGACGATGATCCCGGCATGGCTGGTCGCGGCCATGCCAAAGCCTTTGACCACGATCCCCGCCAGCGCCGCCGCCACGCCCGATCCGTCGTACATCGCCGGGGTCAACATTCCCTGCAACCCGAGCGAGGCCTGAAACGCCAGCGGCACCAAGGCAAAGATCAGCAGGCACAACAGACCCGACGCGATGATCGCGCGCGGCGTGTCGCGCGCCGGATTGCGGAATTCGCGGGTATAACACACCGCCGTTTCAAACCCGTATGTCGACCAGCCCGCGCCAAACATCGCCCCCATCAGCACGGTCAGCCCATAGCCGTCCCACTGCCCGAAATGGACCGCGCCCGCGCCATCGCGCACCAGCGGCAGCAGCGGGAACAGATGATCGCGTGGCAGATCGCCGCTCAGCAGCGGCACCAGCCCGACCAGAATCAGCGGCGCGAGACAGGCGATCCCAAGGATTTTCTGAAAATGCGCCGCACGCGCCGCGCCATTGTGCTGCAACACGAATGTCAGCAGCAAAAACGCCGTGGCGATCAGCGAAACCGCATTGATCCGCAAAGTCAGCCCCGGACGGACAAAGCCCAGATCGACCAGCGGAATCTGCCAGTGGTTGATCGCCGCCTCGGGCGCGAACAGCGCCGCCATGACATAGCCCGCACCCAGACTGGTGGCCAGTGTCAGCACTGGCGACCACGCCAGCCAGTTCGCCCAGACCGAGACCGGCGCGACAAATTTGCTGTATGGCAGCCACGCCGCCGCGCCATAGACCGACGCACCGCCCGACTTGTGCGGGTACAACCCGGCGATTTCGGCATAGACGAAGCTTTGCACAAACCCCATCAGGATCGAGGCAATCCATACGACCCAGCTCGGCTGACCAATGGTCGCGGCAATCCCGCCCATCGTCAGCAAGACCCCGGCGGGCACCCCCGACGACGCCCAGAACGCCCCCTTCCAGTCGAGCTCACGCACCAATTCGCCGGGTGTGTTGTCGTCACCGATCATAAGCGCACCTGCGTCCGCGCACCAAGAAGCCCTCCCCCTTAAGGGGGAGGGTTGGGTGGGGGTGTCCAAACCCGTCGCCAGCACGCAACGCCGCCCCACGCATAGCCCCCGCCCCTTCAGAGGAGGGGGTTGGGGGTGGGTATACACGGTTCGCGCCGGGCCTGATCCCAAGCGCCAAACCGGCAGCAGCACAAGCGCTGACCCAGCCTGATGCTTGTGCAAGTCCCCAGCGTTCGGAAACCCCCACCCAACCCTCCCCCTTCAGGGGGATGGCTTTATGTGGCGCGCGCCTGCGGGCTGTCGGTCGGGGTTGATTTCGGGCGATGCACAATCTGGCGGGGCCCCACCCCCAACCCCCTCCCCTAAAGGGGCGGGGGCTATTGGGCATTGGGGTTAGGGGTTGGTCCGGCACAACAACGGGTCCTGTCGCAAAAACTAACGCTGGCGGGTTTCCCAATGCGGATCAACATAAAACGGCTCGTTCGCGGGTGGCAGCATCGGGCGTCCGAGCACGTGGTCGGCACCTTTTTCGCCGATCATAATGCTTGGCGCGTTCAGATTGCCGGTGGTGATCGAGGGCATGACCGACGAATCGATCACGCGCAACCCGGTAACGCCGATCACCCGCAGTTCGGGATCGACCACCGCCAGCGGATCATCGGCGCGCCCGATGCGGCACGTGCACGACGGGTGCAGCGCGCTTTCGACTTTGTCGGCGATAAAGGCGTCGATGGCTTCATCGCTCACGCAATCGGCACCGGGCTGGATTTCGCGCCCGCGATAGGCCGCAAACGCGGGCTGCTGAAAAATCTCGCGCGTCAGCCGCACACAAGCGCGCATGTCCACCCAGTCGTCGGGATGGCTCATGTAATTGAAGCGGATCAGCGGCTTGTCATGCGGATCGGCGCTGCGCAGCGTTACCGTGCCCCGGCTCTTGCTGCGCATCGGGCCGACATGGGCCTGAAACCCGTGCTCGGTGGCGAGCGATGATCCGTCGTAATTGATCGCCATCGGAAAGAAATGGTACTGGATATCGGGATATTTGATTCCGGCGCGGCTGCGGATAAAGCCGCAGCTTTCAAAATGGTTGGTCGCCCCCGGCCCGGTGCGGCGCAACAGCCATTCGGCCCCGACCATCGCCTTGCCAAACAAGTTCGCTTTGCCGAACAGCGTGATCGGCTGGGTGCAGGCCATCTGGAAATAGAATTCCAAGTGGTCCTGCAAATTCGCGCCCACCCCGGCGCGGTCCGCGCGCACGGCAATGCCATGATCGGCCAGTTCGCGCGCCGGGCCGATGCCCGACAGTTTGAGCAATTGCACCGAATTGATCGGCCCGCCCGACAGGATCACCTCGCGCCCCGCGCCCACGACATGTTCGCGCCCGCCGCGTTCATACGCCACGCCCACCGCGCGCGTGCCGTCAAACACGATGCGCGTCGCCAGCGCGTGCTGGATCACCGTCAGATTGGGGCGCTTGACCGCATCATAGAGATAGGCCTTGGCCGACGAACAGCGCGTGCCGTCGCGCACCGTCATGTCCATCCGGCCAAAGCCTTCCTGCCGGAACCCGTTGTAATCGTCGGTCACCTGATAGCCCGCTTCGACCGCCGCCGCCTGCCACGCATGGTGCAGCGGATTGTCGAGCGTGCCATATGTCGTCGAAAGCGGGCCATCGCCGCCGCGATAGGCATTGCCGCCCTCTTTGCGGGTTTCCGACCGTTTGAAATAGGGCAGCACTTGCGCATAGCCCCAGCCGCGCGCGCCCTGTTCCTCCCACCGTTCGAAATCGAGCGGATTGCCGCGCACATAGACCAGCCCGTTGATCGACGATGATCCGCCCAGCCCTTTGCCGCGCGGACAGTGCAGGCGGCGGTTGTTGAGATGCGGTTCGGGTTCGCTGTCATAGTGCCAGTTCCACCGCCGCGTGTTCATCGGATAGGCGAGCGCGGCAGGCATCTGGATCAGGATCGACCGGTCCGATCCGCCGAATTCGAGCAGCAGCACGCGGTTGCGCGGATCTTCGCTCAGCCGGTTGGCGAGCACGCACCCCGCGCTGCCCGCGCCGACGATAATGTAATCGAAGTGCGGCTCAATAAGGGGCATCGATCGGCTCCATCGCGACATAGACGCTTTTCAACCGGGTATAGTGTTCGACTGCCGCGCGGCTGTTTTCGCGCCCCAGCCCCGACTGGCGCACCCCGCCAAACGGCAGTTCGATAGGGGTGATATTGTACGTGTTGATCCAGCACGTGCCCGCCTCAAGCGCGGCGACAACGCGGTGCGCGCGTGTCAGATCGCGCGTGAACACCGCGCCCGCCAGCCCGAATTCGGTGGCATTGGCGCGTTCGACGACTTCGGCTTCGTCGGTGAACGCCAGCACCGCCATCACCGGGCCAAAAATTTCCTCGCGCACCACGGCCATATCATCGGTGCAGCCGGTAAACACGGTCGGCGCGACAAAGGCACCCTGATCGAGCCCGTTGGCGGTCACGCGATAACCGCCGGTCAGCAGAGTCGCGCCTTCGGCCAGACCCCGGTCGATATAGCCGAGCACTTTGTGCATATGCGCCTGGCTTATCAGCGCGCCGACTTGGGTGGCTGGGTCAAGCGGATCGCCGATCACCATCGCTTCGGTCCGCGCCTTCAACCGCGCGAGGAATGTGTCGATCACGGCGGCGTGGACGAACACGCGCGTGCCGTTCGAACAGACTTCGCCCGCCGAATAGAAATTGGCGAGCAGCGCGCCCGACACCGCATTGTCGATATCGGCATCGTCAAACACGATCAGCGGGCTTTTGCCGCCGAGTTCGAGCGTCACCGCCTTGAGCGTGGCGGCGGCATCGGCCATCACTTTGCGCCCGGTGCCGACTTCGCCGGTCAGCGAGATCTTGGAGATCCCCGGATGGCGCGACAGCAGCCGCCCGGTATCGCCAAACCCTTGTACCACCTGAAAAATCCCCGGCGGAACCCCGGCCTCGAGGTAGATCTTCTCGAGTTCCAGCGCGGTCAGCGGGGTGAGTTCGGCGGGTTTGAAGATCATCGCATTGCCGCAGGCGAGCGCGGGTGCGCTTTTCCAGCAGGCAATCTGGATCGGATAGTTCCACGCGCCGATCCCGGCGGTAATCCCCACCGGTTCACGCCGGGTATAGCCGAATGCCCCGCGCCCGAGATCGACATGATCGCCGGTGATCGTTGCCGCCAGCCCGGCGAAATATTCGATGCAATCCGCGCCCGAGGCAATATCGACGACGCTGGTCTCTTGAATCGGCTTGCCGGTATCGCGCGTTTCCAGCAGCGCCAATTCATCGTTGCGCGCGCGCAGCAGATCGACCGCGCGGCGCAAGATGCGACCACGTTCCGCCCCGGTCAGCGCGCCCCACGCGGGTTGCGCGGCTTTGGCGCGGGCAACGGCGGCATCGACGTCATCTGGCCCGTCAATCCGCATGGTCGCCAGAATTTCGCCGGTAGCGGGGTTGATCGTGTCAAAGTGATCCATCGTTACGTCTGCCCCATCCTGTTGCCACATTAGAACGGAATGCGATTAGAGTGAATCGCATTCCGTTCTAGAGTCTTTGTTTTCGCATGATTTTTTGCGAGCCGCAGTCCACCGAAGATAAAAACCGGTGCCCACTTTTTCGCATCATGCTCTGGAAATTCCTAGGGAAGCATCGCTGCCTTCCGCTGCCCCCTCGTGGGGGCGATCCCGGGAGGCACTCGGTACCTTTTACATTCAATACAGTATCATGCCTTTGCGTTTGCCATCGCCCATAGCGCCGATAGCTTTGGGCGGCCTGAGCGGAAAAGCTGGCTTAGGCGCTGTCACAGGCCCCGACGGGCAGCGTCAGAACGATGGTCCATACGTCCTTTTCTCGGCGCTGCCGGTCTTTTCTTTCACCGTCGCTTCGATTTGCGCGAGAATCGGGCTGTTCTTGCCATCGAGCGTGGCATAATCGCGTGCTGAACGACCGGAATTGTCGGGCCGGTCAGGGTTGGCACCGGCTTTGAGCAAGGCGCGGACGACAGCCAGATCGCGGCGGCTGACCGCGTCGATCAGCGCGGTGCTGCCGGTGTTGTTGGTATCATCGACCCGCGCGCCCGCGCCGATCAGCACATCGACCCCTTCGGCAAAGCCAAGCTGTGCGGCGATCGCGAGAGCGGTTTCGCCTTTGGCGTTGCGCGCGTTGACATTGGCACCTTTGCCCACAACAAATTGCATCCACACCAGATCGCGCCGCGCGGTAACGATGTGCAGCGCGGTTTCACCCGAGGTGAAATCGCGCGTGTTGACGATCTGACTCGATGGCTTGCTCAACATCTCGTTGACGGTTTCGCCGTCCTTTTTGCGCACCGCTTCCAGAAATTTATAACTTTCGGAAAACTGCGCAACCGCCACGCCGGGCACCACGCTACCCGCGAGCGCGGTGATGGCGAGCGCGCGCGCAAGGCAGCGGACCCAGTGGTGCAACATTCTATCCCGATAGGTGGTCACGATATGCGAATCCCTTGGTTGATCGCCCGGCGCTTGCAAGGAGGGAATTAGCAGAGCATGTAGCGAAGCGCCATGCCACGCTCAGCACCGCAGTTGCCCCTGACCCGACCCATGTTCGCGCAACGCCGCATGAGGATGGTGATCGGGTGTTTGGCCCTGATCGCGGGCAGCGTGGCGTTGACCGGCTGTGGCGGGCCGGAACGACCGTTGGCAGGCAGCAGCCTAGGCGGGGATTTCACGCTGATCGACAAGACCGGAAAACCGGTGCGTTCCGCTGATTTTGCGGGCAAATGGCGGCTGCTCTATTTCGGGTACACGTTTTGCCCCGATGTCTGCCCGCTCGATCTGCACAACCTGATGCTGGGCTATCACGCCTTTGCCCGCGCGCACCCCGGCGCGGCATCGCGCGCCGTGCCGCTGTTCATCACCATCGATCCGGCGCGCGATACCCCGCAAGCGATCGGACAATATGCCGCAGCATTCGGCCCCGAACTGGTCGGGTTGACCGGATCCCCGGCACAAATCGCCACTGCGGCCAAAGCTTATGCGGTCTATTACGAAAAACGGGCCGACACCGGGGGCGGCGGCTATCGCATGGACCACAGCCGCGCCGCTTATCTGATGGACCCCGATGGTCAGCCAGTGGCTTTGCTGCCGGTTGACGAAAGCGGCCCGGCGGTGGCGGCAGAACTGGAAAAATGGGTGCGATGACCACGCCCGGACCCCGGTTTTGGGACAAGCCACTGGCCGCGCTCAATCGTGAAGAATGGGAAGCCTTGTGCGATGGTTGCGGCAAATGCTGCCTGCACAAGCTGGAAGATGAAGATACCGGCGATGTCTGGCGCACCAATGTCGCCTGCCGCCTGCTCGATCTGTCCACCGCGCGCTGCGCCGATTATCGCCACCGCAAGGCGATGGTGCCCGATTGTCTGCGCTTGACCCCCCGGCTGGTCGAGCGCGTGGCGTGGTTGCCCGAAACATGCGCCTATCGCCTGCGCGCCGATGGCGAACCTTTGCCCGCGTGGCATTATCTGGAATGCGGGGATCGCGCGGCAGTGCATCGCGGCGGCCATTCGGTGGTGGGCAAAGCGGTCAGCGAAGTGATCGCCGGGCCGCTCGAAGACCATATCGTCGATGCCGATGGGGTGCCACTGTTGATGGCGGACCCGCTGACCGAAGGTGACCAGCCATGATCGCGTGGCTGCGCCGCACGCCTCGCCCAGCCGCGCCCCCGCCAGCCGCGCCGCACGTGCGCGTTGGCGACCGGGTGTTGCCGCTGCACATCCGGCGGCTGGCCCATGCGCGGCGCATGACGCTGCGGCTGGCCCCCAATGGCGGCGCGGTGCGGGTGTCGATGCCGGACTGGACGCCGATCCACGAAGCGCAAGCCTTTGCCGCCGCGCGTGCCGACTGGCTGGCCCAACAAATCGCGCGGCTGCCGGGTGCCAATCCACCCCGGCCGGGTGGCACGGTCATGGTGCGCGGTACGACCCTGACCATCGTATGGACCCCTACCGCCAGCCGCCGCCCGGTCGTGGCAGCGGACCAACTGGTGATCGGCGGCCCGCTTGAAAGCCTGTGCGCAAGGATCGCGCGCTGGCTCGAAGCCGAAGCGCTGCGGCTGGTGCGTGAAGACGTGGCGCACTATTGCGCGCAGCTTGGCCAGCCTGTGCCAACACTGGCGCTGTCGCGCGCGCAGCGGCGCTGGGGCAGTTGCGCCGCCAATCGCACGATCCGCATCAACTGGCGGCTGGTGATGGCCCCCGACGCTGTGCGCCGCTCGGTTGTCGCGCACGAAGTGGCGCACTTGCGCCATTTTGACCACAGCCCGGCGTTTCACGCGATGCTTGGCACGCTGTTCGAAGGCAATATCGCTGCGGCCAATGCTTGGCTGAAACAGCACGGCCGCGCGCTGTACCAGCCGTTCGGGTAAATCTGGCATATTCGCCCGGTACCGCCTATGATAAGGCCATGAAGCAGTTTTTGCGCCACATCTCGCCGCGCCGTGCGATGATCGATCTGCTTCAGGTGCTGGGCGCACCGTCCGAATTCCGCTGGCCCGCGCTGGGGCTGGCGTTGCTGGTCACAGGCGGAATTTTCTGGACAATGGCGCATCAGGGTGGCCGCGCGCTGCCCCACCCGCCCACCATTGTCTATTTCGAAAGCTGGCGCGCTGATCGCACCGAACAGGAGATTATCGCCGGCAATATCGCCGCCTCGCGCAAGGCGCGCGCCGAAGCACTGGCCGAAGAACGCCGCGCCGAAGATATCCGCCAGATGTACAAGACGCTGGGATCAGCCACCGGGCTCGACACCGAACGCATGTACCAGCGCGGCAAAGCCGAACGCGCCGCGCAAGCGCGTGCGCAAGCCGCGAGCGACAAGGCCTTGCTTGACCGTTATCTTGCCAAGGGTGACAAGCCGGTGGTCGATCCCGAAGCCCCGGCAACCGCCAACTGAACCCGATGCCGCCACCCGACCATGATCGCTGGATGGCCGCCGCCGCCGCGCTGGCCGCGCATGGCCGCCCGCTCAGCCGCCCCAACCCGTCGGTCGGCGCGATCATCGTTGCAGGGTCGCGCGTGATCGGGCGGGGCGTTACGCAGGCCGGAGGTCGCCCCCATGCCGAAGCGGTGGCGCTGGCCCAGGCAGGCGCGGCGGCGCGCGGGGCCACGCTCTATGTCACGCTCGAACCATGCGCCCATGCCAGTGCGCGCGGTCCCGCCTGCGCTGATCTGGTCGCAGCGGCGGGGCCGGCGCGCGTCGTGATCGGCTTGATCGACCCTGATACCCGCACCGCCGGTGCAGGGGTCGCACGGCTGCGCGCGGACGGGATCGCCGTGGATGTGCTGGACCATACGGCGGCGCGCGCGTCGCTTGCAGGCTTTGTTCTGCGCACCACCGAAGCGCGGCCGCATGTCACGCTAAAACTGGCAACGTCGCTCGATGGGCGGATCGCGCTGGCATCGGGCGAAAGCCGCTGGATCACCGGCCCGGTGGCGCGGGCGCATGTCCATGCGCTGCGCGCCCGCGCCGATGCCATTCTCGTCGGCGGGGGCACTTTGCGCGCCGATGGTCCCGCGCTCGATGTGCGGTTGCCCGGTCTGACCGACCGTAATCCGCAGCGCTGGGTGCTGACCCATGGCACCGCACCCCCGGGCTGGCAGGCGGTGTCGGACATTGCGGCGCGCGATGCCTTCGGCGCTGCGCAATATCTCTTGGTCGAAGGCGGTGCAGGCGCTGCGGCGACTTTTCTCGCTGCCGACCGGGTGGACCGGCTGATGATCTATCGCGCGCCGATCCTGATCGGCGCGGGTCACCCGGCAGTGGCTGACATCGGGCTGCACCACCTTGCCGATGCCCACGGGCATTGGCACCATGTCGCGCGGCAAGGCCTTGGCAGCGATACGCTCGATATCTATGACCGAACGCGCTAGAGCGTGATGCGAAAAAGTGGGAACCGGTTTTTCGCAATAAATCACGCGAAAACAAAGACTCTAGAGCGGAATGCGATTCAATCTAATCGCATTCCGCTCTAATTGCGCGGCATCGACAGGATTTACGCCCCATGTTCACAGGTATCATTATCGAAGTCGGCACCGTGCTCGCTATCACCGATGCAGGCGATACCCGGCTGACCATTGCCACACAGCGCAATCAGGCCAGCATCGCCATCGGCGCATCGATTGCCTGTTCGGGGGTGTGTCTGACGGTGGTGGACAAAGGTACCGGGTTCGGCGGCGATGAAGCCACCGGATGGTTCGCCGTCGATGTGTCGCGCGAAACGATCAGCCGCACCGCGCCGGGGCAATGGCGCGTGGGCGCGCGGCTCAACCTTGAACCCGCGCTCAAAATCGGCGATGAACTCGGCGGGCATATCGTCACCGGCCACGTTGATGGCATTGGCCATATCGCCGCGATTACCCCCGATGGAGCCTCACGCCGGATCGACGTGAACGCCAGCGCGGCGCTTGCACCGTATATCGCTGCAAAGGGGTCGATCACCATCGATGGCGTATCGCTAACGGTCAACACCGTTGACGATCTGCCAGACGGGAGCGCGCAGTTTGGCGTCAACATCATTCCGCATACCGCTGACGTCACCACGCTCGGCGCGCTCGTTCCCGGATCGCACGTCAACCTCGAAATCGATGTGCTCGCGCGCTATTTGATGCGGATGCAAAGCGCCACACGCGCCGGTTGATGGTTGCGCTTACGCGGTTACCGCGCGCAAGGCGGTCAGAAACGGCTCGATATTGTCACCCGTCAACCCGGCGATATTGATGCGGCCCGATCCAGCCATATAGACCCCGTGATCTTCGCGCAGCGCGAGGATCTGCGCCGGAGACAACGGCAGGATCGAAAACAGCCCGTTCTGGTTCCCCACCGGGGCCATCGGCACGCTGCCCACGCGCTGTGCGGCGGCCAGCCGATCACGCACTTCACGGATACGCGCGCGCATGTCATCGAGCTCGTTCAGCCATTGCGCTGTCAGCGCGGCATCTTCCAGCACCAGCCGCACCGCCGCCGCGCCGTGATCGGGCGGCATCGACCAGCTTGCCCGGGCAATCGCCGCGCCATTGGCCATAGCCCGCGTCAGCGCCCCGGCATCGCCCGTCACCGCATAGAACGCACCGACACGATCGCGATAGAGCCCGAAATTCTTGTCGCAGCTATAGGCGACCAGCGCTTCCGGCACCGCCGCCAGCACCGTGCGCAAGCCGTAAGCATCGGCCTCCATCCCCTCACCCAACCCCTGATAGGCCAGATCGAGCAAGGGCAGCACCTTGCGTTGCGCCAGCAGCGGCGCAATCGCATCCCATTGCTGCCCGGTATAATCGACCCCGCTGGGGTTGTGGCAACACCCGTGCAACAGCACCGCATCACCCGGCCCGGCAGTGTTCAGCGCGGCCACCAGCGCAGCGAAATCAGCCGTACCTTCGGGCGTGACATGGGCAAACGGCACCAGTTCCAGCCCGCTTGCCGCGATGATTTGGGCGTGGTTGGGCCATGACGGCGTGCCCATGAACACGCGCTTCACCCCGGCGCGCGCGGCGACTTCGACCGCCAGCCGCACCGCCCCGGTCCCGCCGGGGGCCTGCATCCCGTCAACGCGCGCGCGATCAAATTCCGCGCCAAACACATAAGGGATCAGCGCCGTGACAAACCCCATATCGCCATCGGGGCCAAGATAGCTCTTGCTGTCTTGCGTTTCCAGCAACCGCGCTTCGGCGCTCTTGATAGCCGCGAACACCGGGGTTGCGCCGCTGGCAGTACGATAGACGCCCACACCCAAGTCGATCTTGTCGGCACGCGGATCGGCGTTGTACAGCTTTATTAGCCCCAACAAGGCATCGGCGGGCTGCGCGGCAAGGGCTTCAAGCATCAGGTTCATGCGCTTTCGTGATTGATTGATCGGGTTCACCCGGCGGCGTCCCCATGCCTCCCCCGGATAGCCCGTGCAAGCCATTTTGCGGGCGCCTTTGACCTCGCGCGGGTCGCGGGCTCGGTCAGAACGGCACCCATTTGGCCTTGTGCGTGAAGTTGATATAGCCGCCGTTGACCCCCAGCCGCAGCCCGCCGCCCATCCGCACCGGGATCACCACCAGATCGCCCCGGCGCATATAGGACACGTTGAACCCGCCCAACATATAGGCCTGCCCCTCGCCCGCCGCGATGCGGTGAAACAGCGCGTCGGTGTCGTGCAAGTTGTAGATCAACACGAATGTGCTGCCCCCGCTGCCGCCGAAATCAAACCCGACCGAAGGCCCGGTCCAATAGACCGGCATCTGCCCCTCGATTTTGTGGTGCAGCGTCCCTTTGCCATAGCGCACCCCGACCACGACCGCACCGCCGCCTTCGCTGCCGGTAATATAGGCATTGGGCTCGCCTTGCTTTTTCAGCAAGTCGCGGATCATCAGCGCCAGCCCGCGCGCCCCTTTGCCAAACACGCCTTCGGCGGCATTGATAAGTTCGTTTTCGCGATAGGTCTCAGCGCCCCGTGCCGGAACCGCGACCGGCCCGCCCACCGGACCACCCGCCGCATTGGCCGATGCCCCACCCGCAACCGCGCCGGGCACCGCAACCGGCACATCCGGGCCAGCGCCGCTTGGCCCCGGCGCGACGGGAACGGGCGCAGGTGCAACCGGCGCAGGAACAACCGGAGCCGCCGCACCGGGCTGCAAATCAGCATCAATCGCCGAATTGGGATCAATCGTCTGCACTTGCGCCTGCGCCACCGGTGCCACCAGCACGCCCAGCAGCATCACCGCGCCCGGTACTCCCCGACAAAACCAAGCCGCCCGCGCTCGCATCACCATATCCTTCACCCGCACGATCATCCACCCGGCATCGCCAACCATCGGCCGTCTGGCACGATGC
Source organism: uncultured Sphingomonadales bacterium (assembly GCA_903848655.1). GTDB lineage: Bacteria > Pseudomonadota > Alphaproteobacteria > Sphingomonadales > Sphingomonadaceae > Novosphingobium. The sequence goes on from CAINGT010000042.1 coordinate 12,551, forward strand.
CCGACGCATGAACGATGGACAATCCCCCTTCCAAACTGAACAAAGGCTTACCCGCCCGACCCGGCCGCAAAAAAAGCAATCCACCCCTTGCCCCCCCCCAGCCCCCCCGCTATACGCCCCTTTCGCCGCTGCGATCCGGAGACGTGGGTGAGTGGCTGAAACCAACGGTTTGCTAAACCGTCGTACTGGTAAATCCGGTACCGAGGGTTCGAATCCCTCCGTCTCCGCCATTGCCTTGAAATCAATATGTTAGATGGGCCGTCGGCTCATTTTCGGCTGATCGACCGATTTGAAAAGGCAGAACGCGCAAACGCTTCGCCGACTTTTGTGACCACTTTTTTGTGGCCCTACCACGGTTGGAATTCGCTCAGTTTTCGCTCGCGACAAAATCTATGGGCAAATTTATCCCTGTTTTTGAGTGGGATGATGCTCAACTGTTGGCGAAAATGCGGGACTTTACTGTGACCGCTTTCCACGCAAAAACCCGATTTCCAACGGTTACCCCCACCGTCGGCTCCGTCGGGGCCAGTTGAAAACCTGAAATGGCAATTCATTGCGCATTTCTCCGGAAGGCTGGGTCAGCTTGCCCGCTGCGGTCCTCTCAAGGTAGCAACAGATTGCCTCAATCCGTCCGGCTTTCACCACATCCTCGGCAGTTTGGTTGCCGAAAGACGGTAAAGTCTGCGACCGATACCACGCTTACGCGCCGCATTCTGAACCCGACCAAGGGAGGACGCGGTCGAGAACGTCGATGATTTCGTGCAACCGCCGCTGCGTTGCGGCAGACCTTTGCTGATTCTTTCTGGATACCGCAGCAAAAGCTGGCGGATCGGCGCATCCCAAGCCCGGGTTATGGAGTGATCTCGTAGCGCTTTACCATCAATGCCAGCGGCACGGCGTAGAACAAGTGCGACACGATGCCGCCGATAATCACTGTCGGATCCAAATAGTCCGGGTGTTCATGGCCAGCGAGCAAAACGGCGACATGCATGGCAACCCACAGCACCACCGCGAACGGCAGCGCCAGCAATGTTGCCTCCCAGCCACGCCGCCGGAACCACGGCCAGATCAGGGCAAAGATCACGCCCCAGGTGGCGGCAAACGAAAAGTGGATCAATGTTCCCAACGGGTATGAAATCCACCCCAGTGCATCACGCGTGCGGTTGCCGAATGCCAGGCCGACCGCGTTTCGCGCAATCCCCGAAAGCGGCAGCAGATGCTGAACGCCCGACCAGACCAGTGCTTCATAGACCCAGATGCAGACGCCGCCGACCAGCCCGCCTGACATCCCGGCAGCGATCACCGCATGAGCCGTGCGGCGCGGTTTCATGGCCGGGCGCCGACCCAGTCGCTGATGCCCTTTACCGGTGCCGGGGTGGTTGCGGAAAAGCTGCCCGCTTCATCGATCGGACCCGAACCCTTGTAGCGTGCAACTTGCGGATAGGCGTAGACCGGGCGGCTGCGCGGTGCGAGTTTCGCCACCTCTGCGTCATGCGCCCGCATCGCGGCGATGACTTCGGGCGGAGGTCCGTCGTGCGCCGCGCCAGCTGGGCCGCGGGGAGGCGGGCCCATCGGCTGCGGAACTTTGCGATGTGTCAGCATTTCGGCAGGTGCGCTGCCGCTTTCGACCCAGGCCATCAGCCCCGCCAGCAGCGGAAATTCGCTTGGGCCGTCACCGCCGCCGCAATGGCCCATACCCGGCATCAGGAACATGCGGACAAAGCCATCGCGGGTTCCGGCGCCCATCTGCCGACCAACGCGTTCATAATAGTCGATCGTGTTCAGCGGGCTGATGTGCGGATCCGACCAGCCGTGCCAGAGGATCAGCTTGCCGCCGTGACCGGCAAAACCGCCCAGATCCGGATTGTCGGCACTGTACAAGGCTCTGGCCGGCTCCTCGCTTGCCAGTGTCTCTTCGATGAACGGGAAGCTGGCTATACTGTACGTGCGATCGGGCGAGAAAAGCAGATGGTTGATCGTATCGAGCGCCATGCTCTCGCTGCCGATCCTCCCCGTCCTTTCGCGGGGCACGAACACGCCCACCCATTCCAGCTCGCTTCCGGGCTGCAAAGGCCCGACTTCGAGTCGCTTGCCACTCGGGCTACGGGCACCGTCATAGATCGCACGAACGGCATCGATCTGTGTCCGGGTCAGGCATTCGCCCGGCCGATAATCACCCTTGCATGTCAGGCCGACAGGATCGAACCGGCAGGCGCGCGGGTCGGTGATCTGCTCGTCGACCAGCCCATCAAGACCGTCACACGCTGCCAGCACTGCGGCGTGAAGCGGCTTCATGTCGATCGCGGCAAGGATCGCGTGGCCGTCAGCGCCGGTATTGACCTTGGCCAGCCAGCCATGGTGGAAGGAATTCTGTACCGTGAAATTCAGTGCCGGAGCGCCGGCCGCAATTCCATCGAAGTCCTTCGGGTAACGTTGCGCTTCGATCAGCGCCTCGCGCCCTCCGTCGGAACAGCCCGAAAAGTAGGAATAGCGCGGTGCCTGGCCGTAGAACGCATTAATCAGCGCTTTTGCGGCCAGAACCGTGACGTGCACGCCGCGATGTGCAAAATCGACGCGCTTCTGCGCGTCGACACCCCACGAAGGGTCCATGCCCTGGTGACCCATGTCCGTGGAAGCCAATGTGATCGAGCCATCCGTCACCGGGGTGCATCCCTCGGACTTTTCGGCCTCCACGCGCAACATGCCGCACAAGCCGCCGCATCCGGTTTCGAGGAAACGCTGCGTCCACCCGGCAAGCGGCAGGTGAACCTCGAAGCGGATGGCCGGGGCGATCGTGCCGGTGACTTCGCAATAGGGATGCTGTCCCACCACTTCGCGGGCCGCCAGAGTCGTTGCCGCGCCGGTTGCCCCTGACAATTCCAGGGCTGCGAGGCTTGCGCAACTCTTAACCGGCACCACGATGGGCAAGGCGGCAAGCCCCGGCCCATTCGCAGACTGGGCCGGGGCGGGATTGGCGATCAAAACGCCGCAGAGCGACAGGAAAACCAAAAAGGCGCGTCTCAGCATGGCCGGGTTGTTCCTTCATAAAGGTGGAACCAGTTCAATTGCGGGTTCGGTTCGACCATTGCCGTCTACCGATTATTGGCTTTTGACAGAGTGGGAAAACGCATCACGAAGGAAGCCTGCAACAGTGGCGAGATTGGGTTGCGAGTCGAAAGCCGCGTCCGCATGGGTAGCTCCCTGCCGGAACTGAAGCGTTGCCCGCCCTGGCCCGGCCACGGCATTGACCCGATCAGCCAGGATCCGGCTCTGAAGCGGAGGCACGGTGCAATCGGCGCTCCCATGTTGCAACAGCAGCATGGGTGTAGCCGGTCCTGCGTAGGTCAACGGATTGGCCTGGGCGACGATGGCAGGTATATTGGTGATCTTTGCACCAAGATACTTGGATTCGGGGCTGTCGGCCTGATTGTGGGTTTGGTCCGAAGGGGCACAGCCGGCAGCGCGCAATTGCCCGTCCATAGCCAGAAAATCGGTTGGGCCGTACATCGAGACAATCGCGCTGACGCGGTCATCGGCAGCAGGCGCCAGCCCGGCTGGGTCGTTGAACAGGGCAACGCCAGCGCTTATTCCGGCGTCGAGCGCGACGTTCGCCCCGGCCGACTGGCCCCAGAGTGCAACCCTTGCCGGGTCGAGGCGGTAACGCGCGGCATTGGCTCGCAAATAGCGAACCGCCGACTTCATGTCCTGCACAGCAGCCGGAAAACGGGCTTCGCCGCTCATCCTGTAATTGATGCTGACCAGGGCGAAGCCGGCGATATTCATCGCCTCTACGTCATTGCGAAAGCCGTGAAAGGTAGGGCGCTTGTCGCCGAAGGCAAAGGCACCGCCATGCGCGAAAACGATCACCGGAAACGGCCCGGCCCCGTGCGGCAGATAGATGTCAAGCCGCTGGCTGGGCGAACCCTGTCCATAGGCTACATCGGCAAAGTCCGGGCTGCGTACCATCCCGGTATAGACCCAGATTGCAGCGGCGAGGACCGCCAATGCCACCACCATCACAATTCGGCGCAGCGCCCGCATGCCGCGGGACAAGCCGCGCCCGATTTCGGCACGCGCTTCGGGTTGCAAACTGTCCATCTCAGCGTTCATCCCGAAGCTGAACCGCCAAGGCGGCAAAGGCGTTGATTACCAGGGGCAGGCAAAAGATCGCAAAGACGGCGAACAACGGCAAGCCACGGCCCATCGCGGCGCCAGCGATCAAGGGCCCTGAAAGGGCGCCGATCCGGCCAATTCCCATCGCCCAGCCCAGACCCGTCGCGCGCATGTTGGCCGGATAGGAGCCGGCGACCAGCGCGTAGTTGCCATTGACGCCGCCCTGCATGGCAATGCCGATCAGGAAACTTGTCAGCAAAATGCCGGCAAGCGACATCTTTACACCGCCAAACACCAGAAAAAGGCCAGCAGCCAGCAGCAACATGACGAATATAAGCTTCCGAATGTCTACCCTGGTCGCAACCACGCTCAGAGCAACTGTGCCAACAAAGGCACCGGCGCTGTAGATTGCACTGGCAATGATCGCTTGGGCAGGCGCAAGCCCTGCCTCGATCGCGAGCTTGGTTATCCAGCTTGCGATGAAATAGAGCACCATGAAGCCGCTGATTGTCGAAGCCCATAGCAAAGCGGTGTTCCGCTTGCGGTCACCGCCAAGCGTCGCCCGAATGCCGACGGTTGGCTGTTGCCCGTGATCTGGCGCCTCGGGCAAGGCAAAGAAGCAGATCGGCAACAGGATCAGCGTGGCAAGGCCGGCACCGGTAAAGATTGTCGGCCAGCCATAGCGAGGGAGAGCCCACGCGGTGATGAAGCCGGTGATTGTTGCGCCCACCGGATAACCCGCCTGCGGCACACCGGCCGCCATATTGCGATAGCGGTCGGGCGCAAACCCTGCCGAAAGCGCGGTAATGCTGGCGAGCACGGTTCCGATGCCGATACCGACCAGGAAGCGGTCAAACGAAAGTATCGCGATCGAATTTGCCCCGGCGCTGGCAATCATGGCGCCGGCCATTAGCGCCAAGGCGAGCAAGATCACAGGACGCCGCCCCGAGCGATCCGCCTGCGGCGCAAGGACAAGCCCGCCCAGCGCCATCCCGACCAATCCGATGCTGAACACGATTGAGAAGGCTTCAGGACCAGCGCCAAACTGCTTCTGAAGCTGTGGCGCCACATAAGTCAGCGCGAAGACGTTCATCCCGTCGAACATGTTGAGCACGAAGCACAGCGCCGTAACAATCATGCCGCGCTGCGACCACTTGGATTCGGCGAGACCGTCTCTGAGGAGCGGATTTTCCATTGCGAGCCTCGCCGAACCCTTGGTGGTGGCGGTCAGAACTTCGCTCCAAGGCGAATGCCGTAGAAGCGTGGCGTGTTGACACCGAACGAGACCGAGTTGGGGATCGTTTCGGCCGTGGGCACGAAATTGCCATTCGTGCCGCCATAGCCGCCGCCGTAATTGTTCGGACCGCTTGTCTTTTGCACCTTGTTTTCGATATTTTCGACGAACAGTTGGACGGTGTAGCGGTCACCCTCGGTGGCGTAGGTGATGCTGGCATCGCTGCGGGTGTAGGCATCCTGCCTGAACTGCACGACGTTTGACAGGTCGGAAATCAGGTAGCTCGAGCTGTATTTGATCAGCCCGCGCAGCTTGAGCTTCGATCCTCCGCCCAGCGCGAAGCTGTGACTGATGACGCCCGTCGCCGTGAAGCTGGGGTTGCGATCAATCGGCTGACCAGCGTACTGGAACTGCGACGTGCTGATCCGGCCGGTCAGCAGGTTTCCGACCTTGGAATGGCCGAGCGTGAAGTTGCCACTGATGTTCGTGTTACTGTCGACCTGATAGCTGAACTCGTTCTCCCAACCATAGATCTTCGACTTGCCGATCGCGGTGTAGAGCACGCCCGGCGGGGTGCCCCCCGGTCCGAAGAAGACCAGCGAGTTGAACTGCTGCTTCGAGTAGTCGTAATAGTAGACGTCGCTGGTCAGGGTCAGGCCCGGCAGCAGCTTGCCCTTGTAACCGAATTCGTAGGCGGTGAGCGACTCCGGACCGTAGGGCGCCGTGTTGCCTGTCGCCGGGTCAAAGTCATTGAATCCACCGGCCTTGAAGCCCGTGGAAACCGAGGCGAACAGCAAGTCCCTCGGCGTGATCTGGTAATTCAGGCCAACGCGCCACGTGACCTTGCCGTCGGTCTCGTGGCCGTTGTTCGGGCCGCCGACACAATCGTTCGGATAGTGGCAGGGCTGGCCGTTTGGATCGAGCCAGTAGGTTGCCGGCGAAAATGGGGAGCCGAGGGCGGGATTGAAGAAGGGAACCGCGAAGGTTCCGACACGCGTCGTTTCATCATGCGAATAACGAACGCCCGCGACCACACCCAGTTCGGGGGTAACATGGTAGGTACCTTGCGCAAAGAAACCGTAGGACTTGTGTCTGGTGGAGTTGAGCGGATCGATTCCGTTCTGATAGGTCGCGGTGTTGAGCGGGCTTCCCACCGGGGCGTACCAGTTGTGGTCGCTCTCGTTGGTCTTTTCGGAATAGTAGTTTGCGCCGACAACGTAATCGAGCGTACCCGAATTGACGTTGGAAATCCGCGCTTCCACCTGCGTGGTGTTGAACACGCCATGGTAGTCGTCGAGGGCGAATGCCGAAGTGCCCGGGAAAACCGGGCTCGGCCCGGCACCGGTGGTATTGGCAAGCGGATTGTTGGTGCTGGTGGTCTGCGTGTGATCCTTGAAGTGCTGGTGGCTACCAAGGATATCGAGCTGCGTACCGCCGAATTTGACGTTCAGCGTGCCAACGAAGTTCTGGAAATTGGTATCCTGGAAGGCCGGGACCGGGTCGGCCAGAATATTGAACTTGGTCGATCCGCCTGCATTGAGAGAATCGAGCAATGCCGCGCCCGGACCGACACCGCCCTGATGGCCGATCGTGGCAACGCCGGTGAAGGTTACGTTGTCCGAGGGTTTGATGACGATCGAAAAGCGGCCGGTCTGGTCGGACTGGTCGTTCTTCGCCTTTTGGCTGCCCGGAGCGAAGGTGTAGCTGCTGGTTGGCGGAACAGCGTTCGTATCGACGATGCTGAAGCCTTGCGGCTTGAGAAAGCCATCGCGCTTGTTGACGTTGCCGGCGACGCGAATGGCGATCATGTCATTGACGGGAATGTTGATCGCCGCTTCACCGCGAACGGCGGTGTAGTTGCCGTACTCGAACTTGCCATAGCCTTCGAACGCGCCGATCACTGGCTTTTTCGAGATAACGTTGATCGCGCCGCCGGTGGATGAGCGGCCATAGAGGGTTCCCTGCGGCCCACGCAGCACCTCAACGCGATCGATATCGAAATAGGAAAGGCCCTGTTCCTGGCCACGACCGACGAACGCACCATCGACGTTGTAGGCAATGCCAAGCTCGCCCTTGCTGGTCTGGTCAGTCGAGGTGATGCCGCGAATGCTGATGTTCGTGCCGAAGCCGCCGGTGCCGATGTTCAAGCCGGGAACCAGGTTCTGCAAATCCGTGACGTTGTTGACGCCTGCCGTTTTCAGATCGCCACCACCGACGACCGAGATTGCCGCAGGAACCTTCAGCACGCTCTCCGACCGCTTGAGAGCGGTGACGATGATCTCGCCGCTGTCGGCGGGGGCAGTTGCTTCGGCAGGGGCCGCCGTCTGGGCGTACACTGGATGCGCCATGACCAGCGCTGCAAGAGCAGCGCCACAGGCGAGAACCGATTTGCTGTGCGAAATCTGTTGGTGGCTGGCATCGAGGCGCGCAACGCGCCGTGCTTGTTGCACGATAGGCATAGTGGTCCCTCCCGGAGGTCAATCACCCGCTTGGCTGCGGATTGCGTCCCTCCTAGCGCCGGCCCGGTGCGAAAGCGCCTAGACGTTGGTCGAGCCGCAGCAACTTGCACGGCACGGGAATTGCGAGGATGATATCACATCTGGAATTTACCGCATCGAAGCAATGAGACGATCAATGACTGTTCTTTTGATCGACGATCATCCACTGTTCCGTCAGGCGCTTGCGGCAACTCTGGCGCAGATTGCGGGCGCTCGCACTGTCCTGCAGTTCGAGACGCTGCGCGACGCCAAAGCGGCCCTGTCCGATGATGCGGCTGTGTCCCTTATTCTTCTGGACCTCAAACTGCCCGATAGCGCCGGAATCGGGGGCCTGCTTTCGCTGAAGGCAGAGTATCCCGACATTTCCGTCGCCATTGTCTCGGCAACCGATGACCCCGATACGGTTCAGACAACCCTCGCTTGCGGTGCCGCTGGCTTCATATCGAAGTCGGTTGGCGTGGATGAGCTCTCAGCCGCTGTCGAGTCGTTGCTGGCCGGGCAAAACTGGTTTCCTGATGCGATGGACGAGGACGCCGGCGTGCCGCTCAGTGAGACCCAGACCCGCATTCTCGATGGTGTACACCGCGGGCTGATGAACAAGCAGATCGCCTTCGAAACGCAACTCAGCGAGGCAACCGTCAAGTACCACCTGACCGGGCTCTACCGTCGGTTTGGCGTGCAGACACGTGCTCAGTTGACTGCGATGTCGCGCGATAGGCCCGCCGTGGGCTGAGCGGGCGTTTCAGCCGCCAGAATCGCCTGCAATTCCAGAGGCGCGATAGGCTTGGCGAGGCAGCGAATTCGTTCGCTCTCGAGCTGCTCGTCCCAACCCGGTTCGGGCGTGGCAGTTACCAGCAACTTGGCTCGTGCACGCGAGCCCAGGTTGCGTAGCAGCGCCAATCCATTGCCGTCGCCGAGGTGGTAGTCGGCCAGAACGACATCCCAAGGCCCGGCAAGCTCAAGCGCGTCGCCGCACGATGCCGCAACATCGACGGTGGCACCCCATCGTTCGATCAGCGCGCTGGTTCCAACCAGCACATCGCGCTCATCATCGACGCACAATACCCGCAAGCCGTTGAGGTTAATCACCCTGGCGGCTTGATTGACGCGCCGGCGAACCGGCTTCGTTACGGGCAGCAATATCGAGAACACGCTTCCCTTGCCCGGTGTCGAGCGGACCGAAACCTTGTGGCCCAGCACATCTGCAATCCGCGCGACGATCGACAAGCCCAGGCCCGAACCTGCCGCGAGGGAGCGCCCTTCATCGAGCCGGCTGAACTCCTCGAATGCGCTCGGCAGCTTGTCGGCCGCAATGCCCACTCCGGTGTCGCGCACTTCGATGCGAACGGCATCACTTGCGCGACGAACGCAGACGACCACCCGTCCCGCCGGCGTATAACGCAGGGCATTGAGCACAAGGTTTTGCAGCATCCCCCTCAACAAGTCGGTGTCCGACCGAATCCAGTGGCGAGAGGGAATGACGGTCAGTTCAAGACCGCGGATTTTGGCTTGCTGTGCGAACTCCTCGGCCAGCGAAGCAAGCAGAGCGCCGGCGTCGATCGCCTCGAGTTTCGGCTGAAGTGCGCCGATCTCGAGCCGCGACAGATTAAGGAGCGCGTGCAACAGGCGATGCGCGCCTTCGACGGCCTGGTCCGCCTTGCGCAACAGCCTGGCCTGCGGGTCATCATCGTCCGTCCCGATCAGTGCATTGCCGATGAAAAGTCGCGCAGCGTGGAGCGGCTGCACCAGATCATGACTCGCCGCGGCCACGAACCGGCGCTGCGCGCCAGTTGCCTGTTCGGCCACTTGTTTGGCCTGGGCCAGTTCCTCCGTGCGTTCTTCGACGAGTGTTTCCAGTTCGGCTTTGCTGCGAGTAAGCACCTGTTCGGCCGCCCGCAATTCACTGACGTCGGCGATGGTAAGCAGATAGTCGCGGCTCCCCAGCGGACGACCCGAAAAGTGAATAACTCCGGTTTCGCCGACCAGATGCTCGACATCGACAACCGAACCGGTACGCGCCGCCTGCGCGCACTCCGACATGCGGCGTCGCATGTCGCTGGCGTCCTGGCTCTGCGCGTTGTCGCGAACGAGTTCGAGAACCGATTTGCCGATGTGGACTTCATCGACTGGCAGCGCCAGGAGGCGCAGGAACGCTGCATTCCAGGCCACCAGTGCCAAGTCTCTGTCGAACACACTGACGGCTTGGGGCAGGCTGTCGAGCGTGGTCTGGAGCAGTTCGCGATTGAAATGGACGGCGTGTCCAGCTTCGTCGAGAATGCGGCTGATTTCATCGGCATCCTGTGATCCTGCTGAAATGGCGATCGCCACCACGTTGCGCGCCGAAGAAGCCCCGATCACGCCCGCCAGTTGCCTTTCGGCTGAACGTGCGATGGCAGGAGAAACCAGGTCCTCATCGGACAAGCTTGCTCGTCGCGCATCGGATGCGAATTCCCGCAAAGCCTTGTCCGCCTCGGCGCTGCCCAGGAACTGCGATAGCAGGTTGCGCAGGTCACTGATTCTGGCCTTGATGAGCGGCCCATCGGTGGCCTTCATCAACTCTGGCGCAACGACGAAGCTGTTGGCTTGGATTGTATCGATAAGGCGCGGTGCCGTGCGCGCGGACACGACAACATAAAGCGCGCAATTGACCAGAAGGCTGAACCAGATCGCCGCATCAACATTGTTGCCCGTCCTGGGCCACAAGGTTGCGATCACAGGAACGCCGACTTCGCCCATGGTGCCGCGAAATGCCGGGCCGGCAATTGCTACCGCCCAGACCGCCATACCGCCGATTATTCCCGCAGTTGCCCCGCTGGCTTGGGCCCGGCGCCAGTAAATCCCCCCGATCAGCGAAGGGGTCAGCTGAGCAAACGCTGTCAAAGCGGTCAGACCAAGCTGGGTCGGTTGCTCCACTGACCGGATGCTGATGAAATAGAGCCAGGCGACAACCGCCATGCCGACAATTGTGGTGCGCCGCACACTGACGATCGATCGGCCAACATCGAATGCGTCGCTGCGGCTGCGCATCCCTCCCGCCAGCAAGGGCAAGACGATTTCATTCGAGACCATGGCCGAAATGGCGATCAGCTCGACGACTACCATTGCCGCACCCGCCGAGAGACCGCCAAGCAAGGCGACCAGCACGATCCATGGGTGACCGTGCAGACTGGGCAGCGCAAGGATCTGCATTTGCGCATCGCCATGTGCCGCGCCAAGCCCCATCCGAATGGCGACGGCGATGATCAATGTCGACAGTGCCCACAGGCAGAAATAGGCCGGCACGATCCACGAAGCGGTCCTGCAGTCATCAACTTTTTCGATGGCAACGAAGCTGAGGTGGAACTGCCGCGGCAGCGTGAAGGCCGTGACCGTGCACAGCATCACCAGCGTCACGAAGGAGCCGCCAAACTCAGGCGATATTTGCGGAATGGAATTTAGTGCCAGAGAGATGCCGCCCCGGTTCTTGAGGAACAGCGCAACGGCAAACCCCGCGACTGACACAAGCCCCCCCAGTTTCACCCCGGATTCAAGGGCGAGAATTCCGACTAGGCCGCGATTATGCTGGGTAAGGCTCGGCCGACGTGCGCCGAAGACAATCGCAATCGCTGCGAGTATTGCGGTAAAGCAGGCGGCCAGCCAACCGTCTTGCCCGCTTGCGCCACCGACAAACCGCCAGGCCTTGCCAAGCACCGCCAGTTGCAGCGCGATGTAGGGCAGCACCCCGAGCACGGCGACCCCAGTGACAATGATGCCCAGCTTGCGGCTCTTGCCGTAGCGTGCGGCTAAAAAATCGGCGAGAGAGCCGACGTTCTCCTGCTTGGCCAGCACCGCGATGCGGCGCCATACCGAATATCCGAGCGTAATCGCGAAGATCGGCCCAAGCGCATTGGCGAGAAACAGCCAACTGCCGCGCGACGCATCACCGACGGCGCCGAAATAAGTCCAGGCCGAGCACAGGGTCGCCAGCGACAGCCCATGCACGGCCGGACGAAACCTGTCGCTCACCCAGGCGCCGACAGCTCGATCCGCACGCCAACCGATGACGAGCAGCGCCATGAGGTAGACGGTCAGCGCCGTCGCTACGGTCCAGAGTGCGGGCATTGGGCTGGCAATAGCTCCTGTCTGGCCCGGGCGCTACGATCAGGTTTGAACGCCTTCAATTGCGCGGAGTAAGTTGACTGCCCCGACCATCATCCGAAGTCCATATTGAGAGCGTAGCGGGCAGCCGCGACCACAAAACCGGCCGACACCAGTCCCGGCTCCGCCCATTTCAGCACTTGTGAACCGACCGGGCGGCCAACCATCGCCTTGCTCCAGTAACAGACAACATGCCGTCCCGACGCCTGATCGGCTTGGCCCATGACATTGGCTTGTTTGAAGTGTAAGCGACCTGCCGCCCCCACCTTGCGCGGCTGACCAACATGGCGGAGTTTACGCGGCCTGATCTGGGCCGAGGGCGCTACTCCGATGTTAATCCCGATTGATGATCCGGCGAGCAAGGGTAAGCGGCGGGACTGGCAGCGCGAGGTCAAGGCGTCGATTGCCGCGGAGTGCTTTGCGAGCGGCGAAGGTGTTTGCAGTGTTGCGCGGCAGCATGGGCTTGATCCATCGCAAGTCTATGCGTGGCGGAAGGATTTGCGCAAGCAGCTGCCCCGCGAGAGCTTGGGGAATTCCGGGGACACCGCGCGCGTTCCATATCCTGTGGTCTGAGGCACGAGCGTTAGCGATGGATAAACGGAGAAATTTCGGTAACACTATACTCAATTGACACGCGAGCGACGCCACCGGAAATGGCTGTGGCAATTTGAAGTGCAACGCGATGATCCGGCGGCACTGCAATGCCTATTTTGCAGTCCGCCTCCCATCAGCGATGCGCCGGATCGCCCGCCAGATCGAACGGAGGTTCGACGGCAATCGCGTCAGCCAGCGTCACCCGATCAAGCATCGCGGCGGATTCATCGCGCAGTTTCAGCATCAGCCCGCGCAACCGGCATTCCGCTTCGGGTAGGCAGTTGGCGCAGGTTTCATAGGCGTTGCGGCTGGCGCAAGGGACGAGGGCGAGGCTGCCGCGTGACAGGCGGATGATGTCGCCATAGCGGATATCGACCGGGGGTAGTGCCAGTTCGTAGCCGCCATCGCGCCCGCGTTGCGAAATCACGATGCCTTCGCGCGCCATTTCTGACAGGATCACCGTCAGGAATTTACGCGGAATATTCTGCGCTTGGGCAATCGCGTCCAGCCGCACCGGGCCTTGGCGGAACCGGTCGGCCAGATGTTGCAAGGCACGGATGGTATAACGCGTTTTTTGCGACAGCATGGTGGCAGTGTGGTCAGGCCATGCGCCGATGTCAACGCGCGCGGATCAACCCGGCGCTATTTCACCCCCGGCGCGCGCGCAAAAACCAGCCATAGCCCGCGATCACCGCATAACACAGCGCCGGCACCGCCAGCGCGAATTGCAGGCTGCCGGTCAAATCGGCCACTGTCCCGGTCAACGGCGGGATCACCGCGCCGCCGACAATCGCCACGCACAGCACGCCCGATCCATCCGCCGCGCGTTCGCCCAACCCGTCGCTGGCGAGCGTAAAGATCGTGGGAAACATGATCGAATTCATCAGCCCGATGGCGAGCAGGCTGGCGGCGGCCACATGTCCGCCGCTTTGCGTGGTCAGCACGATGAGCGTAATCGCGCCCAGCGCGTTGAACGCCAGCACTTTGGCCGGATCGACCAGCCGCAGCACCAGCGATCCGGCAAACCGCCCGATCAGTGCCCCGCCCCAGTACAGCGGAATCAGCGCGCCTGCGCTGACCTCGCTCAGCCCCAGCACATGCGGCTGGCGCATATAGTTGACGATCAACGAACCAATCGCGACTTCGGCCCCGACATAGACGAAAATGCACAGCGCGCCCAATCCGAACCGGGGGCGGCCAAGCAAGTCAAAGCTTTTGAGCACGGCGCTTTGTTCGTGGTGTTCACCCTTTAACCGGTTGCGATTGGCCCAGACCACCGCAGCCACGACCGCCAGCGCCGCTGCCAGCGCAAGGTACGAATGGACCACGGCTTGCGTTGCCGCCACGCGATAGGCATCGAGCGCCGCGCCCGACAGATCAGCGGCGTGTTCGTGCGCCAGCGTGCCCAACATCACGATGGCCCCGACATAGGGAAAGATCGTCGTGCCCAACGAATTGAACGCTTGCGCAAAGGTCAGCCGACTCGGCGCGGTCTTTGCCGGGCCGAGCAGCGAAATCAGCGGGTTGGCCACGACTTGCACGACCGTTACGCCGCTTGCCAGCACGAACAGCGCCAGCAGGAACAGCGCAAATGTGGCATTGCCCGAAGCCGGAATGAACAGCAGACACCCAGCCATCATGATCGCCAGGCCGATAGCTGCGCCGCGCATATAGCCCACGCGCTTGACCAGCGCCGCCCCGGGAATGCCGATAATCGCATAAGCGGCAAAGAACGCCGTCTGCACCAGCATCGCCTGGGTATAATTGAGCGTGAACAGCTCTTTGAGCTTGGGAATGATCACATCGTTCAGCGAGGTTATCCCGCCAAAGATGAAGAACAGCGCCATGACGAACACCCGCAGTTCGGGCGCATCGATATGGCCATCGCCGTGGCTGGCGGGTGTGGTGGCGGCAAGTGCCATGGCGGTCCCCTCGTATGTCGCCAGCGCTGTTCGCCGTCGTACACCCCGAGCCATGACGATAAAGCGCGGAAATGTCCAACCGCATACGTATCGGTCAAAAGCCCCCTCCTCTTCAGGGGAGGGGGTTGGGGGTGGGGGCTATCGACTTGGTGAACGTGCGCGGCACCCCCACCCCCGGCCCGCGTTCAGAGGCACGTGACTCTGAACGCCCTGAAGAGGAGGGGGGAAGAAAGGGGACCGGTGGCTTAGAGCGTGATGCGAAAAAGTGGGAACCGGTTTTTCGCAATAAATCACGCGAAAACAAAGTCTCTAGAGCGTGGTGACAATTTAATCCTCGAGGGATTCCCTATGCGGTAGATATGTGATTCAAGACTGATTTTTGGAGATCGGTCATGGATCGTGCGGTAGACGAATTGAGCGACGAA
>CAINGT010000043.1 GCA_903848655.1 uncultured Sphingomonadales bacterium
CCCTTTGTTTTCGAGAGCTTTAGAGCGTGATGCGAAAAAGTGGGAACCGGTTTTTACCTGCGGTGGCCTGCGGCTCGCATTAAATCACGCGAAAACAGAGACTCAAGAGCGGAATGCGATTCAATCTAATCGCATACCGCTCTAAACCGGCGGGGGTAACGGCGATGGTGGGCCCGGCAGGACTTGAACCCGCGACCTAGCCGTTATGAGCGGCCAGCTCTAACCAACTGAGCTACAGGCCCACGCGCAAGCCCCTAAAACGAAACAGCGTCAGGACGCAACCTGATAGCGATCCTGCGCCACCGGAATCGCCAGTGGCAGCGTCATTGTCAGGATTGCGCTGCCCGCGCCGCCGCTGCGGTCAAGATGTCCGTCGGCGGCGGCGACTTCGGCTGCCACCAGCCGCAGCGCAAAGCCATGGCCCAGCATGCCGACATCATGCCCACCGCTGCCGCGCGCGGCATCGAGCGAAAACAGCGCATCATCATCGCGCAACGCCAGCGCGAACGGCAATGTCAGAATCAGCCGTGCGGTGCTGCCATCAGCACTGTGATCGAGCGACAGCGCCAGCCGCTCGCCCGGTGCCGCCGCGCTGACCAATGTCGATGACAGCCGCCAGGCAATGCGCTCTGCCTCTGGCGCAGCAATCGCCACCACCAGCGGGCTGGTCGGCACCGTCGCGCGCAGCCGGATCTCGCGCGGACCGATCAGCGGATCAAGCTGCGCCACCAGCCGCGCCATGATCGCGGCAAAATCAGCCTCGCCCGGCGTAATCCGCACGCGCCCGGATTCGAGCAGCGCCAGCCGTTCGATATCTTCAAACCCGGCCAGCATCCGCGCGGCATCGGCGGCAATCGACGCGGCCAGACTGCGGTACTGGTGCGGAGTGGGGCCAAGCACTTGGCTTTGGATCAGTTCGGCAAAGCCCTGGATCGCATTGATCGGCGTGCGCAATTCGTGCAGCACTTGTTGCAGCGCATCCCCGCCCGTCTGACCGACCACCGCCACTGGCGCAACCGGGATTCGCCGCAGCCGCGCGCGATAACCGCCAAACTGGCCGCCATCGACCCCAAACCGCGGTACCGCGTCGATCCGCCACGATCCGGCAATCGCCGCCGCGCCATCCAGCATCAGCGTGCCTGCCACGACCGGCTGACGCGCGCGCGCAGCCATCAGCGAATCAGGATCGACACAGGCAGCAGCAGCGGCTGATGGCGCGGCAAACGGCGTATGGCCGACCACCAGCGCGGGATCGACCCCATCGGCAGCGACAATCACCCCTGCCCCGTCAATAGCGATATCGATTACGCTCGGTTGGGGTGCGTCGGGGGATCGCTCCGCCGCAGCCGCTGTGGATGCCTCTGCGTCGGCTTTGCCGTCATCATCGCGGTGGCGGCGAAATTCCTCGATCCGCCGCACGATGGCGCCAATCGAATCGCCCGCAGCGGGATCACTCCGCCGCATGGCATCGCCCGAACGCGGCACCAGTGTGGTGACAGTCGGGGTCGCAGCGGTTTCGGGTTCTTGCGGCGGCGCGGGCGCAGTTTCCACAACCGGTTGCTGTTCAGGTGTCACCACCGGTTCGCGAACCGGGCCGCTCAGCACAAAATCATCGATGCCCAATTGATCGAGCAAGGCGATCACCGGCGTTGACAGATCCCGGCGGTGGCGCAGTGCGCCACGCGCCTGGATCGCAAGGCGCGGCACCAGACCCAGCCATTGCGCTTCGTCCAGCCGGGCACAGCCAATCACCGCAAGCGCGGTGCGCGGCCCGTGAGTCGCCAAATGCGTGATTAACCGCGGCGACCGGGCCACACATTGCGCGATGGCCGCCGCCGCCCCGGCATCGCCCAGCGCCAGATGCAGCGCGTCGATCTGCGCCAAACCGCGCTGGTGTGCTTCGCCCCAGTCCGCATCGGCGGTCCGCCCCAGAATATCGATCAATTGCCGCAATTGCGTCACCTGACCTGCCCGACCACCCGGCTGCGTTCGCAGAACGGTATCAAGGCGATCATCGACGATCATGCATGCTCCCTGTTGGCAGACCTTTAACTCAGCCCCGCGCGGGTCAATCGCGCCACAGCCCGGCCCGGCGGTGGCATGGCGTGTCCCGTATTATGGCAGGGTAATTCCTACCAAACCATCGACAAGCCAAAAAGAACCGCTTTGGCAGCGTTGCAAAACGGAAAAATTGCGGTATCAAGAAACAATATTTCAGCAATTCAGGTTTTAACGGGGCGAATCTTGCTGCGGCCTCCGCCCCGAGGGCGGAACATGTCCCAATATCTGACACGGTGGCAAACAAAATCATGGCGACACTCGATGCAATTGACCGCCGCCTGCTGGCCGCGCTGCAAGATGAAGGCCGGATCACCAATGTCGAACTGGCGCAGCGGGTCGAATTGACCGCCCCGCCCTGCTTGCGGCGGGTGCGCGCGCTGGAAGAATCGGGGGTGATTCGCGGCTATCACGCCGATCTCGATCCCGCGCGGCTGGGCTATGCGATCACCGTGTTTGCGCTTGTCAGCCTGAAAAGCCAGGCCGAAGATTCGCTGCGCCAGTTCGAAGACCATATGCGCGGCCTGCCCGAAGTGCGCGAATGCCACATGCTTAACGGCGAAATCGACTTTATCCTGAAAATCGTCTCGCACGATCTGCAAAGCTTTCAGGAATTCCTCACCAGCAAACTAACCCCCGCCCCCAATGTCGCCAGCGTCAAAACCTCGCTCACCATCCGCACCGCCAAACAGCTTCCCGGCGTGCCGCTGGATAGCGAACCATAGCCGCCCATGCCAATCCCGCCTCCAAACAAAAAAGCCCCCGCCCCTTCAGGGGAGGGGGTTGGGGGTGGGGGCTCTCGGCTGGGTGAGACTGCGCCGCACGCCCCCACCCCGAATGACCCAAGATGATCGCCGATCTCGATCTCTATCGCCGCGCCGTCGCCTTTGTTGCGGGTAAATCCGACGTCTCGATCTCGCTGTTGCAGCGCCACTTGCAACTCGGCTTCTATTCCGCCGCTAACCTCAAATATCGGCTGGAGCGCGCCGGGCGCTTCTACCCCCGCCGCCCAAAACCGCCGCTGCCCGCCGATTTCACCGCTCAGGTGATCGCCTTTCCCGGCAACGGCACCACGCCGCCCGCATGACCATCCCCTACCGCCGGATCACCAGATTGCGAATTTCGGTCATATCCTCGATGGCAAAGCGCACCCCTTCGCGCCCCAGCCCCGAATCTTTCACCCCGCCATAGGGCATATTGTCCACGCGGAATGATGACACATCGTTGACCAGCACCCCGCCAACTTCGAGCGCATCCCACGCCGTCAACACTTTGTGGATATCGCGCGTGAACAGCCCGGCTTGCAGCCCGAACGTGCTGTCGTTGACTTCATTCAGCGCGGCATCCCAATCGGTAAAGCGCGACAGGATCACCGCCGGGCCAAACGCTTCTTCGGCATAGAGCGCGGTGTCGCGCGGCACATTTTCCAGCAGGCTCGCCTCCAGCATCGCGCCCGCACACCCGCCGCCCGCCAGCAGCGTTGCGCCTGCCGCCACCGCATCGTCGATCCAGCGTTTCAGCCGCGCGGCCTCTTTGGCCGAAATCATCGGGCCGATGAAGGTATCGCGCAGCTTGGGATCGCCCGATTTCAGCGCGCGTACTTTCGCCACCAGCCGGTCGCGAAATTCGTCATAGATATCGGCATGGACGATCACGCGCTGCACATGGATGCAGCTTTGCCCCGACTGGTAATAGCCGCCAAACACGATCCGCGCGATGGCATGGTCCAGATCGGCATCGGCATCGACCACCACCGCCGCATTGCCGCCCAGTTCCAGCACGACCTTTTTCTTGCCCGCGCGCGCCTTCAGATCCCAGCCCACGCCGGGCGATCCGGTGAAGGACAGCAGCTTCAGCCGGTCATCGGTGGTGAACAAGTCCGCCCCGTCGCGGCTGGCGGGCAGGATCGAAAACGCGCCTTCGGGCAAAGCGGTTTCGGCCAGCACTTCGCCGATCATGATCGCGCCCAGCGGAGTCATCGAGGCAGGCTTCATCACGAAGGGACAGCCCGCCGCAATCGCCGGGGCGATTTTGTGCGCCGCGAGGTTCAGCGGAAAGTTGAACGGCGAAATAAAGCTGCATGGCCCGATCGGCACGCGTTTCCACATGCCGATATAGCCTTTGGCGCGCGGCGAGATATCGAGCGGTTGCACTTCGCCATAGATGCGCGTCGCCTCTTCGCTGGCGATGCGGAATGTGTCGATCAACCGGGTCACTTCGCCTTCGGCATCGACAATCGGTTTGCCCGCTTCGACGCACAAGGCATAGGCCAGCTCGTCAAACCGTTCGCGAAACCGTCGCACGCAATGGTCGAGCACCGCCTGGCGTTCAAAACTTGCGAGCGCGGCCATCGGCGCGGCGGCGCGCACCGCCCCGGCAATCGCCGCATCGATCACATCGGGCGTGGCCAGCGCGGTGTGAAACGCCACCTCGCCGGAGAATTTGTCGGTAACCGCCAGATCGCGGTTGGGCTGCACCGCGCGGTTGTTGAGGTAAAGCGGATATGTCTGCTGCAACCGGACCATTGTCGGCAAAATCCTTCGTCTGTCAGAGCGCGCGGCTCAATATCTTGATATCGTGGTTCAAAATCTGATCGTTCGCGCTATAATCGACCGGGCAATCGATCAGATGCACCCCCGGCGTATCGCGCGTATGC
Source organism: uncultured Sphingomonadales bacterium (assembly GCA_903848655.1). Taxonomy (GTDB): domain Bacteria; phylum Pseudomonadota; class Alphaproteobacteria; order Sphingomonadales; family Sphingomonadaceae; genus Novosphingobium. The sequence goes on from CAINGT010000043.1 coordinate 4,715, forward strand.
GCCAGCACTTGCGCCAGATGCGCGCTGCTTTCCACGCGATAGCCGAATGCGCCATAGCTTTGCGCATAAGCAACGAAATCGGGATTGCCATAGGTCAGCCCCCAATCGGCAAACCCCATATTGGCCTGTTTCCAGCGGATCATGCCATAGGACCCGTCATTCAACACCAGCACCGTCAGGTTCAGCCCCAGCCGCACCGCGGTTTCCATCTCTTGGCTGTTCATCATGAACCCGCCATCGCCGCAGATCGCCATGACTTTGCGATCCGGGTATAGCATCGCGCTCATCATCGCGCTGGGCAGCCCCGCGCCCATTGTCGCCAGCGCATTGTCGAGCAGCACGGTATTGGGGCGATAGGCGGGATAGCCGCGCGCAAACCAGATCTTGTACACCCCGTTGTCCAGACAGATGATCGCATCATCGGGCAGCGCCGCGCGCACTTGCGCCACCAGATGCGGCGGAAAGATCGGGAACCGGGCATCGGCGGCAAGCGGCGCACTGTGCGCCAGTTCCGCCGCGCGATAGGCGAGCAACGGCGCGCAAGCCCACGATCCCGAAGGCACGATATCCTCTTTCATCTGCCAGATGGCATTGGCGATATCGCCGATCACCTCGATATGCGGAAAATAGACCGGATCGACTTCGGCGGTGCGCGTTGACACATGGATCACCGTCGGCCCGCCCGCGCGCATGAAAAACGGCGGCTTTTCGATCACGTCGTGCCCGATATTGACGATACAGTCCGATGCCTCGATCGCGCGGTGCACGAAATCGCCCGCCGACAACGCCGCACAGCCGAGAAATTTCGGATGGCGTTCGTCAATCACGCCTTTGCCCAGTTGCGTCGTGAGATACGGGATCCCGGTCTTTTCGATGAATTGCAGCAGCATCCGGCTGGTGCTGGTGCGGTTGGCCCCCGCGCCGATCACCAGCACCGGCGCGCGTGCGCGTTCCAGCGCTTCAACCGCTTGGCGCACCGATTTGGGATCGGCGCTCGGCCGCCGCGCTTTGCTGCGCGCCAAAGGCCGTTCGTCGGTCGATTCATCGGCAATGTCTTCGGGCAGTTCGATATGCGTCGCGCCGGGCTTTTCCTCTTCGGCCAGGCGAAACGCCTCGCGCACGCGGCTGGGGATATTGTCCGCGCTCGCCATCTGGTGCGCATATTTGGTGATCGGCCCCATCATCGCCACCACGTCAAGAATCTGGAACCGCCCCTGCTTTGACTTTTTGATCGGCTTTTGCCCCGTAATCATCAGCATCGGCATCCCGCCGAGCGTGGCATAAGCCGCCGCCGTAACCAGATTGGTCGCCCCCGGCCCCAATGTTGCCAAACACACCCCGGTCCGCCCGGTATGCCGCCCATATGTCGCCGCCATGAACCCCGCCGCTTGTTCATGCCGCGTCAAAATCAGCCGGATCTGCGTTGATCGCGACAGCGAATCGAGCAGATCAAGGTTTTCCTCCCCCGGCACGCCAAAGATGTACTCGCACCCTTCCGCCTCCAGACACGCCACAAACACGTCAGACGCTTTGGCCGATCCGGCCTTGGGCAGGTCTTGTGACATCGGTGATTCCCCCTTCGGCAGCATCGGGCCATGCCACACCAGCCTAGCCCAAACCCACCCCCGATCATCAGCTTTTTTTCACCCGCCACAAAACCCAACGATTCCCATTGCCACCCCGCCCACCCCCCGCTAATGGCCCCGCTTGGCGCGCCGCTTTAGCTCAGCCGGTAGAGCACATCATTCGTAATGATGGGGTCAGGTGTTCGAGTCACCTAAGCGGCACCACCTTCCCAAACCAGCCCCACCCCCGGCGGACAGAGCGCCAGCATACGCAATCCAGCCCCTCCCCTTCTGGGGGAGGTGGCAGCCCGCAGGGCTGACGGAGGGGGCGACCCCCGCGAAATTGCCGGGCTTCGTAAAGCTTTGCGCCCCCGCCCCTGCAACCCAAAATCTGGCGCACCGCGCCCTTCGACCTGTAACGCACAGTTGACAATCCCCAAAGAAATGTGCTTTAAATTTGGCAGTTTTGAAGTTCGCCGTACTGCCGAATTCATGGCTTGGCTGCTCGCATTGCGAGACATTTCTGCGCGTGCAAGAATCGCCAGACGGATAGACCGCGTCGCTTTGGGCAACTTTGGTGACGCCAAATCGGTCGACGATGGGGTGAGCGAACTGCGCTTCGCATTTGGCCCGGGATACCGCGTCTATTTCACGAGACGCGGCGATATCGTGGTAATCCTGCTGTGCGGCGGTGATAAAGCTTCGCAAGATCGGGACATTGAACGGGCAATAGCAATCGCAAAGGAGATCGCGTGATGGGTATCGAAACCAAGCCATGGGATGCAGCCGATGTGCTGAACACACCGGCCGATATCGCAGCATACCTTAACGCCTATCTTGAAGACGGCACCCCAGAAGACCTGCTGCGCGCGCTAAACACCATTGCCCGATCCCACGGCATGTCGGCCCTCGCCCGCGAAACCGGCGTCAGCCGCGAAGCGCTTTACCGGGCATTCAGCGACAAGGGTAACCCAACGCTGGACACATTGCTGCGCGTGATGAAAGCATTGGGCGTGCGGTTGGCCGTGGCGGCCTGATTTTGATGCGGTGGCGGTGGTGCGGATTGCTGGTCTTTGGGGCATTCAGGCAGTATCGACACAAGGAAATTGAGGGGTTTGCGGACGTGTCGCCGGACACGCCCCGCTTCAGCGAGTGATTGACCACAACTTTGCCCGCCGCATCAACACAATGGACCTGAAACACGCGTTTGGCCAGATCAAGACCAACAACCGTGACAGTCGAAAGATCGCGTGCTAATTTGCTGATCGGATGGTGCTCCCTTTTTGTGGACCTCA
>CAINGT010000044.1 GCA_903848655.1 uncultured Sphingomonadales bacterium
AGGTTTTTCAATAAGCTCAAACACTTCAGACGAGTCGCAACTCGATATGATAAGCTGCTCGCAAACTTCATGGGATTTGTTAAACTCGCGGCCATTGCGATCTGGCTACGATAGTTAAATTGTCACCACGACCTAGAGCGGTTTTTCCAGCACGTAAAATCCGACATCGGTCTGCCCGCTGGCAAAGCCCGCCTCACAATACGCAAGGTAATAGCTCCACATCCGGCAAAACTGCGCATCGAACCCGAGCGAGGCCATCGTGTCGTGCGCGGCTTCAAACCGCCGACGCCATTCGGCCAGCGTGGCGGCATAGCCCGGCGCGAAGTGCACGCTGTCGGTCAGCCGCAGCCCCGCCGCCTCGACTTGCACGGCGATGATCGTGCGGGTCGGCAACATGCCGCCGGGAAAGATGTAGTGCTGGATGAAATCGGGGGCCTGGCGGTAATGGGCAAAGCGCGCCTCGGCGATGGTGATTGCTTGCAGTACGGCGCGCCCACCGGGGGCCAACCGGTCGTGCACTTGGCGAAAATAGGTTGGCCACCATGCTTCGCCGACCGCCTCGATCATTTCAATCGATACGATCCGGTCGAACGTGCCGGTTACTTCGCGATAGTCCTGCAAGCGCAAATCGATGCGATCGGCAAGTCCGGCATGATCGATATGTTCGCGCGCGAAACCAAGCTGTTCGTGCGACAGCGTCACCCCGGTCACGTGCGCGCCGTGCGCCGCCAGATGCGTGGCCAGCGCGCCCCAGCCGCAACCGATTTCCAGCACCCGGTTGCCCGGCGCGCACTCGAGCAGCGCGGCGATGGCTTCGAGCTTGTGCGCTTGCGCGGCTTCGAGCGTCTGGCCGGGGTTGATGGCGACGGCGGCTGAATACGTCATGCTGTGATCGAGCCACGGGCGGTAGAAATCGTTGCCGAGGTCATAATGAAACGCGATGTTGCGGCGGCTGCCCTTCAAGGAATTGCCGCGCCCGCTGTGCACCAGCCGCCGCAGCGCTTTTACCCACGCCGCGCCATCCATCAGCGTGTCGAGCCGGTCAAGATTGGCCGCACCAAGCGCGATCAGCCGGGGCAGATCGGCGCTCGACCAATCGCCCGCAATATAACCTTCGGCAAAACCGAGGTCGCCGCGCCACACCAGCCGCCGCAGCGCGCGCCACGAATGCAGCGCCATGTGTCCATGCGGGCCGGGTAGCGCCCCGGCATGGTGCAAATCGCGCCCATCGGGCAAAGTCAGGCTGATGCTGCCGACCTGCAACTGCGCCAGCCAGCGGCGCATGACCCGCAGCACAGGGCCATTGCGCCACGGACGCAGCCGCGCCGGTTGGTCGCGCAGTGCAGCAGATGAGGTAACGCTCACGGGGCCTCCAACGGATAAGTCTGAACGGTAACAGCAGTCGCAGGGGCAATTCCAGGGTGGCGGTGCACCGGCACCCGTTTGAGCCACAGCCACAGCGCTTCCCACCCGATCCCGCCAACGACTTTCAGCGTCAGCAGCGGATGCGTGATGAACGCGCGCAGCAAAGCCCGATCTGTCAGTACTCTGCGCCGCGCGCGGTGGACCGCAAACAGCACCGGGCCATCGCGGTCTTCGGCGGTAATCGCCACCGATAGGTGCGCCGCCGGGGGCGTCACGCGAAAGCCATAGCGCAGCGCCAGCGGCAAAAACGGCGAAACATGAAACACTTTGCCGACGTGCTGGCGCACATCGCCGGTGGCATCTGCCGCCACTGGCAGCAGATAGCTGTGGCGTTCACCGAAGGTGTTGTTCACTTCATAGATGATCGCGCTCAAGCGGTCCGCCGCGTCGTGGCAAAACCACACTGACAGCGGATTAAACGCAAACCCCAGCACGCGCGGCATTGTCAGCAGGCGGATCGCCCCGCCATGGCCCAGCCCCGCACCTGCCAGCAAGTCCGTGATCTGCGCGCGCAACGGGGCCGCGCTGCCATCGCCGTAATCGCGATCATGAAAGCTCAACAGATTGAACCGCCCGCGCGAAAACAGCCGCAGCCGCGCCGCCAGCCGATCAATCTCGTCCAGATCGAGCAGCAGCGAAAACAGCCGGTAGCGCAAGCGGTGCCCGCGCGGGCGCAAGCGGTGGTGCATCACGTGCCCGATATAGAGCGCCGAAGCCTCGGTCATGCCGCGACTGCCGTTGGTGCGGTGATGTGGATGCGCCCCGATGGTTCGGCCACCTGCCATGGACGCTGCAACCCGCCGAGCGCTTCGGCCACTGCCAGCCCGGATTGAAGCCCGTCTTCATGAAATCCCGCGCCGAAATAGGCGCCGCAAAACCATGTCGCGCGCCGCCCTTGCAGGCTCCACAGCATCCGCTGGGCACGGTCGGTCGCCGCATCGAACACCGGGTGGGCATATGTCATGCGCGCATGGACGAGCGCGGGATCGGGCGCTTGCAACGGGTTGAGCGTAACGAACACCGGCTGATCGGCGGGCAGCCAGCCTTGCAGGCGGTTCATCCAATAGGTAACCGATACTGCAGGCGCTGCCCCGCCGGTGTTCGCGGCATAGTTCCACGCCGACCACACCCGGCGGCGGCGCGGCAGCAAGGCGGGGTCAGAATGGACCACGGCTTGATTGGGCTGATAGCTGAATGATCCGAGCACGCGCCGCTCGTGCTCATCGGCATCGGCCAGCAGGTGCAGCGCATCGGGCGCATGGGCTGCGATCACCACTGCATCAAATTGCGCGGGGCCATGATCGGTTAGCAGCTCGACGCCTTGCGCCAAACGGCGGATCTGGCGCACCGGGCTGGCGGTGTGGATCTGCGCGGCGCAATCGCCGACCAGCCGCGCGACATAAGCCCGGCTGCCGCCTTCGACCGTGCGCCACGGCGGGCGAGTGCCAAGGTTGAGCAAGCCGTGGTTGTCGCAAAAGCGAATGAACGCGGCGGCGTTTTGATCACCGACCCGCGCCGCTGGAACAGACCAGATCGCCGCCGCCATCGGGTAGAGATGATCCTCGCGAAACGCCGCCCCCAGCCCCAGCTGGTCCAGATAAGCGCCCAGCGATTCGCCTGACAGCCCCGCCAGATCGCGCGGAGCCTGCCGGTAAAACCGTACCAGATCGGCCAACATGCCCCAGAACCGCGGGCTGATCAGATTGCGCCGTTGCGCAAACAGTCCGCCGAGATCGCCACCCGCATATTCCAGCCGTCCGTGATCGAGCGACACGGCAAAGCCCATGTCGGTGGCGCGCGTGGCCACGCCCAAATGGTCGAACAGCGCGGTCAGATTGGGATATGTCGGCTGATTATAGACGATGAACCCGGTATCGACCGCATGGCCCGCGACATCGATCGTATTGCTGTGCCCACCAAGCCGGGTGTCGGCCTCAAACACATGGACATCGTGCGCCCGGCTTAACAACCAAGCTGCCGACAGGCCCGCGATCCCGCTGCCGATCACGGCAATGCGCTGCGCTGAACCGAAAGACATCTCGCCTGCTCCCCCACTCTGGGCTAATCGTGCGGCATCCGGATGGCAAAGAAAAGATGCATCCGGCCCTTTTTGCGCAACCATGCCCGGGGACACACCAAACGCCATGACATATCCCGCACTTGCTTTGTACCTGTCCTTTGGGCTGTTTTTGGCGATGACGCTGGCATGGTGGCTGGCACGGCGGCCCGGATCATCAGGGCTGATGGATGTGGTGTGGTCATATGCCACCGGCGCGGCGGGCGCGGCGGGTGCGCTGGCCCCGGTCGCCGGGTCTGACGCCTTGCGCCAAAGCGTGGTGGCGGCGCTGGCGCTGGCATGGGGGGTGCGATTGGGCACCCACATCTGGTGGCGCGGGCGCGGCGGGCATGATGATCCGCGCTATGCCGCCTTGCGCCGCGCGTGGGGGGATCGCGCCGATCTGCGGCTGTTCCTGTTTGCGCAGATTCAGGCGGTCTGTGCGCTGGTGCTGGCGCTGGTGATCGTGGGCGCGGCGCATCGGTCCGCGCCATTTGGCCAATGGAGCGATTTCGCCGGGCTGGCGCTGGTACTGGTGGCGGTAATCGGCGAAAGCGTGGCCGACGCGCAATTGGCGGCATTTCGCGGCAAACCCGAAAACCGCGGCAAAGTGTGCGAAGCGGGTCTGTGGAGCCTGTCGCGCCACCCCAATTATTTCTTTGAATGGCTCGCGTGGCTGGCATGGCCCGTCATCGCCATCGGTGCAGACGCGGGCAGCGCGTGGGCGTGGCTAACGCTCGCCGGGCCGGGGCTGATGTATTGGCTGCTGGTCCACGCGTCGGGCATCCCCCCGCTCGAAGCGCATATGCGGCGCAGCCGTGGTGCCGCCTATGCCGACACCCAACGCCGCATCCGCGCGTTCTGGCCGATCCCCCGGCGGCATCCGCTGCCGAAGTTTGATCCACGGTCTAAGCGATGATGGTCGGGGAGATAGGATTCGAACCTACGACCCTCTGGTCCCAAACCAGATGCGCTACCAGGCTGCGCTACTCCCCGACTGAGCAACGCCTTTAGGTTTGCGGCGGGCGTAACGCAAGCCATTGCTTTGGGGCGCGCGGTAACTGCGGTGGGTGGGCATTCTTTGGCGACACGATCATGACCCGCGCAGTCCACCGCCGCCTGGATAATGAAACCAGCGTGATGTTCACCACGCTGTCCCCCGGCTTTGCGCAATCGCGCGTGCATTGGAGCCAAAGCGGACTGCGGCGCGGGGTAATCATGCGAAAACAACGACTCATGGAGTATGCTGCGACACTTTCTTATCGCATCATACTCTAGCGATTTACGGCTCCGCCAGAAATTGCACGACCGGCACCAGCGCGCGAACCGGGTCTTCTTCAAACGGCACGTGGCCCAAGGCGGGCAGGCGCACCAGCCGGGCGTGCGCGATTGCGCGCTGATACTCGGCGGCATTGCTGATCGGGATCATCGCGTCGGCTTCACCCCATAACAGCAGCGTCGGCGCGGTAATGCGCGCCAGCGTCGGCACCGGATCGTGCAGCACGGTCTGTTCCATCCGCGACAGGATCGCCGCACGCACGCCGGGCGCGAGCATCAGATCGCGATAGCGCGTGACAGTATCGTCGCGCAGCGCCTGCGGATTGGCATAAGCGGCGGCAAAATTGGCCTTCAGCAGGCCGCGCGGCGCGATATAGGGCATCGCGCGCATGATGAGCGGAATGTCGGGGGCTTTGTCATAGGCAAATCCCGGGCTGGCAAAGCCGTCGGGCGAAATCAGCACCAGCTTTGCCACGCGCTCGGGGTATTGCGCCGCGAAAGTCCAAGCGATCCGCCCGCCGAGCGAATTGCCAATCAGGCTGGCGCGGGCGATCCCCAAGCCATCCATCAGCCCCGCCACGATGCGCACCGTGCGCGCGTCGCTGTAATCGCCGCTCGGGTCCGGCCCGGTCAGCGCAAAACCGGGCAGATCAAACCGCACCACGCGGTAATGCGCCGACAAAGCTTGCGCCCAAGGCTCCCACGTGTCGAGGCTGGACCCAAGCCCGTGCAGCAGGATCAGCGCCGGGGCATCGCGCGGGCCACTGTCGCGCAGCCGCAGCCGCACGCCATCGACCAGCCGATAATCGCCCGGATAGGCCGCAGCGAGCGCGTCGCGCGGCTTGTCCGGGGCATAGAGCGCGAGTGCCAGCATGATGAGGCCCACCACGGTGAGCGCGGCGATCCAGCTTGCGATCATCCTGAACCGGCTCGGTCTGGCCACGCGCGGTACTCCCCTCTTTCAGAACACCGCATGATCGCCGCGTTCCGCCGCTGCGGTGCCTGCCAGCACGGCGCGGTAATAGTCGAACAGCGTGTCTGTGCCGGTTTCGGGCGTGGCATCGGCATCATAACGCCCGGTCAGCGGATTCAACACCAGCATCGATTCGGTTGCGTAATAGCGCCCGATCCGCGCGAGTTCGGCCTTTGCCGCGAGCGATGGCACGATCCGCCCCAGCACCGCGAGCACCCCAGCTATCGCAGCGAGCAGCGCCACCGGCACTGTGCGAAAGCGTGGCGCGGTGCCGAGCATGGCAAACAGTGCCTCACCCTGTTGGCGCGGGGTAATCGCCCCACCCGGCCCGCCAATCGGCAGAATATGGTTCCACCGCTGCGGATCGGTCAGGCAATCCGCCAGATAGTTGCCCAGATCGCGGTCGCTGATCGGTTTGCATGCGGTCAAAGCGCCATCGCCAAAGATCAGGAAGGGGCGGCCTTGCTGCACGCGCGCGATCTGCCCCGACAGCGATTTGAAAAACGCCGTCGGCCGCACGATTGACCAGCGCATCCCCGATGCGATCAGCGCCGCTTCAAACGCCAATTTGGCATGTTGAAACGCCAGGAGCGGCTTTTGCACGCAGATCGCCGACAGCAGCACGAAATGCCCGACGCCAGCGCCGAGCGCCGCGTCGAGCACTGTCCCATGCGCGCGGTGGTCGATGGCCCAGGCATCGGCGGCCACCCCGGTGCGCGACGCCATGCACGACAGCACGGCATCGAACCGTTCGTCCGCAAAGGCGGCGCGCACCGCCGCCGGATCGCGAACATCGAGCACGCGCGCTTGCGCGCCGGCAATGCGCGTGTCTGTGCGCACGAAACAGACCACGTCGTGCCCCCGCGCCACCAGCGCCGCAGCGGTCGCCCGGCCAATCGTGCCAGTCGCGCCGAACAGCGCCACGCGCTGGTGTTGCCGGGGGGCGTTATCCATCGCGCGGGTTATGCCGGATCAGGCGCGCGCGGCAAGCCGCAATTCGCGCACACCAATGGCATCAAGCGTGGCGCACACCCGCGCTGCGCCGGAAAAATCGTGCGCTTGCGTGTAGTACGAGGGCGTTACCACTGTGGCAATCCCCGCCGCGCGCGCCGCCGCCAGCCCGGCGTGCGAATCCTCAATCGCCACGCAAGCGGACGCGCTAAGCGCAAGGCGTGCCAGCGCCTGATGATAGACTGCCGGATCGGGCTTTTTGGCCGCGACGTCTTCGCCAGCGACAAGCGCGGCAAACCAGTCGGGCGCAGCCGGGTCGAACACGTGGCGCAACAGCGCGGTGCAATTGGCGCGGCTGGTGGTGGTGGCGATGGCCATCACGACGCCTTGCGCCCGGCATTCGTCGATCAGGCGGCGCACGCCGGGGCGGGGCTGCACGGCACCCGCCACGACGAGATCGGCATAGACCTGATTTTTGCGACCATGCAGCGCGCCCACGCCAGCGGGATCAGGAGGTAGCCCCGCTTCGCCCATGAACCGCGCAATCCGCTCGCGCCCACCGGTGGTGGTCAACAGCGCGCGGTAGTCATCGACCGACCAGTGCCAAGGCCGCCCAGCTTCGGCAAATGTCTGGTTGAACGCGCGCCGATGCGCCTCCTCGGTTTCGGCGAGCGTGCCATCGACGTCAAAGATCACCGCGCGCAAGGGCATTGGTTAGGCTTTCGGAACGCGCGCTAAAGCCCCCGCCCCTTTAGGGGAGGGGGTTGGGGGTGGGGGCTATCGGCTGGGTGAGAGTGTGCCGCACGTCCCCACCCCCAGCCCCTCCCCTGAAGGGGAGGGGGGAAGGAAAAGTATTGTTCACAATGATTTATCGGCATCAAACACCCGGCTGGCGCGGATATCTTCGGCTTCGATGGTCGAAAGCGCTTCGGCGCTGACCGCGCCTTCATCGCGTTCGAACAGCCGCACCGCTTGGCGCAACCGCGCGCGGTCCAAGGCGTTGCGGATCGAGCGGGCATTGGCAAAGTGCGGCTGGCCGCGCCGCCGCGCGACATAGTCGCCCAGCGCGGTACGCGCGGCGGCGGACAGGCGATAGCCCAGCCCGGTCAGGATCGAGTCGGCAATCGTTACCAGTTCGCCATCGGCGTAATCGGGAAAGTCGATATGGTGCGCGATGCGGCTGCGAAAGCCGGGGTTGCTGGAAAAGAACGTGTCCATGCGATCCGCATAACCGGCCAGAATCACCACCAGATCGTCGCGCTGGTTTTCCATCACCTGCAACAGGATTTCGATCGCTTCCTGCCCGTAATCACGTTCATTTTCAGGGCGGTAGAGGTAATAGGCCTCATCAATGAACAAGACCCCGCCCATCGCCTTTTTCAGCACGTCTTTGGTCTTGGGCGCGGTGTGGCCGATATATTGCCCGACCAGATCATCGCGCGTCACCGATACCAGATGCCCGCGCCGCACATAGCCCAGCTTGTGCAGGATGCCCGCCATGCGCAGCGCGACAGTGGTCTTGCCGGTGCCGGGATTGCCGGTAAAGCTCATGTGCAGCGTGGGCGGCTGGGACTTCAGCCCAAGCGTGGCGCGCGCGCGGTCCACCAGCAGCAGCGCGGTAATCTCGCGGATGCGGCGTTTGACCGGGGCCAGCCCGACCAGATCGTGGTCAAGCTGGGCCAGATCATCGGCCAGCCCGCTCGCCGCGAAATCGGCGCGCAAATCGATGGTGGCCGGGCTATCAACCACGATAGCGTTCACCCTCCGGCTTTTGCGCCGAATAAGCGCGGGTGGTATACGCGATCTGCCGCCCGGCGCGTTCCTGCCGTTCGAGCGCAAAGCCCGGCTCTTCGGCAGGGCGGTCGGTAATGAAGGACAGCCGCAGCGATTCCCAGCCATAGCTGCTGTCGAACGCCGACAGGCGGATGTATTGGGTACCGCCTTGCGCCTTGCGGCATTCGGCCAGCGCCAGCATCACGCCCGCCGCATCGGGCACATCGAACAGCGGGATGCCCCACATTTCCCAATAAGTATTGCGCGGGTGCGGGTCGTCGGTGAATTCGATATTCACCGCCCAACCGTGATCGAGGCAATATTGCACTTGGGCCGTGATCTGGTCATCGGTCAGATCGGGCAGGAACGAAAACGTCCCTTGGGTAATACGCATGGCGGATGCTCCTGTCTGCGCCGATCAGGCGGGGGTGGCGGTGGGCACGAAATCGGCGGTATCGGTCGAGGCGTAATCGAAGGTCACGTCTTTCCACGTGTCGATGGCTGCGCGCAGCGGGCCGCACCAGCGCGCGGCGGCGGCAAGGATATCCGGCCCTTCGGCCAGATAGTCGCGCCCTTCGTTGCGCGCCTGGATCATCGCTTCGAGCGCGACACGGTTGGCAGTCGCCCCGGCCTGGATGCCTTGCGGATGGCCGATGGTGCCGCCGCCGAATTGCAGCACGACATCTTCGCCCAGATAATGGATCAACTGGTGCATCTGCCCGGCATGGATGCCGCCCGATGCCACCGGCATGACTTTGTTGAGCGAGGCCCAGTCCTGATCGAAAAACAGCCCGTGTTCAAGGTTTTGCACCGTGCGCCCTTCGCGCAAGGTATCATAGAAGCCCGCAATCATCAGCGGATCACCCTCCAATTTGCCCACCACGGTGCCCGCATGGATATGATCGACCCCCGCCATGCGCATCCATTTGCAGATCACGCGGAAATTCATGCCGTGGTTCTTCTGGCGCGAATAGGTCGAATTGCCCGCGCGGTGGAGGTGCAGGATCATGTCGTTGCGCCGCGCCCATTTGGCCATCGACTGGATCGCGGTATAGCCGATCACAAGGTCGATCATAATGATGCACGAACCGAGCTCTTTGGCGAATTCGGCGCGTTCGTACATCTCTTCCATCGTCCCAGCGGTGACGTTGAGATAATGGCCTTTGACTTCGCCGGTCGCGGCTTGCGCTTTGTTGACCGCCTCCATCACATAGAGAAACCGGTCGCGCCAATGCATGAACGGCTGCGAATTGATGTTTTCATCGTCTTTGACAAAATCTAGCCCGCCCTTGAGCGCTTCATAGACGACGCGCCCATAATTGCGCCCCGACAGCCCGAGTTTGGGCTTGGTCGTCGCGCCGAGCAAGGGCCGACCGAATTTGTCGAGCCGTTCGCGTTCAACCACGATGCCGGTTGCCGGGCCTTGAAAGGTTTTGAGATAGGCCACCGGGATACGCATGTCTTCAAGCCGCAGCGCCTTCAACGCCTTGAACCCGAACACATTGCCGATGATCGACGCGGTCAGGTTGGCAATCGACCCGCCCTCGAACAGATCGAGGTCATAGGCGATCCACGCAAAGAATTGCCCCGGCGTGCCCGGCACCGGATCGACGCGGTAGGCTTTGGCGCGGTACAGTTCGCACGCGGTCAGCCGGTCGGTCCACACCACCGTCCAGGTCGCGGTCGAGCTTTCCCCGGCAACGGCGGCGGCGGCTTCGACTTCGTCCACCCCGTCTTGCGGGGTGATGCGGAACAGCGCGATGACATCGGTGTCTTTGGGCACATAGTCGGGTTCCCAATAGCCCATTTTGGCATATTCCATGACGCCTGCGGCATAGCGGGCTTTGGCGTCGATCTTGGGTTCTGCATTCATCGCGGTCTCTCCCCGGCGTGATCGGTCAAGGCTGGATGCGGCCTTGATAAAGGGTGGTTGGTGGTTTCAGGCGGCGAGCGCGCCGCTGGCATAACGGCGCGCCATGTCGGCGAGCGGAATGACCCTTATCCGCCCCGCCTGCCCCGCCGTGCCAAAGGCTTCAAACCGGGCGCGGCAGATCGCGGCCATCGCGTCCATCGACGGTTTGAAGAATTTGCGCGGATCGAATTCGGCGGGCTGCGTTACCGCCACGCGGCGGAATTCGGCGACTGCCGCCAGCCGCAAGTCGGTGTCGATATTGATCTTGCGCACCCCCATGCGGATGCCGCGCACCAGTTCATCGACCGGCACGCCATAAGTTTCGCGCATTTCGCCGCCATAGCGGTTAAACACTTCCTGCCATTCTTCGGGCACCGAGGATGATCCGTGCATCACGATATGCGTCTGCGGCAGCCGCGCGTGGACTTTGGCGATCACGTCCATCGCCAGAATATCGCCGGTCGGCTTGCGACTGAATTTGTACGCGCCGTGGCTGGTGCCCAGCGCGATGGCGAGTGCATCGACTTTGGTTGCGGCAACGAATGCTTTGGCTTCGTCCGGGTCGGTCAGCAGCATCGCGTGATCGAGCGCGCCTTCAAAGCCGTGGCCATCTTCGGCTTCACCCTGCCCGGTTTCCAGACTGCCCAGACACCCCAGTTCGCCTTCGACCGAAGCGCCGACCATATGCGCCAGCCGCGCGACTTCGGCGGTGATACCGGCATTATAGGCGAAATCGGCGGGAGTCTTGGCGTCTTCGTGCAGCGATCCATCCATCATCACGCTGGTAAAGCCGTGCTGGAGCGCGGTCAGGCACGTGGCGACAGTGTTGCCGTGATCCTGATGGATGCAGATCGGGATCGCCGGAAACATGGCTTCCAAGGCCTCCATCATCTTCGCCAGCATGATATCCCCGGCATAGCTGCGCGCGCCCCGGCTGGCCTGAAGGATCACCGGCGCATCGCAAGCCTGTGCCGCTTGAAGGATCGCAAGCCCTTGTTCCATATTGTTGATATTGAACGCAGGGACGCCGTATTCGTGCTCGGCAGCGTGATCGAGCAATTGGCGAAGCGTGATACGGGCCATCGAAAAAGTCCTTAAAGCAGCCGCTTTTTGCGCTCGATCAGTTGCAGGATCAGCGGGGTGAGGATCAATTGCATCGCGATGTCGAGCTTGTTGCCCGGCATCACGATGGAATTGGGGCGCGACATGAACGACTGCGGCACCATCGACAGCAAATAGGGAAAATCGATCCCGCGTGGGTTGGCAAAGCGGATCACCAGCATCGATTCATCGGGGGTGGGAATCCACCGCGCGATGAACGGGTTTGACGTATCGACAATCGGCACGCGCTGAAAATTGATATCGGTCAGCGAAAACTGCGGCGTGATGAAGCGCACATAATCGGGCATCCGCCGCAAGATCGTGTCCATCACCGCTTCGGCGGAATAGCCGCGCGTGGCGCGATCCCGGTGGATTTTCTGTATCCATTCAAGGTTGATGACCGGCACCACCCCGATCTTGAGATCGGCATGGCGCGCGATATTGACTGTGTCGGTTACCGCGCAGCCGTGCAGCCCTTCGTAAAACAGCACGTCGCTCGGCGGGAAATCGCTCCACGGGGTAAATGTTCCCGGCGCTACCCCGTGCAACGCGGCTTCGGCATCATCATGGATATAAGTCCGCGTCTGCCCCGTGCCGGTTTCGCCATAGTGCGCAAAGATCGCTTCCAGCCGTTCTAGTTCATTGGCATCGGCGTGGAAATGGGTAAAGTTGGGATTGCCAAGCCGTTGTTCTTCGGCGACTTTGGCGGCCATCGCCGCACGGTCATAGCGGTGGAAAGCATCGCCTTCGATATAGGCGGCTTCAACGCGTTCGCGCCGGAAAATTTGTTCAAAAATGCGCTTGACCGACGTGGTCCCGGCGCCGGACGAACCGGTGATCGAAATGACCGGATAGCGGGCGGACACCGGCGTCAGGCCCGAAACAGGCCGCGCTTGCCGAACAGCGGCGCGCGGTCAGCCATCTGGCTGGGCAAAGCGTGATAGCGCCCGATCCGCGCGACTTCGGCGCTCGAACCGAACACCAGCGGGCTGCGCTGGTGCAAGGTGGTGGCGCTGATATCGAGCACTGGATCGGCGCAATCGGTGGCCGCGCCCCCGGCATTGTGGACGAGCAGCGCAATCGGATGCGCCTCATAGACCAGCCGCAAGCGCCCTTGCGCATAGCCGCGTCGCCGGTCACCGGGATAGAGAAACACCCCGCCGCGCACGAAAATGCGATAGGCTTCGGCCACCAGCGATGCGATCCAGCGCATATTGAACTCGCTTTCGCGCGGGCCATGCCCGCCTTTGATGCAATCATCGAAATAGAGCCGAATGCCTTCGTCCCAATGGCGATAGTTCGAGGCATTGATGGCAAATTCGCGCGTCTTGGGCGGGATCGCCACCCCCGCGACCGCATGGTGAAACGCCGCAGCGCCAGGGGAATAGATAAAGATATGCGTGCCTTGGCCAAGCGTGAGCACGAGCGCGGTCTGCGGGCCATAGATCAGAAATCCAGCAGCGAGCTGTTCGTGGCCGGGCCGCAGAAAACTTGCCTGCGGTTGCGCGACCGGATCGCCGACCAGCACGCGGAGCGAAAAAATCGTGCCAATCGGCACATTGGTGTCGATATTGGATGACCCGTCAAGCGGATCGATGGCGAGCGCAAGCGTGCGACCGCTGCCGATTACCACCGGCTCGGCCAATTCTTCCGATGCATAGACCCCGACCGGCGACTGCGCCACCGCACCCAAAAAGGCTTCGTCGGTCAGCAAGTCCAGCCCGCGCTGGTGGTCACCATCGGCATTCGATGCGCCAACTTTTTCGGCCAGCGCGCCCAGCGCGCCTTCGGCCAATGTCACGGCAATCGCCACGCCGGTCTGCGCGAGCAAGTGGATCGTTGCCGCAATGTCAGCGGCATAAGGCACATCGCTTGCCGCATGGCGCGCAAGAAACGCCTCCAGACTTCGCTCGTTCATGCCCGCTCCCGGTCGGCACCGTTGGCGGCGCTCTGACACGAACAAATAGGCCAGCCTTCGCCGATTTGGTAAAGTTCATTATCTAGACATTATGCATAAATAAAATTTAGTTTGCTTGATGCGGCAGACCACCCTTCGCCAGTTGCGCACTGTGCTCGCGGTCAACCGGCTGGGCAAAATCAACCTCGCCGCGCGCGAACTGGGGCTGACCGCTTCGGCGGTGACCTTGCAGATCCAGCAGGCCGAAGCGGACTTCGGCACCGCCTTGTTTGATCGCACGCGCGACGGTTTTCGCGCGACCGCTGCCGGGCAGGCGGTGATCGCGGCGGCGCAGTCCATCGACGCCCGGCTCAACCAATTGGCTGATGATCTGCTGGCCGTGCGCGAATCCGGGCGCGGCATCGTGCGCTTTGGCGCGGTTTCGACCGCCAAATACTTTGCCCCGGCGCTGGCGGCGGCCTTTATGGCCGAATATGCGGGAATCGAAGTGCGCTTGCGCATTGGCAACCGCGCCAGCGTGATCACCGATCTGGCCGAACGGCAAGTCGATGTCGCGCTGATGGGGCGGCCACCATGGCACGTGCCAGTGCAGTCATTTCTGCTGGGCGAACATCCACTGGTCATCATCGCCGCGCCGGGCCATCCACTGGCCGACGCACGCAAGATCACCAAACGCCGGATTGCGGAAGAGCACTTTCTGGTGCGCGAACACGGATCGGGCACGCGCAGTTCGCTCGAACTGTTCTTTGCCGATCTGCCCGGGCGCAGCGACCGCCTCGGCCGCGAATTCGGATCGAACGAATCGATCAAACAGGCAGTGATGGCAGGGCTGGGCGTGGCGTTTATCTCGGCCCATACGATTGCCACCGAAGTCGATTTGCGCCGTCTGGTCATCCTTGATGTGGCTGATACGCCGGTGCGGCGGCAATGGTTCGCGGTAAACCTGGTTGATCGCACACCAACACCACCCATGGCGGCATTCCGCAATTTCATCACCCGGCGCGGGCACGAATTCCTGCCCGCTGTCGTGCGGCTGGACTAGAGCGGAATGCGATGAGATTGAATCGCATTCCGCTCTAGAGTC
>CAINGT010000045.1 GCA_903848655.1 uncultured Sphingomonadales bacterium
CACCGAAGGTAAAAACTGCTTCCCACTTTTTACCTTCGGTGGACTGCGGCTCGCATCACGCTCTAAACCCCCAGACACAGCCCCGCCAGCGCCGCGCTCATCAGGTTGCTGAGTGCACCGGCGATCAACGCGCGCGGACCAAGCCGGGCGATCACCGCGCGCTGGTTGGGGGCAAGCCCGCCGATCACCGCAAGCTGGATGGCAATAGAACTCAGATTGGCGAACCCGCACAGCGCAAATGTCACGATGGCGACTGTGGACTGGCTCAGCCCTTTGGCCGCGCCCAGATCGATGAACGCGACGAATTCGTTGAGCACCAGCTTGGTGCCGAACATGCCCCCGGCGATCCCCGCCTCGCGCCAGTCGGGCGCGCCAAGCAGGCGGAACAGCGGCGCAAACAGCGTGCCGATGACCTGCTGAAATGACAGGCCGGGATAGCCGATCCAACTGCCCAGCCAGCCAAACACCCCATTGGCCAAAGCCACCAGCGCAACAAACGCCAGCACCATCGCGGCTACCGCGACCGCCAGCCGCACCCCGGTCTGTGCGCCTTGGGCTGCGGCCATGATGATATTGTCGGGGTGTTCGTCATCGGTTTCGTCGAGCGCGGGATCATACGTTACCACGGTGTCACCCCGGCTGTCGGGATAGATCAGCTTGGCCATCAGCACCCCGCCCGGTGCCGACATGAACGCGGCGGCGACCAGATAATCGATGCGGATACCCATTGCGGCATAAGCCGCCAGTATCGTGCCGGCGACCCCTGCCATCCCCACGGTCATGACCGTGAACAGTTGCGCCGGGGTCAGCGTGGCAAGATAGGGCCGGATCACCAGCGGCGATTCGCTTTGCCCGACAAAGATATTGGCCGCCGCGCACAGGGCTTCAACCCGGCTGATCCCGGTCAGCACCGCCAGCCCGCCGCCGATCCAGCGGATCACGCGCGGCATCACCCCGATATTGTACAGTACCGCGATGAACGCGGCAAAGAACACGATGGTTGGCAACGCTGCGATGACAAAGCTGCGCCCGCCGATTTCGGGCGCAGCCAGCGGGCCGAACAGGAACACCACCCCGGCATGGGCATAGCCCAGCAGGCGCTCGACCCCGTGACCGGCGCTCTGCAAGGCGGCATTGCCCGGTGGATAGCGCAACACCAGCCAGGCAAACCCGGCCTGCAACGCCAAAGCCGATAGCACCACGCGCGGGCGGATCGCGCGACGGTCGCGCGACAACGCCACCGCCAGCGCCAGAATCAGCGCCATTCCGGCAAGGCTGGATACCAAATGCATGGCTGAAAGCTGTGCTCCATCGCGATTGTCCTGGCCTCGCCTAAACCCGATTGGGGTTGCGGTCAAAATCAGCTAACCACCCTTGATGACGACACCCGTGCTCACTGTTCCCCGCTCGTTACTGCTCTATGCGCTGATTTATGGCGGCATGGTCGTGTTGGCGGGGGTCCTGGGGGCAAAGCTGGCTGATCTGGGCCAATGGCCGGTGATCGGGCAAATGACGGTCGAAAGCGGGATTTTCGCTTTCGTGCTGCTGATCGTGCTGGCGAGCGCGATCAGCGAACTGCACGGAGCGCCGGTTGCGCAACGGCTGGTGCGCTATGGCTTTGTGCCGCTGGTGCTGTCCATCGTGCTGATCCGCACGGTGATCGATGCTGTTCCCCCCGCGCCGGTCTGGGGCAATCAGGCCGCGTTTGCGCTCGTGCTGGGCCAAGGCGCGCGGATGCAAGTGGCGGGACTGTGTTCATACGGCGTGTCGCAGACGCTGAATGTGATGGTGTTTGCGCGGCTGGCGGGGCGGGTGCTGGTGGTGCGCGCGTGGCTTGCCAGCCTGTTGAGCCAGATCGTCGATACCGTGCTGTTCATCACGCTGTCATTTGGCGGGGAGGCGGGCGCCGATGGTCAACCGCTGCCACTGGGCGCGATGATCGGCAGCCAGTTGATCGCCAAACTGGTGCTGTCAACGCTGATGGTGCCCGTGCTGGTGTGGCTGGCGGTGCGGCTGGGGCGCTGGATGGACCGCACGATGGCGCGCGAATCCGTTTCGCTTTTGCGCCCAAACGCGTAAAGGCGCGGGCAATCATGACGACCGACCCCGCCACCACTCATGCCTATCGCCAGGCCATGCTGGCCAAAGCGGAAACGCTGATCGAGGCGCTGCCCTATTTGCAGCGCTATGCCGGCAAAACATTCGTGGTCAAATATGGCGGCCACGCGATGGGCGATCCCGCCGCGCAGCAGGATTTTGCGCAAGACGTGGTGCTGATGAAAGCCATCGGCATCAATCCGGTGGTGGTCCACGGCGGCGGCCCGCAGATCGGCGCGATGCTGAAAAAGCTCGGGATCGAATCGCGCTTTGTCGATGGCTTGCGCGTGACCGACGCGGTGACCGCCGAAATCGCCGAAATGGTGCTGTCAGGCCGGATCAACAAAGAACTGGTAAGCTGGATCGCCGCCGCCGGGGGCAAGGCGCTGGGCATTTCGGGCAAAGACGCCGGGCTGATTACTGCCACCAAAGTCGAAAAAGTCATCATCGACCCCGACAGCGGCGATGAACTGACCGTCGATCTCGGCTTTGTCGGCGAACCATCGGCCATCGATCCAACGATCATCCACACCGCCTGCGCCGCCGGAATGATCCCGGTGATCGCGCCCATCGGCGTGGGGGTGGACGGGTGCACATACAATATCAACGCCGATACGATGGCCGGGGCGATTGCGGCGGAACTGGGCGCGGCCCGGCTGTTCCTGCTGACCGATGTGGCGGGCGTGCTCGACAAAACCGGCGCGCTGCTGACCGATTTGACCCCCGCCGATATTGCCGCGCTTGCTGCCGATGGCACGATCAGCGGCGGAATGATCCCCAAACTGGAAACTTGCGTCCACGCGGTCAACGCCGGGTGCGAAGCAGCGGTGGTGCTCGACGGGCGGGTGCCGCACGCGATGCTGCTCGAAATCTTTACCGCGCGCGGCGCAGGGACGCTGATCCGTGCCTAACCCGGCTCTAGAGCGTGATGCAAAAAAGTGGGTACCGGTTTTTTGCAATAAATCACGCGAAAACAAAGACTCTAGAGCGGTATGCGATTTAATCTAATCGCATACCGCTCTAGCCCCCTCCCCTTCAGGGGAGGGGGCTGGGGGTGGCGCCTCGCGGCTGGATAAGAGTTTGAATTCGCGCCCCGCCCCCTTCCAAAGCGCAGATTACAAAGTTGCACAAACGCCGCGCCGCAAAGTATGGCACTCGGTTTGTAAAGAAGGGTCAGTACCGTGGTAATGTTTACATTGGCCAATATGCTCAACATCGTGATCGACACGGTCTGGTGGATCGTGGTGCTCCAGTTCGTGTTGGGATTGCTGATTTCGTTCAATGTCATCAACACCCGCAACGATGCGGTGCTGACGATCTATCGCGCGCTCGGTGCCTTGCTCGAACCTATCCTTGGTCCGATCCGCCGCGCACTGCCGCATACCGGCGCGATCGATTTTTCGCCGCTCGTGCTGATCCTTGCGCTGCGGCTGCTGCAAGCCGCGCTGCGACCGCTGGCCTATTCGGGATACTGACAGCATGACCGCAAGATTGATCGACGGCAAAGCCTTTGCCGCTGCGCTGCGCGCGCGCATCGCCACGCTGGCGGCGGAATTCTCCGCGACAGCCGGGCGCAAGGCGGGGCTGGCGGTGGTGCTCGTGGGCGAAGACCCGGCCAGCCAGGTCTATGTCCGGTCCAAAGCGAAAGCGACCGCCGAAGCCGGGATGGCCGGGTTTGAACACCGCCTGCCCGCCGAGACCAGCCAGGCCGACCTGCTGGCGCTGATCGCCGCGCTCAACGCTGATCCGGCGGTCGATGGGATTCTGGTGCAATTGCCGCTGCCCGCGCACCTTGACGAACACACCGTGATCGCAACGATTGATCCCGACAAAGATGTCGATGGCTTTCATGTCAGCAATGCCGGGCGGCTGGCGGTCGGGCTGCCGGGGTTCGTGCCCTGCACGCCGCTGGGGTGTCTGATGCTGCTGCGCGATCAGTTGGGCAGTCTGGCCGGGTTGAATGCGGTGGTGATCGGGCGGTCGAACATTGTCGGCAAGCCCATGGCGCAATTGCTGCTGGGCGAAAACTGCACGGTAACGATTGCGCATAGCCGCACGCGCAATCTGGCTGACGTTGTGCGCGGGGCCGATGTGGTGGTGGCCGCAGTCGGCCGCCCCGAACTGGTCAAGGCCGAATGGATCAAGCCCGGCGCAATCGTGATCGATGTCGGCATCAACCGCGTGCCGGGCGATGCACCGGGCAAGACCCGGCTGGTTGGCGATGTCGATTTTGCCGGGGTCAGTGCAGTGGCGGGCGCGATTACCCCGGTGCCGGGCGGGGTCGGGCCGATGACCATCGCGGTGCTGTTGCGCAATGCGCTCGTCGCGGCCTATCGCCATATCGGCGATCCTTTGCCGCCCGAGGCGATCTGAGAATCTGTTTCGAAAGTCGCCTGACGGCGACTTTGTGCCACCCACCGCCCCGCACCCAAGGCTATTGCATATGACGTCTGACACAGAAATACGAAGCACACTGACCGTTAATTCGGCGTGAGTTTCCTTGGGTCCTCCCCCCTTGGGGGAGGTGGCAGCCCGCAGGC
>CAINGT010000046.1 GCA_903848655.1 uncultured Sphingomonadales bacterium
ATACCACCCTTAGCACCCCCTCCGTCAGCGCGTCGCGCTGCCACCGCCCCCCAGGGGGGAGGTTCTGGTCTGTGCCTCTGTTCCTGAAGCTCCTCCCCCTCTGGGGGAAGTGGCAGCGCGAAGCGCTGACGGAGGGGGCCTGACCTTGCAGGACCACACCCCTCATGCACTGGCCAGCGCCCGCAATTTGCGCCGCGCCATGTCGTTGCCGGAACGCCTGCTGTGGCAGCACTTGCGCCAACGCCCGCTAGGCGTGAAATTTCGCAAGCAGCACCCGCTCGGGACTTTCATCGTCGATTTCTACTGCGCGCAAAACCGCTTGGTAGTGGAAATCGACGGAATCTCCCACGATATGGGCGATCACCCCACTCGTGATACGCACCGCGACGAATGGTTAAAATCGCAAGGCTATCAGGTCTGCCGGATCGCCGCTCACGACGTGTTGCATGGTCCTGCGGCGGTGGCTGAAGCCATCCTAGCGTTGTGCCGGACATCGCCCCCTCCGTCAGCGCTGCGCGCTGCCACCTTCCCCAGTGGGGGAGGCTCTTTAGGAGTCGCTTGCTGATATGGACTTTGTGTCAATCCTGTCGATTTTCGTGATGGCCTGCTTTGTCGGCTATTACGTGGTGTGGTCGGTCACGCCTGCGCTCCACACGCCGTTGATGGCGGTAACCAATGCGATTTCTTCGGTGATCGTCGTCGGCGCGCTGATCGCGGGTGCGGCCAGCGGGTCGGCGGTGTCGAAATGGCTCGGGCTGCTGGCGGTGGTGCTGGCCAGCGTCAACATTTTTGGCGGGTTCGCCGTCACCGAGCGAATGCTGGCGATGTACAAGAAGAAGGACAAGAAGTGATGGCATTGTCCGCTTCGTCGCCTTGGGTGGCGCTCGCCTATCTCGTTGCCGGGGTGCTGTTCATCATGGCCTTGCGCGGGTTGTCCAGCCCGGCAACATCGCGCAGCGGTAACCGCTATGGCATCATCGGCATGACGCTGGCGATGGTCACCACGCTGGTTACGCACGGGGTGGCCAGCCTGCCCGAAATCATCGGCGCGATTGCGGTGGGCGGGGGTATCGGCTTTGTTACCGCGAGGCGGATCAAGATGACCGATATGCCGCAACTGGTCGCCGCATTTCACTCGCTGGTCGGGCTGGCGGCGGTGCTGGTGGGCTGGGCGGCTTATCTCAATCCGGCGGCGTTCGGCATTCTGGAAGGCGCGCATATCGCCGCGCACAGCCGGATCGAAATGGGGTTGGGCATTGCGATCGGCGCGATCACTTTTTCCGGGTCGATCATCGCGTTTTTGAAGCTCGCGGGCAAAATGAGCGGTTCGCCGATTCTGCTGCCAGGGCGGCACGCGCTGAATTTAGGAACCTTGGCGCTGATTGTCGGGCTGGTCGGGTGCTTTACCCAAGTCGATGATTTGTGGGTGATTGCGGCGATCACCGCGCTGTCGTTCGGGATCGGGTTCCTGCTGATTATCCCGATTGGCGGGGCCGATATGCCGGTAGTCGTGTCGATGCTCAATTCCTATTCGGGCTGGGCGGCGGCAGCGATGGGCTTTACGCTCGACAACACCGCAATGATTATCACCGGCGCGCTGGTCGGATCGTCGGGCGCGATCTTGTCTTATATCATGTGCAAGGCGATGAACCGGTCGTTCCTGTCGGTCATCGCGGGCGGGTTCGGTGCCGATTCGGGCGGCGCGGCCGATGGCCCTGCGCGTGAGGCGCGGCCTTGGAAACGCGGCAGCGCCGAAGATGCGGCCTATATCATGAAAGAGGCCGAAACGGTCATCATCATCCCCGGCTACGGCATGGCGGTCAGCCAGGCGCAGCACGTGTTGCGCGAAATGGGCGATCAGTTGAAGCACGCGGGCGTCAACGTGAAATATGCCATCCATCCCGTAGCGGGGCGGATGCCCGGGCACATGAACGTGCTGCTCGCCGAAGCCAATGTGCCCTATGACGAAGTGTTTGAGCTGGAAGATATCAACGGCGAATTCGCCCAAGCCGATGTCGCGTTCATTATCGGGGCCAACGATGTCGTCAATCCGGCGGCCAAGACCGACAAATCATCGACGATCTATGGTATGCCGGTGTTCGATGTGGAAAAGGCCAAGACAATCTTTTTTGTCAAACGGTCGATGGGTGGGGTCGGTTATTCGGGCGTCGATAACGATGTGTTCTATATGGACCAGACGATGATGCTGCTCGCCGATGCCAAAAAGATGGTCGAAGACATCGTCAAGGCGCTGGCGCACTGATCGCGGACCATGGTCGTTCGCGCGCCGTATGCCAGCGACCCCGATGCGTCGCGCGGGCGTGAATTTGCGCTTGAAGCGGCGCTTGCGCGCGGCCCCCGCAGCGCGTTTCAGCGCGATCGCGACCGGATCGTCCATTCGATTGCATTCCGGCGGTTGCGGCACAAGACGCAAGTGTTCGTCGCGCCCGATGGCGATCATTACCGCGTCCGCCTGACGCACAGTCTGGAAGTCGCGCAGATCGGGCGGGAAATCGCGCGCGCGCTGGGGCTGGATGAAGACCTGACCGAAGCCTTATGTCTGGCGCACGATATCGGCCATCCCCCGTTTGGCCATGCCGGTGAAGCAGCGTTGCAGGCCGCGCTGGCCGAGCATGGTGGATTTGACCATAATGCCAATACCTTGCGCGTGCTGATGCGGCTGGAAAGCCCTTATGTCGAGCACGACGGGCTAAATCTGACGTGGGAAACGCTCGAAGGGCTGGCCAAGCACAATGGCCCGGTGCGCCATCCGCCATGGGCGCTTGCCGCATGCGATGCGGCCTTTTCGCTCGATCTGGCCAGCCATGCCGGCCTTGAAGCGCAAGTCGCGGCGATTGCCGATGACATCGCGTATGACAACCACGATATCGATGATGGCTTGCGCGCCGGGTTTCTGACGCTTGATGATCTGTGCGAATTGCCTTCGCTTGCCGCGCAGTGGCAGGCGATTGGCGCGCGCTGGCCCGATGCGCCGCTTGACCGGTGTTTGCGCGAACTTGTGCGGGGCCAGATCGGGCGGATGGTCAACGATGTGCTCGATGAAACGCGCGCGCGTATCGGCAGCGCCGGGGTGGAAAGCGCAGCCGATGTGCGCGCCGCAGGTCGTGCCTTGTGCGGATTTTCCGCCGCGATGCGGGATGAAGAGCGCGCGCTCAAACGGTTCATGTATGCGCGGCTGTACCTTCATCCCGAACAAGTGGCCGCCGCGCAAGTTGCGCGCGGTGTGATTGCCGGGCTGATCGCGGCTTATGCGGCTGATCCTGCGTTGCTGCCCGATGACTGGCGCGCGCGCCTGCCCGATGACAATCCATGGCGCGCACGGGTGATTGCCGACTATGTCGCGGGAATGACTGACCGGTTCGCAATTCAGCAATTCACCCGTCTGACCGGCACTGCGCCTGATGGTTTGCGCAATGTCTGATGAACACGGACTGCCCCTGTTGCTCGTCGGGGCCAGCGGGTTGATCGGATCAGCGGTAATTGCGATGACCGCGCAGCACTCCGATGTGCCGGTGGTGGCGCTGGCGCGGCGCGAGATGGTGTTTCCACGCGGTGCGCGGCTGGAAATGGTGGTGGCCGATCCCGCCGACTGGCACGCGGCGATTGTGCGCGCCCGCCCGGCGGCACTGGCGATTGCGCTGGGAACGACGTTGGCGGCGCAAGGCGGCGACCGTCGCGGGTTTCGCGCAGTCGATCACGATCTGGTGATCGCGATTGCCCGCGCGGCGCGATTGGCGGGCACCCGGCAGATCATCCTGGTATCTTCCGCCGGGGCGGACCCCGAATCGCGCAATTTCTACTTGTCGGTCAAAGGCGAAATCGAAACCGCGCTGATCCGCATGAAATTTCCCCGCATCGATATCTTGCGCCCCGGTCTGTTGCGCGGGCGGCGTATTGGCACACCGCGCAGGTTTGAACGGATCGGGCAGATTGTTGCGCCCTTGATCGACCCGTTTTTGCGCGGACAACGTGCGACTTGGCGCTCTGTCCATGCACGCGATGTTGCTGCGGCCATCCTGCATCTCGCCGCGCGCTCAGGGCGAGGGCGGCATGTTCACGGCAGCGTCGATATCCGCCGCTTGGCGCGTGAGGGGTAACTCAGAGCGGAATGCGATTAGATTGAATCGCATACCGCTCTAGAGTCTTTGTTTTCGCGTGATTTATTGCGAGCCGCAGGCCACCGAAGGTAAAAACCGGTTCCCACTTTTTACC
>CAINGT010000047.1 GCA_903848655.1 uncultured Sphingomonadales bacterium
AGCGGCTTTGTTTTCGCGTGATGTATTGCGAGCCGCAGGCCACCGAAGGTAAAAACCGGTTCCCACTTTTTCGCATCACGCTCTAGAGTCTTTGTTTTCGCGTGATTTATCGCGAAAAACCGGTTCCCACTTTTTCGCATCACGCTCCAGAGTCTTTGTTTTCGCGTGATTTATTGCGAAAAACCGGTTCCCACTTTTTCGCATCACGCTCCAGAGCGTGCTGCGAGCCGCAGTCCACCGAAAGTAAAAAGTGGTGCAATCAAGACAAAACAAGAGAGCCTGATCTTGCGACCAAGCTCTCCGTTTTGTTAATCCGTCCGCAAAGACGGTGCCAAGCAACCTGCCCTTGCGGGCAAGCCCTTACATCTTGGCAGCAGCGCTCGGTTCAGCAGCTGCGCTGGCGTCGGCAGGAGCCGAAGCTTCGGCCGAACCGGTGTCGGTAGCTTCCGAAGCGGTTTCCGAAGGAGCCGGAGCCGGCGTGCCGGTGCAGCCCGCGAGAGCAAAAGCGGTACCGGCGACCGCGACGAGGATGAGCTTGCGCATGCGTTACAATCCCTGGATTGAAGTGGACCGCAGCGGGCATGGAGCCCGCCGCAAAGCCTATTCTGGCGATAGACTTCGCGCCCCAATTAATCGGCAATTCATTGCGTTGCAAGCGTTCAACGCACCCTTTGCCGCACCCTTGTCATATCGCTTGGGAAGCGAACGATTTTTTCCGCTTTTCTGGTCCTGCGACAGGGCGGTTTTGCAGCGCGGCGAAGCGAATTTGCGGTTGCACTGCGGCATAAAGCATCTGGCAAATCAGCGCTGGGCCAAACCTGATTCCCGCGATAACACACCACGCATGGAAATCCCCGCCACGCCGCGCCGCCATCTTTATCTGGTCGATGGTTCGGCCTATATTTTCCGCGCCTATCACCGCCTGCCACCGCTGACCAATCCGGCGGGAACGCCGGTGGGCGCGGTCTATGGCTATACCACGATGCTGTGGAAACTGGCCGAAGACCTTCACGCCGCCGATGGCCCGACGCATCTGGCGGTAATCCTCGACAAAGGCGCGATCACGTTTCGCAATGACATGTATCCGCTGTACAAAGCGCACCGCCCCCCCGCACCCGAAGATCTCGTTCCGCAATTTCCGCTGATCCGCGATGCCACCCGCGCCTTCAGCCTCGCCTGTATCGAAGAAGCCGGGCTGGAAGCCGATGATCTGATCGCGTCCTATACCCGCGCCGCGAGCGCGGCAGGCTGGGACGTGACCATCGTGTCATCGGACAAAGATCTGATGCAACTGGTGGGTGAGACGGCGGACGGCAGCCGGGTCGATATGCTCGACACGATGAAAAACCAGCGCATCTTCATCCCCGAAGTGATCGAGAAATTCGGCGTGGAGCCGGAACGCGTGGGCGATGTGCTGGCGCTGATGGGCGATGCGGTGGACAATGTGCCGGGAATTCGCGGAATCGGCCCCAAAACCGCCACGCGGCTGATTCAGGACAATGGCGATCTTGAGGCCGCACTGGCGAGCGCCCCGGCAATGAAACCGGGCAGATTGCGCGACAGCCTGATCGCAGAGGCCGACATGGCGCGGCTGTCGCGGCGGCTGGTCGCGCTCAAAGAGGATTGCGCGCTACCAGTCGCGCTTGACGATCTGGTGCTCGGACCGATCCCGCCCGAACCGTTGGCCGAATTCCTGCAAATGCACGGTTTTACCAGCCTGCTGAAAAAGCTCGGCACACGGGCAGCGGCGGTCGCGCCAGCGGACACTGATCCGGCGGCACCCGCCGGAAATCGCCAGCCGCCGGTAGAATTTCCGCCCATCGACACAAGCGCATATGAATGTGTGCAGGACGAAGCGACGCTGGCCGAATGGATCGCGCGCGGGTTTGCCGCTGGACGGGTCGCGGTCGATACCGAAACCAGCGCGCTCGATGCAGTGGGGGCAGAGCTTGTCGGGATCAGCCTTGCGGTCGGGCCGGGCGCGGCGTGTTATATCCCGCTTGGCCATCATGGCAGCGATATGTTTGCCGATGTGCCGCACCAGATTGACCGCGCCCACGCCTGTCGCCTGCTCAAGCCGCTGCTCGAAAGCGATGCGGTGCTCAAAGTCGGGCAGAATATCAAATATGACATGGTGGTGCTGGCGCGCCACGGCATTGCGGTTGCGCCCATCGGCGATACCATGGTGATGAGCTTTTGCCTCGATGCCGGGCGCGGCGATCTTGCGCCGTGGGGCCATGGCATGGACGAATTGGCCGAGCGCCATCTCGGCCATGCCACGATCAGCTTCAAAACGGTGACTGGCACTGGCAAAAAGGCGATCGGCTTTGGCGAAGTGCCGCTGGCCGATGCCACGCGCTATGCCGCCGAAGATGCCGATGTGACATGGCGGCTGCATCAGCACTTGCTGCCCCGGCTGGCCGACGAACACGCCACGCGCATCTATCAGCGCGTTGATCGCCCGCTGGTGCCGGTGGTCGCAGCGATGGAACTGGCCGGGATCAAAGTCGATCACGATCAACTCGCGCGGCTGTCGGGCGAATTCGCCACGCGCATCGCCGATCTTGAACAGATCATCCACGCCAAAGCCGGCGGCGCGTTTACCATCGGCAGCCCGAAACAACTGGGCGATGTGCTGTTTGACCGGCTGGGCTACAAAGGCGGCAAAAAGGGCAAGAGCGGGCAATATTCGACCGACCAGTCGGTGCTGGAAACGCTTGCCGCCCAAGGGGCCGAAGTCGCCACGCTCGTGCTCGAATGGCGGCAACTGTCCAAGCTCAAATCGACGTATACCGATGCTTTGCAGGCCGCGATCAAGCCCGCGACGGGCCGGGTGCATACCAGCTATTCGCTGGTCGGCGCGCAGACCGGGCGCTTGTCGTCAAACGATCCCAATTTGCAGAACATTCCGGTGCGCACCGACCTCGGCCGCCAGATCCGCGCCGCCTTTGTCGCCGAACCGGGCAATGTGCTGCTGTCAGCGGATTACAGCCAGATCGAATTGCGGCTGGCAGCGCATATGGCCGATGTCCCCGCCTTGCGCGAAGCCTTTGCGCAAGGGCAGGATATCCACGCGCGCACCGCGCTCGAACTGTTTGGCGACGTGAACCGCGACACGCGCGGGCGCGCCAAGACGATCAATTTCGCGATCCTTTATGGGATCAGCCGCTGGGGCCTCGCCACCCGGCTGGGCACCACGGCGGATGAAGCGCAGGCGATGATCGACCGCTATTTCGAACAGTTTCCGGGCATCCAGCGTTATATTCACAGCACATTGGAAAGCGTGCGCGAACGCGGCTATTCCGAAACGCTGTTCGGGCGCAAAACGTGGTTTCCGCGCATCAACGCCAAAAACCAGACCGAGCGCGCGGGCAGCGAGCGCGCCGCGATCAATGCGCCAATCCAGGGCACGTGCGCCGATATCATCAAACGCGCGATGGCGCGGATGACCCCGGCGCTGACCGCCGCCGGGCTGGGCCATGTGCGGATGCTGCTGCAAGTCCATGACGAACTGGTGTTCGAACTGCCGCACGCCGATGTCACGGCGGCCAGCGCGGTGATCGAACGCGTGATGATCGGCGCGGCAGAGCCTGCGGTCAGACTGTCGGTGCCGCTCGGGGTGGAAATCGGCCACGGCGCATCATGGGGCGATGCGCATTGAAGGTCTGTTTCGAAAGTGCCACCCACCGCCGCGCACCCCCGGCCCAGCAGGGCTATCGCATATGACGTCTGACACAAAAATACGAAGCACACTGACGGAGAGTTCGGCGTGAGTTACGCTAGAGCATGATGCGATAAGAAAGAATCGCATCATGCTCTAGGAGTCTTTGTTTTCGCATGATTTTTTGCGAAAAACCGGTGCCCACTTTTTCGCATCATG
>CAINGT010000048.1 GCA_903848655.1 uncultured Sphingomonadales bacterium
GCTGGATCAGGCTTGCGCCCATTGTCCAATATTCCCCACTGCTGCCTCCCGTAGGAGTCTGGGCCGTGTCTCAGTCCCAGTGTGGCTGATCATCCTCTCAGACCAGCTAAGGATCGTAGGCTTGGTAGGCCTTTACCCCACCAACTACCTAATCCTACGCGGGCTCATCCCTGGGCGATAAATCTTTGGTCCGTAGACTTCATCCGGTATTAGCAGTCATTTCTAACTGTTATTCCGAACCCAAGGGCAGATTCCCACGCGTTACGCACCCGTGCGCCACTAGACCCGAAGGTCCCGTTCGACTTGCATGTGTTAGGCATGCCGCCAGCGTTCGTTCTGAGCCAGGATCAAACTCTCAAGTTGTTGTCATAGCTCCATGCAGAACCAGAACTCTCGCACTGGCAATCCACACAAAACCAAACTTCAGGAGCCGATACCTGCATTTCAAACGTATTTGGATACGAAGAACATACAAACAACGGCCTATTACTGTCAATCCGAGCCCAAAGACCCCGGATAACAGGCTCCGTCGCCCGCATGTCCCTTCATCTGTCAACAATGTCAAAGAACCACCGACACAATGAAGCGGGCAACCGTCCATCCCCGTCTTTTCGCGAGGAGGCGATTGTCCGTCTATGTTGGCGACCGAGCGGGGCAAGAACCGGAGAAAACCAACCCTGCCGCTGCGGTGGAGTGGCCTATATGGACGGTTCGCCAGACGGTCAACGATAAATTGCAATTTTCTTTCAGTCGGCGGAAAAGTCCTTGGAAATTAGGGGTTTTCCACCAAACCAAAGCCAAAATATGCGCCATTTGCGACACGGGTGGGCGAATCCTTCAGGCTGCGCACAAGGCGCGA
This sequence comes from uncultured Sphingomonadales bacterium, assembly GCA_903848655.1. Lineage (GTDB taxonomy): Bacteria > Pseudomonadota > Alphaproteobacteria > Sphingomonadales > Sphingomonadaceae > Novosphingobium. Next base: position 860 of record CAINGT010000048.1, read on the forward strand.
ACTTCGCCGCCTGCGATTCTCACCCCCAGCGGGCAACGCGCGCGAATGACCGCGCCAAACTGAACCTCTTCATGATGGGCGATGCCTGCCGGCTCATCCGCGCTGTGCGCCCCTGCAAACCAGCGTCGCGGGGCCGCGCGAAAACCGAAGCCGATGGCGACATCGGCAAGCTGGTCAGCCCGCGCGCGCACGCGATAATGCGCGGCGTGCCGCCGCCATGATCCGGGCTGATAGTCGCCGACGAGGCCAGTGGCACGATCCTGCGCGCTCGCCAGCGCGACCCGCCACGTGATCGCGCCTTGCGGCCCGGCGGGGCCAAACAAGCCCGGAGCATGACCCAATGCCACCACGTCCGCCCCGACTTGCGGATCGCCGAGCGCCAACCGGTCGCGCGTGAAATCAATTGTGAACGCGCGCGGGGTCGCATTGCGCAGCACGAGTTCGTACACCAGATCAAAAGTGTGGCGCCCATCGGGCAGCCGCCCGAGATCGCGGACATAGAGCACACCGCGCGGATTGTCGCCATTGCCACCCGGCGGGGGCGGCGGGGGCGGGGGCCCGGACAGCCAATGCAAACCTGCCACCGCGAGCGCAATCGTGGCGATCACCGCCAGTGCACCCAGCGCCGTACTCACGCGGGTCAACGCGCCCGCTGCCGCGACCAGAAAGTCGCGCAGCGCCGCGTGTCGCGCGCGTTTGGCTTTCCCGCCCAACGCCGGTCAGGCCGCCTGAGCTTTTTGCCCGGCGCGTTCGAGATTGATCGCTTCGGCCAGCAAGAACGCCAGTTCGAGCGATTGCGCGGCATTGAGCCGGGGATCGCAATGCGTGTGATACCGATCTGCCAGCGCCGCTTCGCTGATTGCCACCGCGCCGCCAGTGCATTCGGTGACATCGCGCCCGGTCATTTCGATGTGAATGCCGCCGGCATGGGTGCCTTCTGCCCGATGCACCGCAAAGAAGCCTTCGACTTCGCGCAAGATGCGGTCGAACGGGCGGGTCTTGTAGCCGTTGTCGGCCTTGACCACGTTGCCGTGCATCGGATCGCACGACCACACCACCGGATGGCCTTCGCGCGTGACCGCGCGCAGCAGGGGTGGCAGGCCGGATTCGATCTGGTCATAACCAAACCGGCTAATCAGCGTGATCCGCCCCGCTTCGCGCGCGGGATTAAGCGTGTCGAGCAAGCGCAGCAGCACATCGGTGCCAAGGCTCGGCCCGCATTTAACGCCAATCGGATTATCCACCCCGCGCAGGAATTCGACATGCGCCGATCCTTCGAACCGCGTGCGATCCCCGATCCACAGCATATGCGCGCTGGTATCGTACCATTTTCCAGTAAGCGAATCCTGCCGCGTCATCGCTTCTTCATATTGCAGCAGCAGCGCTTCGTGGCTGGTGTAAAAGCTGGTGCCCTGCAATTGCGGCACGGTCGCGGGATTGACCCCGCAAGCCTGCATGAAGTCGAGCGCTTCGCCGATCTTGTCGGCCATTTCGGCGAATTTTGCCGCCCACGGGCTTTTGCCGATATGATCGAGCGTCCACTGGTGGACCTGGCGCAAATTGGCATAACCGCCGGTGGCAAAAGCGCGCAACAGATTGAGCGTGGCCGCCGCCTGCGAATAGGCGCGCAGCATCCGGTCCGGATCGGGATTGCGCGATTCGGGAGTGAATTCGATGCCGTTGATATTGTCGCCAAGATAGCTGGGCAGCGCGACATTGCCTTGCACTTCCATCGCGGACGAGCGCGGCTTGGCAAATTGCCCCGCCATGCGCCCGACTTTGATCACCGGCTGCTTGCTGGCAAATGTCAGGATCACCGCCATCTGCAACAGCACGCGGAAGGTGTCGCGGATATTGTTGGGGTGGAATTCGGCAAAGCTTTCCGCGCAATCGCCGCCCTGGAGCACGAACCCGCGCCCCGCCGCAACTTCAGCCAGATCAGCCTTGAGCGCGCGCGCTTCGCCCGCGAAGACCAGCGGTGGAAAGCTGGTAAGCGTGGTTTCAACCGCGCGCAGCTTGTCTGCATCGGGGTAAACCGGCAAATGCCGCGCTTCGTGCCCGCGCCAGCTATCTGCATTCCAGTTGCTTGCCACTGTCCCTAGTCCCACATTTGCGCCATTTGTCCGCGCGAGATAGGCGCGCCGGGCCGAAAATGCAAAGGCCGCGTCGGTCACTTCTGTGCGGGAACGATTTGCAGTTTCCAACTGGTATCGGGTTTCAGATAGCGGCGCGCCAGATCCTGCATCGCCTGCGGCGTGGTCTGCGACGAATCGTTGAGGATCGTGCCGAGATCGGCAAATTTGCGCGGGTCGAGCGCGCCGCCCTGCAACTGGTCGAGGTAAAACCCGTTGCCGGTCGAAAGGCGGGTGATCCACTGCTTCATCGGTTCGGTTACGCGCGCGATTTCATCGGCGCTGGGCGGCGCGGCGGCCAGATCGGTGGCGATAGTCTGCGCGGCGGCGAAAAACGCCGGCAGATCGCGCGGGCGCAATTGCGTCGTCGCCGCGACATAGCCGCCCGAGGCAAGGTCGCGCGGCCATGACGAACTGACTTGCGGGGCATAGCTCGCGCCGATCTTTTCGCGCATTTCGTCAAACAGGCGGTTTTGGAAAATCTGCGCGAGCAGATCGAGTTGGCGCGCCTCGCGCACGCCTGCGCGTCCGCCACCGGTCGGCCAAGCCACCAGCGCCGCCGCTGTATCGCGATCCCCCCGGTGGGTCAGTTCAAACGGCGTAGCATTCGGCGCGGGCAAGTGCGGTGCCAGCACGCCCGGCACCGGGGCCTCGCGCACAGGCAGCGCGCCGAAACTGCGCGCGAGCGCGGCGATTGCATCATCGCGGTTAAAATCGCCGAACAGATCGACCTCGATCGGCCCCTGACGCAGTAGCGGTTCCCATACTCGGCGAAATCCGGCGGGGGTGGCTTTGGCCAGATCATCCGGCGTGGGCTGGGCAAAGCGCGGATCGCGATCCCGGATCAGCCATGGCAGATCGCGTTGCAGCACTTTCATTGGTGACGAATTGGTGCTGGCATAGCCCAACCGCGCGGCTGCGAGCGCGCGCAGCACCGGGCGACCATCCCAACGTGGCCGCGCCAGCTTCGCCGCAAACAGATAGAGCTGATCCGCCATATCCGCCGGACGGGTATCGGCGAAAAATCCGAATGTCGTATCGCCGATATCGAAATCGAGGCTCAGCTTGCGCCCGGTCGCCAAGCGGTCAAGGTCTTCGCGGCCATGGTCGCCAAACCCGCTGTCCATCAGCGCCATTTGGCCGAGCGGGGCATAGACCGCATCGGCGGGGTTGATGGCCGCAAACCCGCCGCCGAACCGCACGCGCGCGATAATCCGGCCCGGTTCGTGATCGGTCGGCCACAGCAGCACTTTGACCCCGTTCGACAGCGTGAGCCGCTCGATTGCCAGCATCCCGGTTGGCGCGGCTTCGGTCACCGTTGCCGGGGTACCAAGCGCGGGCAGATCGGCAAATGTCAACTGCGCGGGCGCGAGCCGGCTGCCCGCAGCGGCATCGACCGGAGCCAGCAGCGCGGCGCGCACATCACCAGCAGTGGCATCGCTGGCGCGCGCGGCGATCAGTACGCCGCGTTGCACCGTGCCCGCAAACAGCGCGCGTGTATGCGCCAGCACTGCCTGCGGGGTAAACAGCGGGATCGTCGCCTTGAAAATGCCATAGACGGTGGCAGGGTCGGCCACGGTTTCGCGGATATCGACCGCTTCAGCGATATCGTCGGCCAGCTTTGACCCGGATTCGGTTTCCTGCGTTTCCACCGGCACTTTGTAACTGATGTCGAATTCGGCGACTTCGCGCGCAATTTCTTCGGTGCTTGGCGCAGTGGCGAGCGCATCGGCGATCACCGCGCGCACATCGCGCACCGCGCTTTGCCAGTCATCGCCCAGCGGGGTGACGCTGATTAACGTGGCATCGGCAGAACGGCTGATGCGGGCCTGATCGACCGACCCGGCGAGAAAGCTGGCGTCGCCGCGCGCGCGCGCCTCGATCCGGCGGTTGATCAGCGCGAGCGCCAGCCGGTCGATAATATTACCTTGGTTATAGGCGATGGAATCGTTGACTTTGTGCCAAGCGCGCAAAATCGCGCTGTTAAACGTGCGCGGCAGATCGGGCGCGACGATAACCGCGGTTTCCCCCACCAGACCGCCACCGGGCGGCGGCTGGGGCGCGCCGAAATCGGGCTGCGGTGGCGCTTTGCCCGCCGCGCGCCACGGGCCGAACCATGTCGTAATCTGCCCGATCAGCATGGCGGGATCGGCATCGCCGACCACCACGATCACGCTGTTATCGGGGCGGTACCACATATCGTGAAACGCCTTGATGCTGGCCGCGCTGGCCGCTTCGAGCGTGGCGACGGTGCCGATCGGCGCGCGGTTGGCCAGCGGCTGCCCGGCAAAAAACGTCGCGCGGGTGGCCTCGACCACGCGGGCCTCTGGTCCTTCGCGCTCGCGCATTTCGGCCAGCACGATCGGCACTTCGGTGCGCACGCCTTGCGGCGTGAAGATCGGCGCGGTGATCATGCCTGACAGCAGCTTGAACGTTTCGGTGATCGTGGCGGGCGAGGCATTGGGCAGATCGAGCTTGTACGTCGTCTGCGTCGGGCTGGTTTCGGCATTGGTGTCGCTGCCGAATGTCGCGCCGAGCTTTTGCCAAGTCGGGATCGCTTCGCCCGATTTGAGGTATTTTGAATCGCGAAACGACAAATGTTCGATCAGATGGGCATAGCCGCGCTGCGCATCGGTTTCATACAACGAGCCAACATCGGCGATAAAGCGGATCGACACTTGCCCCGGAGGCACCCCGTTGCGGCGCACCGCATAACGCAAGCCGTTGGGCAAGACCCCGAATGTCCATTGCGGATCGCGCGGAACGTCAGACGCGGCATAAAGCCAGTCTGACGCCGGGCCTGCCAGCGCCGGAGCCGACGCAAACGCGGCTCCGATCAGAATTGAAACACCAAGACCGAAGCGCACGATGCGCCGCTGCACAGACACCATGCACCGGGTTATACGCGGCCTGATACTGAAGGGCCAGTGAATGCGTTTAAGGCGTCGGTGAATTTGTCGTGGCGGGGCCTTGCGCTTTGTGCATCGCTTCGATTTCGGCGGAAGTTTTGGAATCGAGCAATTCGATCTGGAACACCAGATCGGCATTGGACGGGATATCCCTGCCCGCACCCGCCGCACCATAGCCAAGCGCGGCAGGCACACAGAGCCGATAGACGCTACCGCGCGGCATCAGTTGCAGCCCTTCGGCAAAACCGGGGATGACCGCATCAAGCCCGAGCGGCGCACCCGGATTCTGGTCGAACACCTGCCCGCTGCTGGCCAGATACCCGATATAGCCGATCAGCACGAAATCGGTCTTGCCCGGACGCGGGCCACTGCCATCGCGCAGCACGCTGTAACCCAGCCCCGATGCGGTGCGCATCGAACAGTCGCGCATGGCGGCGGCAACCACCGGCTGCAGCGGCAGCGGGATGATCGCAGGGGCTGGCGCTGTGACGGCAAGCCCGGTGCCGGGGGCGGACAGCATCAGGGCGGCAAAGGCGGCGGCGATTCGGTGGGCGGCTGAAGTCATTCCGGGGTCCATACGCCGCACCACGCCGTCCCGCCAGCGCCCAAACGGCACAATCGGCCAATTTGCGCCCTCCAAGCCCCTTGACCGCGGGCCACGCTGACTTACATTCCAAGGCATGTTTATTGAAACCGAAACGACGCCCAACCCGGCAACGCTGAAATTCCTGCCCGGCGAAGTGGTCATGGCCACTGGCACGCGCGAATTCACGTCGTCCGAAGCCGCAGCCGCTTCGCCGCTGGCCGAAGCGCTGTTTGCCCTCGGCGATGTGACGGGCGTGCTGTTCGGGCGCGATTTCGTGGCGGTAACACTTGCGCCGGGCGTGGCCTGGAGCGATGCCAAGCCGCAAGCGCTCGCAGTGCTGCTCGATCACTTCGCCACGCAGACGCCGTTGTTTGCCCCAGGGGTTGCAGCGTTCGCTGTACCCGGCGACGACGATGATGGTCTGGCCGACGATCCCGCTGATGCCGATGTAATCGACCAGATCAAGGATCTGATCGAAACGCGGGTGCGCCCGGCTGTCGCCAACGACGGCGGCGATATCACCTATCGCGGGTTTCGCGACGGGGTGGTCTATTTGCGGATGCAGGGCGCGTGTTCGGGCTGCCCGTCATCGACCGCCACGCTCAAACACGGCATCGAATCGCTGCTCAAACATTACGTGCCCGAAGTCAGCGAAGTGCGCGCGGCCTGATTGACGGCGGCGGCAATGCCACTGTTGGTCATCGATTGCGCCACCGAAGCCGCGTCAGTCGCGCTGTTCGCCGGTGACCGGCTCATCAGCGGTGACCATGCGATCTTGGGCCGGGGCCATGCCGAACGGCTGGTGCCGATGATCGCAGCGCTGCCCGGTCACGGGCGCGCCGAACGGATCATGGTCAATCTGGGTCCGGGCAGCTTTACCGGGATTCGCGTCGGCCTTGCCGCTGCGCGCGCGCTCGCCCTGGTGTGGGGGGCAGACCTTGGCGGCTATGGGTCGCTCGATCTGGTTGCGGCGATGGCGCGCGCAACGCTCGGTGAAACGCCCGTCGATGTGGTGATGACCGGCGGCCATGGCGAATGGTTTTTTCAGCCGTTCGGCGCGGACGGCGCGGCACTGGCCGACGTAGCATCGCTGGCACCCGCTGCGGTGATCGCGCGCGCGGTGGCTGCGGTGGTGGCTGGCAGCGCAGCCGAACACGTCGCCGCGAACACTGGCGCTCAGGCGCTGCCGATCCGGCCCGATGCACGCGCCTTTGCGCTGCTGCCCCAATCCGCGTGGTGTGCAGCGGCAATCCCGGCTTATGGTCGCGCGCCCGATGCGCGGTTGCCGCATCACCCCGCCCCGCTGGTCTAGAGCGTGATGCGAAAAAGTGGGAACCGGTTTTTCGCAATAAATCATGCGAAAACAAAGACTCTAGAGCGGAATGCGATTCAATCTAATCGCATTCCGCTCTGACGCACCGGGATCGCGCGTGCCTTCGCCACTCGACGCGGTTGACCACATCATGGGGGTGATGGTCGCAGCATTTCCACCCGAATTCGGCGAAGCGTGGAACCGCCGCCAGGTCAGCGATGCGCTGCTGCTGACCAGCACGCATTATGGCTTGATTACGCCCGATGGCCGCATCGACGCTTGGGCCAATGCGCCGGTTGCCGGATTTTACCTGTCGCGCAGCGTGCTCGATGAAGAAGAACTGTTGCTGTTTGCCATCGCACCCGAATGGCGGCGGCGCGGGCTGGGCCACCGGCTGCTGGGCGAATTCATCGCCAACGCGCAAGCGCGGGGCATCATACGGTTGTTTCTGGAAATGCGCCGCGATAATCCGGCCGGGATACTCTATGCTGCACACGATTTTCATCCTGTCGGCATCCGGCCCGGCTATTACCGCACGGCGAACGGCGAACGGATCGATGCGATTACACAGGAATATCTGATCACAGCGGCCAGCGAAAACGTTACCTCTGCCTAAACAGTAATGCTTTTTTGTGATAACGACACAATCACTTGTTGTAGGAATCAAACTAATCCCTATATACCCTGAAATCAGGGCTGGTTCTTAACTGCCGCAGTCACGATTTCGGCGGAATGAGGTTCCGGATAATCCCGATACGAATAATCACACAAGTTGGAAGGCCGGTTTGCCATGACTGAAATTGACACGGATCTGCGCGAGACGCTGATCACACTTACTTCTGATATTGTTGCTGCCCATGTCAGCAACAACAGCGTTGCGGTGGGTGACATCGCCGGGCTTATCAGCAATGTATTCAATGCGCTGTCCGGGCTTGAACCCGCCGAGCCAGCGCCCGAACCGCTGCCGGAACCGGCAGTGTCGATCCGCGCTTCGGTCAAGCACGATCATATCGTCTGCCTTGAAGACGGCAAAAAGCTCAAGATGCTCAAGCGCCACCTGATGACGCGGTACAACCTGACCCCGGACCAGTACCGCGCGCGCTGGAACCTGCCGGCCGATTACCCCATGGTGGCACCGGACTATGCCGAAACCCGCCGCGAATTGGCCAAGAAAATTGGCCTTGGCCGCAAGCCTGCGCCCAAGCGTGGCAAAGCCAAAACAGCAAGCTGAAGGCAAACAGCGCGATTGCGGAACCAGTCCGCAATCGCGCTGATGCGCGAAGTCTGATCCACTGTCGCGCTGCTCCCGGACCAAAGCGGCGCATCACTGCGCTCGGACAGTTGCAGTCCCCGCGCAAAGCCTTATCATCGCGGCGTGTTTTAGCGATGTTTGCGGATGACCAGTGCACCAGCCAATCGATATCGAAGCCTTATGCGCTGAACGGGGTCTGCGCATTACCGACCAGCGCCGGGTGATCGCCCAGGTTCTGTCCGAAAGCGATGACCATCCCGATGTCGAGCGGCTGCACGAACGCGCCGCCGCGCGCGATCCGCGCATTTCGATTGCGACCGTTTACCGCACGGTGCGGCTGTTCGAAGAAGCCGGAATTCTGGATCGTCATGATTTCGGCGATGGCCGTTCGCGTTATGAAGCCACGCCAGAGGCGCATCACGATCACCTGATCGATGTCGAATCCGGGCGGGTGATCGAATTCGTCGATCCCGAACTCGAAGCCTTGCAGCGCCAGATTGCCGAAAAGCTGGGCTATCGCCTGGTCGATCACCGCATGGAACTTTATGGGGTCAAGCTGGACCGTGACGCCTGAACCGCAATTGCGCGCCGCCGCACGGCGCAAGATCGGGCCCGAACGGGGGGAGCCGATTTCGTGGATAGGCTGGCTGCGTATTGGCTTGCGCGGGGTTGGCCTGCTGATCGCGCTGCTGATTTGCGTGCCGCTGCACTATGCCTATCGCACGGTCCATTATGGATCGCCATTTCCCAAGCTGTTTTTGCGCGTGGCCTGCCGCTTGTGCGGGGCGCGGCTGCGCGTTCACGGCGTACCGCTGAAACGCGACGTGTTCTTCGTGGCCAACCATCTGTCGTGGATCGACATTCTGGCGCTGGGCGGAGCGAGCGGAACCGCGTTCGTGGCCAAAGCCGAACTGGGGGTTGCGCCGCTGGTCGGCTGGCTGGCGCGGATCAACCGCACCGTCTTTGTCAGCCGCGAAGACCGGCTGGGCGTGGCCGAACAGATCAACCGGCTGCGCGAAGCGCTTGCCGACAACTGGTCGATCACGGTCTTTCCCGAAGCCACCACCACCGATGGCAAATCGCTGCTGCCGTTCAAGACATCGATGCTGCGGGTGCTGGAACCCCCGCCGCCCGGAGTGCTGGTTCAGCCGGTTGTGCTCGATTATGGCGGCGACATCGGTGAATGGATCGGCTGGATCGGCACCGAAAGCGGGGTGGACAATGCCAAGCGCTTGCTTGCCCGGCGTGGCGCGTTTCGGCTTGACGTATTTTACCTCGAACCGTTTGATCCACGGGACTTTGCCGGACGCAAAGCCATCGCCGCCGAAGCGCGCGCGCGTATCGTGCCCGCGCTTGAGGCACGGCTGGGCAAACCGCTGCGACCGTTTGCGCAAGTCGTTGGCCCGGTCCGCTATGTGCCCCCTGATCGCGCGGCGTAATGGCATCGGGGCGCGGTTGGCAAGCGCACGGTCGATCTAAAATTGGTGTATCCAAAGCGTTAGGCCCCTTTGCGTGCGCGGCAAAACGCGCGTAAGGGCCAGCCCGATGGCCAGTTTGACCCCACCCCGCACCTTTCACGTCACCAGCTTTGGCTGTCAGATGAATGTCTATGATGGCGAGCGGATGGCCGAACTGCTCGTTGCCGAAGGAATGAGCGCGGCAGGCGCGCGCGATACGGCTGATCTGGTGGTGCTCAACACCTGCCACATCCGCGAAAAGGCGACCGAGAAAGTCTATTCCGATATTGGTCGGCTGCGGCGCGAGGACGGCACCACGCCGTTGATCGCGGTGGCAGGCTGCGTGGCGCAAGCCGAAGGGGCGGAAATCATGGCGCGCGCGCCATCGGTGCGCGTGGTGGTCGGGCCGCAAGCCTATCACCGCCTGCCCGCGATGGTCGCAGCAGCAGCAGCAGGTGGCCGTGAAACCGAAACCGACATGCCTGCAACCGCCAAATTCGCCGCGCTGCCCCGGCGGCGCAAAAGCGGGCCGAGCGCGTTTCTGACAATTCAGGAAGGCTGCGACAAGTTCTGCACGTATTGTGTGGTGCCCTATACGCGCGGTGCGGAACTGTCGCGCCCGTTTGCCGATTTGATCGCCGAGGCGCGCGCGCTGGTCGAAGGCGGCGCGCGCGAAATCACGCTGCTGGGGCAGAATGTCAACGCGTGGCGCGGCACAGACGACCGGGGCCGCGCCATTGGGCTGGCCGGGCTGGCCGAGGCGCTCGCGGCAATCACTGATCTTGCGCGGATCCGCTACACCACCAGCCATCCCGCCGACATGGACGATGCGCTGATCGCCGCCCATGCCGACAATCCCAAGTTAATGCCGTTTCTGCATTTGCCGGTGCAATCGGGCAATGATCGGGTGTTGCGCGCGATGAACCGCAGCCACAGCGCCGACAGCTATCTGAAGCTGATCGCGCGGGTGCGCGCCGCGCGGCCCGATATCGCGCTATCCGGCGATTTCATCGTCGGCTTTCCCGGCGAGACCGAGGCCGAATTCGCCGATACGCTCGCGCTGATCGATGCGGTTGGCTATGCGCAAGCGTTCAGCTTCAAGTTTTCGCCCCGCCCCGGCACCCCGGCGGCAACGCTGGGCGATGCAGTACCGGCCGAAGTAATGGATGACCGGCTGCAACGCCTGCACGCACGGGTCAATCGCGATCAACTGGCGTTCAACCGCGCCTCGATCGGGCGGCGTTGCAATGTGCTGGTCGAACGGCGCGGGCGTCAGGACGGGCAATGGCTGGGCAAATCACCGTGGTTGCAATCGGTGCATTTTACCGACCCAGCCGCCATCGGCGATCTGGTCACAGTCGAGCTGATCTCTGCCGGGCCCAATTCGCTCGCCGCGCGGCGCGTCGATTGACGAACCTGGCGCACGAGGCTGTGCAAAAAACCCCATCCCGCACGAATTCGCCGCATGATGTCTTGCGCCTGCCACATCGAAGCATAATCATGGTCAGCATGGCTTCACACCCGTGAACCCCTGACCACAGGAGCCGCATGGCACGCAAATTTCCCCGCGCCGCAAACGAGGCCCATCGCGATTCGCGGGGCGAACCTGCGGGCCATTACGGGGCCGCGCACGAAGGCGCGCATCGGGGCGAGACCCATCGCCGGGCGCGCATCGACATCGAATTTGACGAACAGACGGTGCTCGGTGCGCTGTTTGGACAATTCGATACCAATCTGGTGCAGATAGAAAACCGGCTGGGCGTTTATATCTCGGCGCGCGGCAACCGCGCGCTGATCGAAGGGCCTGATGATGCGGTGGCGCGGGCGCGCGATGTGCTGCGCGGGTTGCACCAGCGGCTGCTCGCTGGCCACGAGATCGATGCCGGATCGGTCGATGCGCTGATCGCGATGTCGAACGAGCCGACGCTCGAAGGCATTATCACCGGCGAACCGCTCGACAATCCGCCGATCCTGATCCGCACCCGGCGCAAGACCATCGCCCCCCGGTCAAAGACGCAGATCGATTATATGCGCGCACTTGTACGCGATGAGGTGATCTTTGCGCTCGGCCCGGCAGGTACCGGCAAGACTTACCTCGCGGTGGCCCAAGCGGTCGCGCAATTGATGAGCGGATCGGTGCAACGGCTGATCCTGTCGCGCCCGGCGGTCGAAGCGGGCGAACGCCTCGGCTTTCTGCCGGGCGACATGAAGGAAAAAGTCGATCCCTATTTGCGCCCGCTCTATGACGCGCTCTATGACTGTATGCCGCCCGAACAAGTCGAACGGCGCATGGCATCGGGCGAAATCGAAGTTGCGCCGATTGCATTTATGCGCGGACGCACTTTGGCCGATGCTTTTGTCATCCTTGATGAAGCGCAGAACACCACGCCTGCCCAGATGAAAATGTTCCTCACCCGGTTTGGCCAGAACAGCCGCATGGTGATCTGCGGCGATCCGCGTCAGGTCGATCTGCCGGGCGGAGTCAGTGGTAGCGGGCTGGCCGATGCGGTGCGGCGGCTTGAAGGCGTTGAAGGAATTGGCACGGTACGGTTCGGGATCGGCGATGTCGTGCGCCATCCCATCGTCGGCCGGATTGTCGAAGCCTATGAAGGCGCCGGCGCGCAGGATGTCGGGGGTTGAGCGCGCCCACGCTCGACATCGATATCGATCCGGTGTGGGGCGCGGCCACCGACTGGGCCGCGCTGGCCACAGCAGCGGCGGCTGCCACCGCCGCAGTCGCGCCCGAAATCGCGCATTCCTCGCTGCTGGTCAGTCTGGTCCTGGCCGATGATGACGAAGTCCGGGCGTTGAACCGGCAATGGCGCGCGCGCGATCAGGCGACCAATGTGCTGTCTTTCCCGATGCTGTCACGCGACGACGTGTTGCGCGCCGGTGGTAACGGCGATGCCCCGGCAATGCTGGGCGATGTCATCATGGCGCACGGCGTATGCGTGCGCGAAGCTGCCGCCAAAGCCATTCCCGTCAGCGCCCATGCCTGCCATCTGATCGTGCATGGCCTGCTCCATCTGGCCGGATACGACCATGAAACCGGCGACGATGACGCCGCAGCGATGGAAGCGCTTGAGCGCAAGGCGCTTGCACTGCTGGACCTGCCCGATCCATATGCGTAAAGGCGGATCGCGAAAAGTCGGACGCGATCAAGGAGAATACCCCAGTGCCCGAGGGCAATGAGCCGGATGGTGACAGCCGTTCAGGCGAAAGCGACAGTAGTTCCGCGTTATGGCGCATGGTCAAGGCGCTGTTTCGCGGCAATGATCAGTCCTTGCGCGCGCAAATCGAAGAAGCCATCGCCGATCATGAAGGCGATGCTGCGGACCATACGGGTGATCTGGTACCGCTCGAACGCCAGATGTTGCGCAATCTGCTGCATTTCAGCGAACACGATGCCGATGATGTAGCCATCCCGCGCGGCGAAATCGTGGCCGTGCCCGCCGGGGCCAGCTTTGCCGAACTGGTTGCTGCGTTTGCCGATCACGGCCACAGTCGGCTGCCGGTCTATCGCGAATCGCTCGATGAAGTGGTCGGGATGGTGCACGTAAAAGACTTGTTCCCGATTGTCGCGGCGATGGCGCTGGACGGCGCGGCCGCGCCCGGTGACTGGTCGCACCTGATGCGTCAGCCGCTATTCGTGCCGCAGGCGCGCGGCGCGCTCGATGTGCTGGGCGACATGCGCGCCAGCCGCACCCACCTCGCCATTGTCATCGACGAATATTCGGGCACCGACGGGATCATCACGTTTGAAGATCTGGTCGAAGAAATCGTCGGCGAAATCGAAGATGAACACGATGATGCCCCGGTCGATCTGATCCATCGCTGCGATGCCACGACGTGGGATGTCGATGCCCGCGCCGAACTCGACGATGTCGGCAAAAGGGTGGATCCCCGGCTTGCGATTATTGCCGAAGATGTCGATACGCTGGGCGGGTTGGCCGTAGTGCTGGCGGGTGAAGTGCCGCCGGTAGGCCGGGTGATCGATCATGCCAGCGGCTGGCGGATCGAGGTGACCGGGGGCGACGAACGACGGCTGACCCGGTTGCGGCTGCACGCGCCGCTTGCCAGTGGGGATAACGGGGATTGACTGACCAGCCATGATCCGCCGCCTGCCCCCGCTCCGCGCGCTCGAAGCCTTTATCCGCGTGGTGCGCGCCGGATCGGCCAAGACTGCGGCTGCCGAACTGGCGCTCAGCCCGTCGGCGCTGTCGCGGCGGATTGGCGGGTTGGAGGAATTCGTCGGCAAACCGGTGTTCGAACGCAAGCACCAGGCGCTCAAGCTGACCGACGAAGGCCAGGTGTTGTATGATGCCGTCGCGCCGCTGATCGATGAAATGGCCGACCGGATCGACCGCGTGATCGACACCGGCAAAGTGCTGCGGCTGCGGCTGGGGGTCTTGCCGTTGTTCGGTAGCCAGCGGCTGTTTCCCCGGCTGGGCGAATTGCGGCGGCTGCATCCGCAACTGCATATCGATATCGACAGCGGGCACGCCGCCGAAACCAAGCTGGGCGATACCATCGATGCCGCGATCATCCTGTCCGAAGGGCCCGATGCCTCGCTCCATGCGGTGCGGCTCGATCACAACCGCGTCTATGCCATCGCCAGCCGTGACCTCGCAGCCGGGCTGGGCGAGCGGCCCGATCTCGACGCGCTGTCGCGGCAGACTTTTCTGGTGCACAACGATCTGCCGATGAGCTTTGAGGCGTGGAAGCGCACGCTCCATCTGGAAAATCTCGTGCCTGCCGCCATCGATCACTTCGATTCGGGCCAGTTGATCCTCGAAGCCGCCGCACAAGGGCTGGGCATCGCGATCATGCACGACGATCATTTCACCCGCAGCCATGATGCCCGGCTGGCACGCGTCTATGACATCGAGGTGGACAGCCCCTACAGCTATTGGTTCGTCTGCCGCCCGCGTGCGCTGCAATCACGCCCGGTCCGCCTGTTCCACGACTGGATGACCAAAGCCGGTCTGTGACAGCTTTCTCCGGTTTGCAACCGTCCTGCAAACGCGCTAATCTGAAAAAGCCGTTCTGGTGAGGGCGGTTTATCAGGGGTGTCTTCGATGAAAATGATCTATTCTGCCGCTTTTGCGGGCGCTTTGGTGATGGGCGCGGTACCTGCTTTGGCGCAAACCACGTCAGAGGCACCAGCCGCACAACTGGCACCCGCCGCACCGACCGCCCCGCTGCCCATTGCGGCACCCCCGGCGAATAATCCCGGCATCTTGCATGCTGGCACCCCGATCTCGCTCAAGATGGCAGAAACGATCACCTCAAAAAACAAAAAGCTTGAGGCGGGATATCTCGCGCATCTTGAAGTGCTCGATCCGGTTACGGTCAATGAAGTGGTCGTGATCCCGGCAGGCAGCAAGGCGGTGGCTGAAATCACCGATGTCCGCTTCAAGGGCATGTGGGGCAAATCGGGCCGGATCGCTGCGCGCCTGCTGTACGTAACCGTTGGTGAACGCAAGATCAGGTTGCGCGGCATTTTTGACGACAAAGGCGTAACCGGCACTGCCGGAGTGGTCGCAGCCATCGCATTCGTTCCGATTGCCGGTTTTTTCACCACCGGCACCAGCGCGAATTTGCCGATTGGCGCTGTCGTTAATGGCTTTGTCGATGAAGACGTAACACTGGTGAGCGCTGCACCCGCCGCCCCGACACCTGCCACACCGGCAAACTGATCCGATTGCCGGGGCCGTGTGACGGAACGCACGGCCCCGGTATTCATTTGATCGCGATGCGCACTCCCGCCCATACTGTGCGCGGGGTGGCGATATCCGTGGTGCCACCCGAATTGCGAGTCACGACCGCCACATCGGTCAGGTTTTCGCCGCGCAGCACCAGTGTGACCGGCCCGGTAATCGGCAACGCGGCATAGGCGCCCAGCGTGGTCGCCCCCGGCAGTGCGGCGGTGGACAGGCTGTCTTCATAAGCCACGCCGACATGGCGCAACGTCAGCGACAGGGTCCAGCGGGGACGCGGGGTCCACGCGGCATTCGCGCTGAGCGCCAGACGCGGAGTCTGCGGCGGGCGCAGACCATCATATTTTTGGCCGGGCGCATCCATCCGCGCGATTGTCCAAGCGAGCGTGCCCGACAGCGTCAGCGTGCGCCATTGCGCGCTGCCCGCTGCTTCGATGCCATGCGCGCGGATCGCGGGCACATTCTGGCGCTGCTGGTTGGCCCCTTGCGCAATATTGGCGATGGCATGGCGCACGGTGTTGTCAAACGCGGTCACACCGATGGTGATGCCGCGCGCCACGCGCCAGTCGAGCCCGGCTTCGCCCCCGCGCAAGGCTTCTGCGATCAACGCAGGGTTGGCCAGCGTGGTCACCGTGCCAACGCTGAAACTGCGGTAGAGTTCATTCAGCGTCGGCAGGCGCAACCCGGTATAGGCCGATCCGCGCAAATCGATGCTCGACCCGGCATGGACCAGCACACCGCCGCGCAGCGATCCCGCCCAGCCCGTGCGGTCGGGAAAGGCCGTGTCGGTCAGCGCTTGTCCGGCGGCGTTCGTGGTCTGGATGCGGCCCTGCCCGATCATCCAGCGATCCCCGCGCGCGCCTGCGGTCAATTGCGCCAGGCCGATGTCCCACGCCGCTTCGGCATAGAGCCCCAGATCATCGTTGCGGCCACCTTCTCGGCGATGGCTGGTGATCGTGCCTTTGGTGTAGATATCCTCGTCTTCGTGCCCATCGGCGCTGCGCCAGTCGGCCCCCAGCCGCACCACGTGCCCCGGCGGCAGCGGCGGGCGCAGTTCCAGCTTGCCCCCCAGCCCGCGCGCGGGCGTGGCGCGCTGATTGGTGGCGGGCAAATAGGTCGCGGTGCTCAGCGTCATCGCGTGGAAATCGCGCCACTGGCCATAGATCAGCGCGTCAAACTGCCAGCGCCCCCGCCCAACCATGCGCAGCGCGGCATCGTGCCCGCTCATGCCGGTGTCCGCGCCGGTAAAGCGCAAAGTCTGCCGATCATCAAACGCGGCGATCCGCGCTTGCAGATCAACCCCCGGCGCAATCGACGCCACCGCGCGCAAACCGAGCGACCAACTGGCATAGCGCGCCTTTGCACTCGTGGAACCGCGCTGGCCAAGCGGCGTGGTCCAGAAGCCCGGCCCCCGATCCCACCGCCCCGACAGCACCGCAAAACCGCTGCCCAAGCGCGGGGCAATGCCTGCCGCAAGGCTGGTATCGCCGCGATCATCGACCAGCGTTTCGCCATCGATCCGCGCGCGCGCGGGCGGCGCGGCGCTGGTGATGTCGATAGTCCCCGCCACCGCGCCCGCGCCAAACGCGCCGCTGCCCCCGCCGTGGATCACCCGCACCGCGGCCAGATCCGCCGGATTGATCGCGGTCAGCGGCACCGCGCCGAAAAACGGATCGGCCTGCGGCACGCTGTCCAGCAGCACCAGCGTGCGGCTCGCGGCATTGCCGCCCAGCCCGCGCAATGTGAAACCTTGTGCCGAAGGATTGGCGGCGCGGCTGTCCGAACGCCGGAACAGTTGCACCCCGGCGACATCGGCCAGAGCATCTTCGAGCCGCCCCGACGGCACTTGCGCGACACGCACGGCATCGATCTGCGACACCGCATAAGCCGCGCTCGCGGGCAAATCGGGCAAAGGCCGCACGGTGACCACGATAGGCGCGGCATCGGGCGCGGCGATCAGGGTGGCGGCAAGCAACACATTGGCGGGCATCGGCGGGGGCAATCGGCTGGGTGGAACGGGTCCTTTGCAGGTTTGGCGGCGCGCGGCAACCGCGCCTCAAGTGCCGCGCGTGTCGCCGTAAAGATGGATATGCAGCCGATCACTAAAACGCCACCCG
Organism: uncultured Sphingomonadales bacterium; assembly: GCA_903848655.1. Classification (GTDB taxonomy): domain Bacteria; phylum Pseudomonadota; class Alphaproteobacteria; order Sphingomonadales; family Sphingomonadaceae; genus Novosphingobium. The sequence goes on from CAINGT010000048.1 coordinate 18,345, forward strand.
GCAGCAAGCGCGGCAGGTGCCAGCCACGCCGAACGCTGCCGCAAAGTTGCGCTGTCCGTGCCTTCGGGCATTACGAACAGGCGGTCGGGGGCAATGCCATGGGTTTGCGCCAGCGCGGCCACTTCGGCCAGATCGGCACGGCTGGCAATCACGAATTTGAATAACGCGCGCGGGTCAGCGGCCCACTGCGCCAGCCGCGCGGGGATCAGCGCGAGGTCCGCCGGATTGCCCGAATGCGCCAGTTTCGGGCTGACATTGTATTGGTCGATCAGCGCATCGAGCGCGGGCGGCGGGGCAATCGTGCCGTTGGTTTCCACTTCGACATGGGCAATGCCTCGCGCGCGCACAAGCGCCAGCATCTGCGCCAGCGCCGGGGCCTGAAGCAAAGGTTCGCCCCCGGTGACCACCAGCCGGGGTATGCCCAGCCCCACGATCCGCTCTGCCACTTCGGCGGCAGACAAGCCGATCTGGTTGGCCGCGCGGGCAAACGCGCGGTTGTCACGATGCGGCCGGTTATCGCCGTCAAACCGCCACGTATAAGCCGTATCGCACCACTGGCAGGCAAGGTTGCACCGCGACAGCCGCACAAACACCGAAGGCCGCCCCACCGACGCGCCCTCACCCTGCAACGAGGCGAAAATCTCCGCCTCACCCGGCGTGGTGGTGGCCAAGATCAGCTTCGCCCCCCTCACCTCACCCTGCCCCGCGCAAGTTCCTCCCCCGCTGGGGGAGGTGGCAGCGCAAAGCGCTGACGGAGGGGGCGCGACGGGTAAAGATAGGGTGCGGGCCAGCAATGGTGTCCCCCTCCGTCAGCCCTGCGGGCTGCCACCTCCCCCAAAGGGGGACCCGGGGCGGCACCGCGCACCAATCGCGCAACCCATAGCCCCCGCCCCTTCAGGGGAGGGGGTTGGGGGTGGGGGCCATCGTCTGGGCAAGACAATGCGCCCATCACCCCAGCCGTGCCAGCGCAGCAGCACGGCGCATGGCTTCGGCGTGGTGGCGCGCATAATCGGCGCGGGCCTTTTCCACTGCTTCGGGTTTGGCGTTTTCTAGGTATGCAGGATTACTCAACCGGCTTTCGAGCGCTTTGGCTTCTTTTTGCGAGGCACCAATTCCCTTGGTCAAGCGCTCACGTTCCGCATCGAGATCAATAAATCCAGAGGTGAATGCCAGAAATGTCACTCCATCAATAGGAATTTGGACACTGATAAAGCTGGTATGGTTTACGGGAATCACCTTGAATTGATCGCAATGAATAACGCCCAGAGAGGACGGCTCTCCAGCTTCACTCCAAGAGATTTCCGAAGGAATGATGCGACCGAACCGCCGCACGAAATCGATATGGCTATTCAGAAATTCCAGCTTATCGGCGTCGGCAGCAAGAATTCCCATCGGAATGCGGTCACTGGCTTTGAACCCGATTTCAAGCCGTTGGGACCGGATTTCTTGGATGGCGGCGATCAGCCATTCAACTTCAGCTTTTGCCGCCTGATCGACCCCAGTATCTGGTTTGGGCCATTGCGATTCTATCAAACATTTTTTTCGCTGCCCCAGCGCGTGCCACAATTCCTCGGTCACAAACGGCATGAACGGGTGCAGCATCACCAGAATCTGATCGAGCACCCACCCGGCCACACCGCGCGTTTCCGCATCAAAGCTGCCTTTGATGAATTCGATGTACCAGTCGCAGAACGTGTCCCACACAAAGTGATAGATCGCATTGGCCGCCGCATCGAAACGCAAGTCGGCCAGCGCCTGATCGAGCAGCGCGAGCGTGTCCACGACTTCGTCGATGATCCAGCGGTTGACCGCGAGGCTGGCGGTCGGCGCTGGCAAATCAGACGACGCCCCGATGCCATTGGCCTGACAGAACCGCGCCGCATTCCACAGCTTGGTGGCGAAGTTGCGATAGCCTTCGACGCGGCGTTCATCCATTTTGACATCGCGGCCCTGGCTTTCCATCGCGCACATGAAAAAGCGCAAGGCATCGGCCCCATAACGGTCGATCAGGCCGAGCGGATCGACCACATTGCCTTTGGACTTGGACATTTTCTGCCCATCCGCCGCGCGCACGAGCCCGTGCAGATAGAGCCGCCGCCACGGCACTTTGCCCGTCACCTGCAACCCCTGCATCGCCATCCGCGCATCCCAGAAAAACAGGATGTCGAACCCGGATATCAGCACGTCGTTGGGATAATGCCGGTCCAGCAGAGCGGTCTGATCGGGCCAGCCGAGCGTGGCAAAGGGCCACAATGCGGATGAAAACCAAGTGTCGAGCACATCCTCGTCGCGCACCAGCACCACGCCATCGCCCGCCAAGGCTTGCGCTTCGGCCTCGGTTGCGGCGACATAAGCCTTGCCATCGGCGTTATACCACGCCGGAATCCGGTGCCCCCACCAAAGCTGGCGGCTCACGCACCACGGCTGGATATTTTCCATCCAGTTGAAAAAGGTCTTTTCCCACGTCTTGGGCACGATCTCGATGGCCCCCGACCGCACTGCCGCCAGCGGCGCGGCGGCGAGGGTTTTGGCATCGACATACCACTGATCGGTCAGCCACGGTTCGATCACCACCCCGCTGCGATCACCATAGGGCGTCTGGATCGTTCGCGGTTCATGGTCGTGCGCCCCGCCGTCCTTGTCGGTATGGGGAACAAGGAAACCGGCGTCGTTCATGGCCGCTACTACGGCCTTGCGCGCTTCAAACCGCTCCAGCCCGACGAAGCGCTCGGGCACCAGACCATCGGCGGTCTGGACCACATGCGCTTCGGCATTGAACATATTGAGCATCTCCGCAGGTTTGATCCCCGCGCGCTTGCCCACCTCGAAATCGTTGAAATCGTGCCCCGGCGTGATCTTTACCGCACCCGATCCGAGCGCCGGATCGGCGTGTTCATCCGCCACCACGCGCAAGCGCCGCCCGGTCAGCGGCTGATCGAGAAACGCGCCGATCACGCTGCGGTACCGCGGATCATCGGGATGGACCGCGACCAGCATGTCGGCGAGCATCGTTTCGGGCCGGGTGGTGGCGACTTCGATAAAGTCGAGCCCGTCATCGCGGCGCACGCCGTCGGCAAGCGGATAGCGGAACCGCCAGAACCCGCCCTGGACTTCGCGGGTTTCGACTTCGAGGTCGGAAATCGCGGTCTTAAGACCCGGATCCCAGTTCACCAGCCGCTTGTCGCGGTAAATCAGCCCCTGATTGAACAGATCGACGAACACTTTGACCACCGCGCGGGTGAAATGCGGGTCCATCGTGAACTGTTCGTGGCTCCAGTCCATCGAACAACCCAGCCGCCGCAACTGGCGCGTGATCGTGCCGCCGCTGGTCTCTTTCCACTCCCAAACTTTGTCAATGAAGTCCTTGCGGGTATAGTTGGTGCGCTTGTCCCCGCGCGCCTCCAATTGCCGTTCGACCACCATTTGCGTGGCGATCCCGGCATGGTCGGTGCCGACCACCCACAGCGCATCTTTGCCGCGCAAGCGTTCATAGCGGATCAATACGTCTTGCAGCGTGTTGTCGAGCGCGTGGCCGATATGCAGGCTGCCGGTCACATTGGGCGGCGGGTTGACAATGGTAAACGGCACCGCAGCGGGGCGGTGCGGGCGGAACGATCCGCTGCTTTCCCAATGGGCATACCATTTGTGCTCGATCACAGCGGGATCGAACGTCTTGTCCAGCGCGGCGGGAACGGTGGGTGTGTCGGTCATGATGTCCCTGCCCTTGCCATTGCCGCGCCCCGGCTGCAACCATCGCGCGCCGCGCAAGGCTTGCCCGAGCCTACGATTTCCCGCATGAAGCAGGGCAGATGACCCAGTCCGCCGATTTCTCCCTGATCCCCGGCGAAACCGGCGACACGCTGGTGCTGCACGGGCCGCTGACCGTGGCGACAATGGGCGCGCTCGATCCACAGCTGCGCGCGATCACCACGCCGCTGGCGTGGATCGATCTGGCCGATGTGGGCGAAATCGATACGGTGGGCGCATGGGTCTGCGTGCGCATGGCGCGCGACAGCGGGGCGCAAATCATCCACCCGCGCGAAACCGCCGTGCGCCTGATCGCGGCCCTGCAACAAACCGACAGCCAGACCGTGGCGGCAGAGCCGATAGTCTTGCCATGGTGGCACCGCGCGCTCGGCCATCTGGGCGACCGGGTGATCGGCATGGCGGTGGGCGCGCTCAGCGTGCTCGGCTTTGTCGGGCAGATGATCGTGGCGGCGGGCGGGCTGCTGCGCCACCCGTCGCGGTTCCGCTATCGCGCGCTGGTGCACCAGATGGAGCTGGTCGGCGTCGATGCGCTGATGATCGTCGGGCTGATGAGCTTTCTGGTCGGCATCGTGATCGCGCAGCAAGGCGCGGTGCAATTGCGCCAGTTTGGTGCCGAGGTCTATACGGTAAACCTCGTCGGGCGGCTGACTTTGCGCGAACTGGGCATCCTGATGACCGCGATCATGGTCGCAGGCCGGTCGGGATCGGCATTTGCCGCGCAATTGGGCACGATGAAGCTGACCGAAGAAGTCGATGCGATGCGCACCATCGGGGTTGCGCCGATGGAGGCGCTCGTGCTGCCGCGCGTGCTGGCCACGGTGATCATGCTGCCGCTGCTCGGGGTCTATTCGGCGATCATGGGGATTATCGGCGGCGCGGTGCTGGGGCAAGCGTCGCTGGGCATTCCCTTCATCACCTTTCTGACGCGCATCCGCGAAGTGGTGCCGACGCACGATATCTGGGTCGGGCTGGTCAAAGGGCCGGTGTTCGGGCTGATCGTCGCGCTGGCCGGGTGCTATCAGGGGATGCAGGTCAAAACCGATGCCGAAGAAGTCGGCACGCGCACCACCGCCGCCGTGGTCATGGCGATCTTTACCGTCATCGTGCTCGATGCGGTGTTTGCGGTGCTGTTTTCCGAGGTCGGCTGGGGATGACCGACGCCGACGCCGACGCGGACACCACCACCACCCTCGCGCCAGACCCGGCGTTCCCGATCCGCGTGCGCGGCCTGCGCAATGCCTTTGGCGGGCAAGTGGTGCATGATCGGCTCGATCTCGATGTGCGGCGGGGCGAAATTCTGGGGGTCGTTGGCGGTTCGGGCACGGGTAAATCGGTGCTGATGCGCTCGATCATCGGGCTGCAAGTGCCCGAAGCAGGCACAATCGACGTGCTGGGCCAATCGATCACCGCCGCGCGCGATGATCGCGATATCGCCATCCGCAGCCGCTGGGGCGTGCTGTTTCAGGGCGGCGCGCTGTTTTCCACGCTGACTGTGGCGCAAAATGTCGAAGTGCCATTGCGCGAATTCCATCCCGATATCGGCGATGATCTGCTGGCCGAAATCGCCCGCTACAAAGTGCGCATGACCGGGCTGCCGATGAGTGCGGGCGCGCGCTTTCCGGCGCAATTGTCGGGCGGGATGCGCAAACGCGCGGGGCTTGCACGCGCGCTGGCGCTCGATCCCGAACTGCTGTTTCTGGATGAACCGACCGCCGGGCTGGATCCCATCGGGGCCGCCGCATTCGACCAATTGATCCTGGGATTGCAGGCGACGCTGGGGCTGACAGTGTTCCTGATTACCCACGATCTCGACACTTTGTACGAAATCTGCGACCGCGTGGCAGTGCTGGCCGACCATCGCGTGATTGCGGTGGGCACGATCCCGGAATTGCTTGCGCTCGATCATCCGTGGATCGACGAATATTTCAAAGGGCCACGCGGGCGCGCGGCGCAAAGCGCGCGGCGCAAGGGAGGGTAGCGGTTCGATATGGAAACGCGCGCAAACAATGTCTGGGTCGGCGCGGTCACGCTGGCGCTGCTGGCCGGGATCGTGCTGCTGGTGGTATGGATCGCGCGGCTCAACCACCCGGCGCAAGACCACTATGACATCTTTTTCAAACAGTCGGTCGATGGCGTAACGCGCGGATCGTCAGTGTCGTTTTCGGGGGTCCCGGTCGGCCAGGTCGAAAGAATTGCGCTGTGGGAAAAAGACCCTGAATATGTGCGGGTGCGGATCACCATCAATGAATCAGTGCCGATCTTGCAGGGCACGACCGCCAGCTTGCTCGGCAGTTTCACCGGGGTCACCACGATCCAGTTGTCAGGCGGAGCCAAAGGCGCGCCGCCGATAACCGATATAGGCCCCGAAGGCGTGCCGCAGATCCCGACCAAGCGCGGCGGGCTGGGCGAATTGCTGTCGAGCGCGCCCGTGCTGCTGGGCCGCCTGACCAATCTGACCGACCGGCTGGCGCTGGTGCTGTCGGACCAGAACCAGCAGGCGCTGACCCGCATCCTCGCCAATACCGACCGCTTCAGCGCCAGCCTGGCCGCCGCCGGGCCGAGCCTCAAGCCCACGATTGAAGAATTGCAGACCACTATCCACCAGGCCAACGCGACGCTGGCGAGCGTGGAGCGGCTGTCCGATTCAACAAATGCCGCGCTCAACGGCGATGGCAAAGGGCTGACGCACCAGTTGCGCGATACGCTTAAATCGGTTTCCACCGCCGCCGCCACACTGCAAGCGGTGCTCGATGAAGCACGCCCCGGCGTGCGCCAGTTGAGCAACCGCACGCTGCCCGCTGCCGAAAGTTCGATCCGCGATCTGCAAGCCACCACGCGGGCCTTGCGCGAACTGACCGATCAGATCAAGGATCGCGGGGTCGGTACGGTGATCGGCGGCCCGCAATTGCCCGATTACCGCCCGTAAAGCCCTCTTGTTACAGGCTCCCGCCATGCGCAAAGCGCTGATTGCCCCGCTGCTGCTGATCCCCGCGCTGGGCGGGTGCATCAATCTGGGGCTGGGTTCGGCCAAAGTGCCGCCCACGCTCTATACGCTGACCCCCGAATCGGCACCCGCCGATGGCAGCACGATCAGCGGGCGGCCCGAAACCACGCTCAGCGTGATCGAACCGCAAGCCGCCGCAAAACTCGGCGTGGTGCGCGTGGCGGTCACGGTTGATCGCGCACGCATCGCCTATCTTAAACAGGCGCAATGGGTCGAACGGCCGTCGCGGCTGTTTCAACATTTGCTGGCCGAAACGCTGCGCGCGCGCGGCAAGCGGCTGGTGGTCGAAGGCGAGAGTCTGGCGCACGGGCCGACGCTGTCAGGCTGGCTGATCGATTTCGGCTATGACGCGCCCGCCGCAGCGGTCGTCGTGCGCTATGACGCGACCCGGCAATTGCCCGACGGCACGATCGAAACCCGTCGGTTCGAAGCCAGCGTCGATCATATCGCCGCGCAGCCCGACGCCATTGGCCCGGCGCTCAATCAGGCCGCCAATCAGGTGGCAAAAGCGGTCGCGGACTGGATCGGATAATCATCCCCCCGCACCAGCGCGGCAAAACGCGCGGCGGTAAGGAAATCGGCATGGCGGCGCGCGCGGCGCGCTTCGGCAGCGGGTTCCTTGCCCCACAGATCGGCCTGCCATAGCTCTTCGAGATTGGCGGCATGCCACAGTTCCGCGAGTGGTGCGGCAGGTTCAAGCGCGGCCAGGCCGAGGATCAGCGATGCGGACAAGCTGGTCAGCACGTGCAGCGCAGCCAGCGTGAACGGGTCGAAATCATCCAGCTTTGCGCGCAAGCGCGCCAGCGTCTGATCGGGTTGCGCGCGGTGGATGACCCCGGCGACGCGCTCAAACTTTACCCCAAAGCGCGTTTCTGCCGCGATCACCAGCGGGTCCCACAGGCTGAGCTGGTGCGCGGCTAACGCGGTATCGGCATCGGCGCGATAGCACAGCGTGTCGGTTTCGGCGAACCCGGCGAGCGTGGCGCGCGCGGCGGCGGGGTCGGGCGTGATGGCATCGATGGCATAATCGGCCAGATCGCGCAGCACGAAGCGGGCCGGATCGATAACATCGCCCTGATCCGCCCATTCGGCCGCCAGCGCTTGCGCCAGCGCGCGCGTCGGCACGGCTTGCGCGGCACCGGCTGGAGTCTTGATCGCGCGGGCGTCGAGCAGAACGCGCCAGCCTTGCGCGGATTGATCGAGGTGGACGGTGCGGTAAAAGCGTTTCATGATTGGTCCAGGCGGGCTTGTTTGCGCTTTTTCTTGAGGAAAGCGGTGGGTGTGACTCGCGCGCTTACCCGGACTGGAGACCCCACCCCCAACCCCCTCCCCTGAAGGGGCGGGGGCTAGTTCGTGCGTCGGGCGTTGAGCAGGGCGCGCAATTCGGCCACCGATCCGGCCACGGCGGCGGCCCCGGCGGCGATCATTTCGTGTGGGTGGTGATAGCCCCAATCGACGCCGATGGCGTGGACTCCGGCGTTGACCGCCATCGCCATGTCATAAGCGGTATCGCCGATCATCACCGTATTCGCGCGGTCTGCCCCGGTGTCGGCGAGGCAGGCCTCGATCATTGCCGGATCGGGCTTTGACGGGTGGCGGTCGGCAGTGTGCAGCGTCATAAAATGCCCGGTCAGGCCATGGCGATCAAGGCAATGCGCCAGCCCGCGATCGCTTTTGCCGGTCGCCACCCCCAGCAGCCAGCCCGCCGCTGCCAGATCGGCGATCAGCGCGGCGATTCCGTCATAGAGCGGTTCTTCGACCACTCCGGCGGCGCGGCGCGCGCGAAACGCGTCCTTGTAGGCCGCGACCAGACTCGCGGCGGTTTCGGCATCGGCGGCGGGCGCAAGCCGCGCCATCGCCTCGCCCAGCGACAGCCCGACGATGCGGCGGATCACCGTGCGTGGCGGCGCGATCAGGCCATGCGCGGCAAAGGCGGCCTCCATCGCTTCGGCAATATCGGCCTGGCTATCGACCAGCGTGCCGTCGCAATCGAAAATGGCGAGGTATTGGCCCATCAGCGCTGATCCGCCGGGCCGAACGCGCGCATCAGCGTGGCAATCGCCCCCGCGCCCGCCGCCTCCAGCCCATCGGCCACCGCCGCGCGGTCGTGCGCCGATTTGTTTTGCGACAGCTTGAAGGTTGGCCGCCACGCGGTCACCGCCAGTTCAAACCCGACAATGCCATCGAGCAGGCGCGACAGTGTCGCCGCTTGGACTTTGTCCATCGTCCACGCTTCGCCGCCCAGCCGCGCTTCGTTAAGCGCTGAAATATCGGTCAATTGCGCAAGCAGCGCGGCGCGGTCGATGCGATGCGCCACGCCTTCGCCTTCGAGCGCGAGATAGTTCCATGTCGGCACTTGGCCGCTATCGCCGTACCAGCGCGGCGAGACATAGCCATCGGGGCCGTTGATGACGACCAGCGCGGTCGCCCCATCGAGATGCCGGGTCAGCGCATTGCCGCGTGCGAGGTGAAACGCCACGCGCCCTTCGTCGCGCGCGATCAGCGGCACATGCGCCACGCGCGGGCCATCGGGGGTTGGGGCAAACACCATGCCCATGCCCACTTCGGCGATGAAATCGGCATAGAACCCGCGCGCGTCGCCGGGCAGCGCGGGGCGAAAGGCGGGGTTGGGGTGCATCGCCCGTCTAACGCTTGGCCTTGGGTGGACGCGCGGGCGGCCCGGCTGGACGGCGCGGCGATTTCGCGGCGGGTTTGCCTGCCGACTTTCCGGTTGGCCTGCCCACAGCTTTACCCGCAGGTTTATCCACAGGCTTGCGCGCAGGCCGGGCGCGCGCGGGTTCATCGCCGCGTTTGCGCCGTTCGCCTTTGCGATCCCGCCGCAGATCGCGCGCATGGGCCAGCGCGGCGCGCTTTTCCGCTGTACGCGGGTCTTTGGCAGGGGCGGCATCGAGCGGCAGATCGCCTTCGGCTTCGGTAAAGCCCAATTGCGCCAGCCCCATGGCAAAATGGTCGGGCAATGGTGCGGTCACATCGATCATGTCGCCTTCGGGGTGCGGCATAATCAGGCGGCGGGCGTGCAAGTGCAGCTTGCGGCTGATCGTGCCGGTCAGGAATGCGCCCTGCCCGCCATATTTGCCATCGCCGACAATCGGGTGGCCAATCGCCATCATATGCACGCGCAACTGGTGCGTGCGCCCGGTCAACGGTTGCAATTCGACCCAGGCCGCGCTGTTGCCTGCGCGGTCGATCACGCGATAGCGGGTGCGCGCGGTCTGCCCCTGCCCGCTTTCATCGACCATCATTTTTTCGCCGCCGGTGCCGGGCTGTTTGGACAGTGGCAGTTCGATCAGCCCGTCGTGGATCGTGGGCACCCCCACCACCAGCGCCCAATAGATCTTGCGCGCCGAACGGCTGGCAAAATGGCGCGAAAACCACGCCGCGCTGCCCGCGCTGCGCGCGATCAGCAACACGCCCGAAGTATCTTTGTCGAGCCGGTGGACCAGCCGGGGACGCGGGTCTTTGTCCCCGGCATAAGCATCGAGCAACCCATCGACATGGACATGCGTGCCGCTGCCGCCTTGCGTGGCAAGCCCGGGTGGTTTGTTGAGCACGATGGCGGCGCGGTCTTTGGTCAGCACCATTGCTTCGGCCTGGGTGATCTGTTCGTCGGTCAGCGGCACGCGCACGCGCGCACCCGCCGGACCGGGCGGCAGCGATCCGCCCGGCGGCACGCGCACGGTCTGCCCCGCCGCCAGCCGCGTATCGACATCGGCGCGCTTGCCATCGACGCGGATCTGCCCGGTGCGCGCCCAGCGCGACACCGTGGCAAAGCCGACATCGGGCAGATGGCGTTTGAACCAGCGGTCAAGCCGCACATCGTGGTCATCGCGCCCGACCACGAACTGGCGCACGGTTTGCGCAGCGGCGGTTTTCGCAAGGCTCATGCCGCCACCCGCATCAGCGCCAGCCCGCCGAACAGTCCGCCCACCCCGGCGATGAGCGATGCCGCCATATAGATCAGCCCCAGCCCCAGCGCGCCGCGTTCGATGAACAGCGCGCATTCGAGCGCAAACGCGGAAAAAGTGGTAAACCCGCCCAGCACCCCGACACCCAGCAGCAAGCGCCAGCTTTCCCCACCGGAACCATGGCGTGCCAGCCAGCCGACCAGCAATCCCATTGCCAATGACCCGGCGACATTAACGGTCAGCGTGGCCCACGGAAACGCGCTGGCCGCAACCGGGCCAATCGCCTGGGTCCACGCGCGCCCGGTCATCAGCCGCAGCCATGATCCGGTTGCGCCGCCACCAGCGACCAGCAGCGACGTCGTCATAAAGGAAGGAGAAGCTTGCATTCGCCCGTCCATAGAGCATGACCGGCCAAAGCGATACGCGGTTTTGTAGGCCACACGCCGTGGCTCGACGCTTGCACCCGTCTGGGCGAAGTGATAGGGGCCCGGCCAGAAAGCGCCGTTCCCGTCCGGGAATCGGTGCCAACTTGGTTTCGTGTTTATCGGGTTTCCCCCGCCTTGTTCCGCGCGCGGCATGTGGGGTTCTGGCCCGAAAATTCATTGAGGTGTCGGTTTTCATGCAGATTCTCGTTCGTGACAACAATGTCGATCAGGCCCTTCGCGCGCTGAAGAAGAAATTGCAGCGGGAAGGCGTCTATCGCGAGATGAAGCTGCGCCGTCACTATGAAAAGCCATCGGAAAAGCGCGCCCGCGAAAAGGCCGCAGCGGTCCGCCGCGCGCGCAAGATGGACCGCAAGCGCGCCGAACGCGACGGGGCGAAGTAGGTTTTTTCGCGCCGGTCACCCCATCCCGGTGATCGCGCGCTTGCCCGCTTGCGGCGTTACCCTCTTGCGACGCGGCCCGCGCTGGGCCAATAGGGCACCGTGATCGCGGTGCCCTTTCGCTTGTCCAGCGTCGCGGGGCGGGCATCCGCAACCGACTGCCACACCGACTGCCATTCAGGGGCCAGCATGACTGACATTACCCGCGTACCGCTGCAACCCATCGCCAAAGGCGCGTTGGGCAAATTGTGGCTTGGCGTCGTGCTCGCCGTGGCGCTGGGCGGCGCGGTCGCTTATGGCACGCGGGTCAAAGGGCTCGATGTGGTGACGGTCAAAGCCGGGTCGGGCACATCGCCTGCGGCGGCGGACTATGTGCTGATCAACTATGTCGGGCGGCTGGCCAGTGGCAAGGAATTTGACCGTGGCGAACGCGTGCCGATGGCGGTACAAAGCGTGATCCCCGGCTTTTCCAAAGCCTTGCAGGCGATGCAGAAAGGCGGATCGTATCATGTGACGATCCCCGCGCGGCTGGCCTATGGCGCGCAAGAGCAGCGCAACCAGACGACTGGCGAAGTGTCGATCCCGGCAAACAGCGATCTGGTATTCGATATCGACTTGCTCGATTACAAAACCGGCGAGGAAGTCAATCGCCAGCGGATGCTGATGCAGCAATTGCAGCAATTGCAACGGCAGGCCCCCGGCGCAGGCGCACCCGATGGTGCGGCACCTGCACCGCGCGCGCCCTGATCGCGCGCGCTCCACCGATTCTTTTCAGCAATAAGGGCCACAAGGCATGACCGTCGCCCCCGCCGATGTCGCCAGAATCGCCGCGCTCGCGCGGATCAAAGTCGATGAATCCGAAATCGCCGCGCTCGTGCCCGAATTGAACGGCATTCTTGCCTGGGTCGATCAATTGGGCGAAGTCGATGTGACCGGGGTTGCGCCGATGACCGCGGTCATCGCCAACCAGTTGCGGTTGCGCGCCGATGTGGTGGGGGCCGATCCGTTGACCGGCGGCGGCATCCGCGATGCCGTGCTCGCCAATGCGCCCGCCGCCGAGCACGGCTTTTTCGGCGTGCCCAAGGTGATTGAATAAGATGACCGAACTGACCGATCTGGGCCTAGTCGCGCTGCGCGATGGCGTTGCCCATGGCGACTTCACCGCCACCGAAGTTGCGGGCGCGTTCAATGCGGCGGTGGCCGAAGCCAATGGCGCGCTCAATGCCTTTATCGTCACCACCCCCGATCATGCGCTGGCGGCGGCGGCGCGGGTCGATGCCGCGCGCGCGGCGGGCGAGCCGCTCGGCAAATTGGCGGGCGTGCCCATCGGCATGAAGGACTTGTTCGCCACCAAAGGCGTGCAGACCACGGCGGCGAGCAAAATTCTCGGCGGTTTCGTGCCGCCTTATGAATCGAGCGTGTCGCAAAAGCTGTGGGACGCGGGTGCGGGGCTGCTCGGCAAGCTTAATCTCGATCAGTTTGCAATGGGATCGTCGAACGAAACCAGCGCCTTTGGCAATGTGATCTCGCCGTGGCGCGCGACCGGCGATGCCGCGCTACGCGCGCCGGGCGGTTCTTCGGGCGGGTCTTCGGCGGCAGTGGCGGCGCGGATTGTCGCGGCGGCCACCGGCACCGATACGGGCGGCTCGATCCGCCAGCCCGCCGCGTTTACCGGGATTACCGGGATCAAGCCGACCTATGGCCGGTGCAGCCGCTGGGGCGTGGTCGCCTTTGCCTCATCACTCGATCAGGCGGGCGCAATGGCGCGCGATGTGACCGATTGCGCGGTGATGCTCGAAGCCATGGCCGGGTTCGACCCCAAAGACGCCACCAGTCTCGATCTGCCCGTGCCCGACTGGCGCGCGGCGCTGAGCGATGATTTGCGCGGGCGTACCGTCGGCATTCCGCGCGAATACCGGCTCGACGGGCTAAACGGCGATGTCGCGGCGAGCTGGGATCAGGGTATTGCCTGGTTGAAAGACGCAGGCGCACGCGTGGTCGATATCAGCCTGCCGCACACGCGCTATGCGCTGCCCGCCTATTACATCATTGCCCCGGCCGAAGCGTCGTCAAACCTCGCGCGGTATGATGGGGTGCGCTATGGCTTGCGCGATTTGCCGCCGGGCGCAAATTTGCAGGACATGTACGCCGCGACCCGCGCCGCCGGGTTCGGGCCGGAAGTCAAACGCCGCATCATGATCGGCACATATGTGCTGTCCGCCGGGTTCTATGACGCCTATTACACGCAGGCGCAGAAAGTGCGGGCGCTGATCGCGCGCGATTTTACGCAAGCGTTTCAGGATGTCGATGTGATCCTGACCCCGACCGCGCCGTCATCGGCGTTCGTGCTGGGCGAAAAGAGCGCCGATCCGCTGGAAATGTACCTCAACGACGTGTTTTCGGTGCCCGCCTCGCTCGCCGGGCTGCCCGCCATGTCGGTTCCGGCGGGGCTTGACCGCGCGGGGCTGCCGCTCGGGCTGCACCTGATCGGGCGGCCGTTTGACGAACAGACCGTGCTCGATGCGGGCCTCGCAATCGAGCGCCGCGCCGCCTTTGTCGCGCGCCCGGCAAAGTGGTGGTGACATGACATATCGAATCACAGGCACAACCGGCGAATGGGAAGTGGTGATCGGGCTGGAAGTCCATGCCCAGATCGCCACTGCCTCAAAGCTGTTTTCGGGCGCGGCCACGGCGTTCGGGGCCGAACCCAATACCCAGGTCAGCCTGATCGACGCGGCGATGCCGGGGATGCTGCCGGTGCCCAACCGCGAATGCATCCGCCAGGCCGTGCGCACCGGCATCGCGATCAACGCGGCGATCAACCCGTGGTCGCGGTTTGACCGCAAGAACTATTTCTACGCCGATCTGCCGCAGGGCTATCAGATCAGCCAGCTCTATCATCCGCTGGTGGGCGAAGGCGCGGTTGAAATCACCCCCGATGACAAGCATCCCGACCAGACCAAAGTGATCGGGGTCGAACGCATCCATGTCGAACAGGATGCGGGCAAGCTGATGCACGATCAGCACCCGACGCAAAGCTATGTCGATCTCAACCGGTCGGGCGTGGCGCTGATGGAAATCGTCAGCAAGCCCGATATGCGCAGCCCTGCCGAAGCAGGGGCCTATCTCGCCAAATTGCGCACGATCTTGCGCTATGTCGGGTCGTGCGACGGCAATATGGACCAAGGGTCGATGCGCGCCGATGTCAATGTCTCGGTGCGCCGCCCCGGCGCGCCGTTCGGCACGCGCACCGAAACCAAAAATGTCAATTCGGTGCGGTTTGTCATGGCGACCGTCGACTATGAGGCGAAACGTCAGGTCAAAGTGCTCGAAGCCGGGGGCGTGATCGCGCAGGAAACGCGGCTGTTCGACCCCGACAGCGGCACCACGCGGTCGATGCGCAGCAAGGAAGACGCGCACGATTACCGCTATTTCCCCGATCCCGACTTGCTGCCGCTGGTGCTCGACCCGGCATTCATCGACGAATGCCGCGCCAGCCTGCCCGAATTGCCCGATGCCAAACGCCAGCGTTATGCCACCACGCTGGGCCTATCGGCCTATAACGCCGGGGTGCTGACCGCCGAAGCCGAAACCGCGCGCTGGTTCGAAGCCTTGCTGGCGCACAGCGCGCAGTTGCAGGGCAAAGCCGAAGCCGATGTCGCGCGCGCGGCCGCGAACTGGCTGACCAGCGAACTGTTCGGCGCGCTGAACAAGCTGGGCACCGGCCTGACCGACAGCCCGGTCAGCCCCGAAGCCGGGGCCGCGCTGCTCGCGCTGGTCGGCAAGGGCACGATTTCCGGCTCCATCGCCAAGCACGTGCTCGAAAAAATGCTCGAATCGGGCGATGCCCCGGATGTGATCGTCGCGCGCGAAGGCCTGACCCAGACGAGCGACAGCGGAGCCATCGAAGCCGCCGCCGCCGCCGTGCTGGCCGCCAATGCCGACAAAGTCGCGCAATATCAGGCGGGCAAACTGGCGCTGTTCGGCTTTTTCGTCGGCCAGACGATGAAAGCGATGGGCGGCAAAGCCAACCCGCAATTGGTCAACGACGTGCTGAAAGCCAAGCTCGGTTAAGCGCTACGCTCCTCCCCCGTTTGGGCAATGGGATGCACACATCTTGCTCTGCACGGGGATGACCGGTCCAAAAAGCCCTCCCCCTGAAGGGGGAGGGTTGGGTGGGGGTGTGCTCACGTCAAGATATTGCACGCCATTTCGGACCTTAAAACCCCCTCCCCAACCCCTCCCCTATGGGGAGGGGCTTTAAGCGCCGATCCGTCAGCAGCGATTGCGTAACTTTACGGCACTGATTTAATTATAGAAAATTCTGGAATAAAAAGTTGTGTGCACCCCATAGGCTTTTTGGTGGAGGGACAGGTCAGCGGCTTATACCAGCCCCAGTTTTGCCAGTTCACCGGCCAAATGTGCGGGCATGATCGTGGCGCTTTGCCCGCTGGCGAGGTCGGGCGGGGCATTGGCCGGTTCGAGATAGCGCCAGCCCTGATGCGCGCGGCACGGGCGCGGGTGCACGTCGATCAGGCGGGTGGCGATGATGATTTCGGTGCGGCCATCGGCGGCGGCGGCAAAACCCAGAATTTCGGAGCGCGCCACCAATTGGTGTTTCAAGATCCAGTAGACCGATCCGCCGATCATTTCGGCATGGCGGCGCGGCAGATTGCGCGTGGTCAGCCGCGCCTGATCGCCCCGTTCGGAAAACCAGCCATGCACTTGTTCGAGCGATTGGGCACCGTAGGCGACTTTGGTCATATTCAGCGGCATGGTAATACCTTCGGTCTGTTTCGAAGTGCCACACACCGCCCCGCACCCCCGGCCCAGC
>CAINGT010000049.1 GCA_903848655.1 uncultured Sphingomonadales bacterium
ATTCGAACGCGGACCACGCTTGCCCTTGCCTCCACCAGGAACCAATGGCTTCAGCAGTTCCCACTGCTCGTCGCTCAGTTCGTCAACCAAATGATCCATGACCGATCTCCAAAAATCAGTCTTGAATCACAAATCTATCCCGTAAGGAATCCCCTCGAGGTTAAATTGTCACCACGACCTAGGGTACGGGAGAAATGCCCTCGGAGTCTTTAATCTCATAACAATAAAGCAGTGCGATTGCTTCCCGCGCGTTACAGCTTGCCCGCCAGTTCCGGAACCGCGTTGAACAAATCCGCCACCAGCCCAAGGTCGGCGACCTGAAAGATCGGCGCGTCTTCGTCTTTGTTGATCGCGATGATGGTCTTGCTGTCCTTCATCCCCGCCAGATGCTGGATCGCGCCGGAAATGCCGACCGCGACATAGATTTCGGGGGCGACGATCTTGCCCGTCTGCCCGACCTGATAGTCGTTCGGCACATATCCGGCATCGACCGCCGCGCGGCTCGCGCCGATGGCGGCGCCCAGCTTGTCGGCCAGCGGCGTGATCGTCGCCGCAAACGTCTCGGCATCTTTGAGCGCGCGGCCACCGGACACGATGATTTTGGCGCTCGTCAATTCGGGGCGTTCAAGCTTGGCGATTTCGGCACCCAGATAGTGCGACAGGCCCGAATCCGCACCCGCGGCGACCGCTTCGATGCTTGCGCTGCCGCCGGTCGGATCGGCTTTGGCAAACGCCGTGCCGCGCACGGTGATGACCAGTTTGGCGTCGGTCGATTGCACGGTGGCAATGGCGTTGCCGGCATAAATCGGGCGGGTAAACGTGTTGGGGCTTTCGACCGACAGGATATCGGACACTTGCGCCACATCGATCAGCGCGGCGACGCGCGGGGCGATGTTTTTGCCCGTCGTTGTGGCGGGCGCGACAAAGGCATCGTGATCGGCGAGCAGCCCGGCGATCAGCGGCGCGACATTTTCCGCCAGCGCATGGGCATAAGCCGCATCATCGGCGACGAGCACTTTGGCCACGCCGCTGATCTGCGCGGCCTCGGCAGCAACAGCGGCAACGCCCGATCCGGCGACCAGCGCGGTCACTTCGCCCAAGTGAGTCGCGGCGGTTACCGCCGACAGCGTCGCATCCTTGACGGCTGCGCCATCGTGTTCGACCCACACCAGAACTTTGGTCATGTCAGGCTACTCCCAGTTCTTTAAGCTTGGCGACGAGCGCATCGACATCGGCCACTTTGATCCCCGCGCTGCGCACCGGCGGTTCGCTGACTTTCAGCGTTTTGAGCCGGGGGGCGGTATCCACGCCGTAATCGGCGGGGGTCTTGGTCGCCAGCGGCTTGGTCTTGGCCTTCATGATATTGGGCAGGCTGGCATAGCGCGGCTCATTCAGGCGAAGGTCGGCAGTGACCACGGCGGGCAGCGCCAGCCGCACGGTTTCCAGCCCGCCATCGACTTCGCGCTTGACTACGACATGATCGCCTTCGATGCTGATCGCATTGGCGAACGTGCCCTGACCGCGCCCCATCAGCGCGGCAATCATCTGGCCGGTCTGGTTGCTGTCATCGTCAATCGCCTGTTTGCCGGTGATGATCAGGCCGGGCGCTTCTTCGGCGGCAATCGCGGTGATGATCTTGGCCACTGCCAGCGGTTCGACCTCGTCATCGGTTGCAACCAGAATCGCCCGGTCCGCGCCCATGGCCAGCGCAGTGCGCAAAGTTTCCTGCGCTTTGGCCGGGCCGATCGAGACTACCAGCACTTCGGAGACGACGCCCTTTTCGCGCAAGCGCAGCGCCTCTTCGACCGCGATTTCGTCAAACGGGTTCATGCTCATTTTGACATTGGCGAGATCGACCCCGCTGCCATCGGCCTTGACCCGGGGCTTGACGTTGTAATCGATCACCCGTTTGACCGTGACAAGTGCTTTAACCGGCATGTGTACGCCTTTCGTTTCTCTTTGCGCCGCCCTTACGCAGGGGCGGTGGTATCGTCAATTGGTGCCACGGGGCAAAGCCGCCCCCGCCTATTCCATTTCAAGAATAATCGCATCGACCGCCAGGCTGTCCCCGGCGGCGGCATTGACCTGCTTGACCGTGCCCGATTTATCCGCGCGCAAGATGTTTTCCATCTTCATCGCTTCGACCACCGCCAGCGGCTGCCCGGCTTCGACCGCATCGCCCGGCGCAACGTGCAGCGCCACCAGCAGCCCCGGCATCGGGCAGATCAGATATCGTGACAAATCGGGCGGGACTTTGTCCAGCATATGCCGGGTCAGCGGCGCGATCCGCGCTTCCAGCACCATCGCCAGATGGCTCGCCCCGCGCGTGGTCAGGCGAAACCCGCCGCGCACCGGTTCGACTTTCACGCTGAGCGGCCCGCTGGCGAGGTCGGCGTGGATCAGCCGGTCACCGGGGGTATATTCCAGATCGAGATCGAGCGCTTCGCCATCGACGGTAACCAGATCGCCCGCCAGCACCACGGCATGACGCTGCCCGTCGATCAGCACCGACCATGCGCCCGGCGGATCGAGCCGATCCCCCAACTGGCCATCGACCCGCCGCGCCCGATCCGCGCGCGCGGTGGCAAGGAACGCGGCAATCGCGGCAAGGCTGCGCCGCACGTCGTCCGTTGCCGGCGCACCGTGAAACCCGTCGGGATATTCTTCGGCAATGAACCCGGTGGTCAACGCGCCCGAGCGAAAGCGCGGGTGCTGCATGATCGCGCTGAGGAAATCGATATTGTGCCCCAGCCCCTCGATTGTGAAAGCATCGAGCGCGGCGACTTGCTTGTCCGCCGCGTCATCGCGGGTCGGCCCCCACGTAATCAGCTTGGCGATCATCGGGTCGTAGAACATCGACACTTCGCCCCCGGCATAGACGCCATCATCGACGCGCACCCCGTCAACCCCGCGTCGGCCATGACCTGCGCCGTCATCCTGCCAGCCCGGCACCGGCGGCTGATAATGCACCAGCCGCCCGGTCGAAGGCAGAAACCCGCGATAGGGATCTTCGGCATAGACGCGGTTTTCGATGGCCCAGCCGTCAATCCCGATATCGGCCTGCGCGAACGCCAGCCGCTCGCCCGCCGCGACGCGGATCATCTGTTCGACCAGATCGATGCCCGTAATCGCCTCGGTTACCGGATGTTCGACTTGCAGCCGGGTGTTCATTTCGAGGAAGTAGAAACTTTCGCCGCTCGGGTCCGCGCCCGACACGATCAGTTCGACCGTTCCGGCGGAATAATACCCCACCGCGCGCGCGAGCGCGACGCATTGTTCGCCCATCGCTTTGCGCATGTGGGGCGTGACAAACGGCGAAGGCGATTCTTCGACCACTTTCTGGTGGCGGCGCTGGATCGAACATTCGCGTTCGTTGAGATAGAGAATCGTGCCGTGCTGATCGCCCAGAATCTGGATTTCGATATGGCGCGGGTTGAGAATGAATTTCTCGATGAACACGCGGTCGTCGCCGAACGCATTCAGCCCCTCGCGCTTGACCGCCTCAAACCCCTCTCGCACGTCTTTTTCGCAGTACGCCAGCCGCATCCCTTTGCCGCCGCCGCCCGCCGAAGCCTTCATCATCACCGGATAGCCGATCTCGTCGGAAATCCGCACCGCGTGTTCGGTGTCATCGATTTCGCCGACAAAGCCGGGAACGACATTGACCCCCGCCGCTTTGGCCAGTTTCTTGCTCTCGATCTTGTCACCCATCGCCGCGATGGCGTTCACGGGCGGCCCGACAAAGGCAATGCCTTCCGCCGCCAGCGCCTCGGCAAAACTCGTGCGTTCGGACAAAAACCCATAACCGGGATGTACCGCATCGGCCCCGGTCGCCTTGCACGCGGCGATAATCTTGTCCGCCACCAGATAGCTTTGCGCGGCGGGCGCGGGGCCAATAGGCACCGCCTCATCCGCCATCCGCACAAACGGCGCGCGCGCATCGGCATCCGAATAGACCGCCACAGTCGCAAGTCCCATCCGGCGCGCGGTCTTGATGATCCGACAGGCAATTTCGCCGCGATTGGCGATGAGGATTTTTTTGAACATTTCTCGACCCATTCAAAAGCTTTGAATCTTTGCTAGGAACTGATCTTGCAATTCTTTCCAGTCATTTCCGAAATGCGCTCGCCGATGATCGTTCGCGCACAATGCAATCACATTGCGCATCGTGTCAGCGCCTTGCTCCTGAAGGCTAATTACATGGTGCGCTTCCAGATATCGCCCGCCGTCAACCTTCAGGAAGCCTAGTTTGCCGCAGTGTTCGCACCTTTCGCGCGCGCGCTTGAGCACTGCATTGCGGACCGCGTTGTCACGAACGAAGGCCCCACTTAGCCGAATGCGGTACTCTGGATCCGGGTTACCAATCTCAGAATCCTCAATATCATCAATGGCGGAGTCGCCTTCCAGCATTAGATCAGCGACGCTGACGTCGCGTGTGATTGTAGCTGGCGGTACCTTGCCCTTGATCCGAGCAATTGTTCGCCCGGCTTCAAACGCCACTTCCAGCGCAAGCAACTCGCGATTAAACCGCTTTCGCTTTCGGGGGCTTGCCGAGGGGTCATGAGCCTCGCACAAAATACCAAATGCTTCATAGCCTTGGTCCAGCACGCAGGCCATGTTGCGACGAAATTCGCGTGCTCCGTTTTCAGTGCGATTTGGGTCATTCAACCATGAAAGGTCTATGCTTGACCGTCGAGGCTGATCCAGCCGATCCTCCCATATCGTGAAGATAGCCTGCCTCTTCGCATCATTAACCGCCGACCAAGACCAGCGATCATTGCGCAGCGGAACACCTATTTCGGCGCAAAATTGCGAGAAAGTCTGTTTCACGCCGCTCTCGGAGCCGGTGCGCCACGCAGCAAACCTTCGGTGCTGAGATCTTCGTCGATCTCTGGCCAGTGAATGCCATAGCCGCCGCCACACAATTCCCAGTTCGCTCGCGCCACCGGCGTGGCGTGAAGCAGGCGCGGATACCAAGCGAGCGGGACAGAGATCGTCCGGCCGTCCATCAAATCGACGATCAAGTTGTGCTCGTCGCACCGCACATCGAGCACGCGCTCTTCGGTGACCTTAACCGAAATAGTCATGCCACGCCTCCTTCAGCATTTGGCGGTGTTCGTTCACCATAGCGAGAATGTCCCCGATCTCGTGCGAGCGAAAGCCACGGCTGCGCGCGACTTCCACCGGATCGAGCCAGATCTTGATCGTTGCCGGACCACGATCAACGTGGATGTGCGGCGGTTCGTTCGGTTCGTGGCTGAAAAAATAGAACCGGAATGCGCCGATCCGCAAGACCGTGGGCATCTCAATCTACCCTCGCCAGACCGGCGTGGGCAAAATCATTGCCTTTGTAGAGCAGCGGCTCGCCGCGCTCCGTCGCGAGCGCATAGGCGAAGCAATCGCCATAATTGAGTCGCGCCGGATGGCCACTACCTTTGCCGAAATCGCGGTAGGCTTGCCGGGCTGCGCGGGCGTGCGATGCTGTGACCGGTGCAATGTCAATCTTTAGGTCAACCAACAGGCTATCGAGCCGAGCGGAGACAACGGGATCGCGGTTGCCGTCAATCACGATCGACGCCTCCAGATAGTTGGCCGCAGACATTCGGGCTTCCCCGGACGCGAGGATAGCGCCCATGAACGCCGCCGCCTCGTCCTCGGCATTGAGGATGGCCACGATTGCCGAACTGTCGACAATCATTTCGGGAGACCCCGCTCGTCATAGAGTAATGCGTCGATGTCTAGCGAAGAAACCTTGTTCGTCATCCGCGCCGCCGTGTCGCGGCAGAGTTCCAGCAAGGCCGCGATCTTGGCTTCCTTGTTGAGCTCCCGCTCGCGCGCGCGCAAGGCTTCGAGCACGACCTGAGTCACGCTCTTGCCTTCCAATGCGGCAAGCTTGCCCGCAAGCTCGGCTGCTTCAGCATTCTTGATGTTCATCTGGACGCCCATGGAACTCCCTTTCTACCACGCCATGGCATGATAGTAGAAATAGACCAGATCGGCAATCACCGCGCTCATTCCGCCGCCGCCAGCGCTTCGCCCGCAGGCGGCATATTGTGCCCGAGCAGGCGCAGCATGTCCGCCGCCGCCTCGACCACGTTGGTGCCGGGGCCATAGATTCCCTGCACCCCGGCTTCGCGCAAAAAGTCATAGTCTTGCGGCGGGATCACGCCACCTGCCACGACTTTGATATCGCCGCGTCCGGCCGCGCGCAGCCGCGCGATCAGATCGGGGATAAGCGTCTTGTGCCCGGCGGCGAGCGAGGAGGCGCCAATGGCATCGACAGCGTGGTCGAGCGCCAGCTTGACCGCTTCTTCGGTGGTCTGGAACAGCGGCCCGCTGGTCACGTCAAACCCCATGTCGCCAAACGCGCTGGCGATCACATTGGCCCCGCGATCATGGCCATCCTGCCCCATTTTGGCGACGAGCAGGCGCGGCGGGCGGCCCAGCCGCCGCGTGACCGAGGCGACGCCGTCGAGCACTTGGCCATAGCGCGCGTCCCCCGCATAAGCCGCGCCATAGACCCCTTTGACCGGGGTCGGCACCGTGCCGTGGCGGCCAAACACCACCTCCATCGCATCGGAAATCTCGCCCAGCGTGGCGCGTGCGCGCGCGGCTTCGACCGCGAGTTCGAGCAAATTGGCATTGCCCTTTGCCCCTTCGGTCAGGGCGGCCAGCGCGGCGCGGCACTGTGCCTCATCGCGGGTGTCGCGCACGCGTTTGAGCCGCGCGATCTGCCCTTCGCGCACCGCGTGGTTGTCGATGGTCAGCGTTTCCAGCGTGTCCTCGCTGGCGAGGCGGTGCTTGTTGACCCCGACGATCACGTCTTCGCCGCGATCCACCCGCGCCTGCCGTGCGGCGGCGGCTTCTTCGATCATCGCTTTGGGCCAACCGGCGGCCACCGCTTTGGCCATGCCGCCTTCGGCTTCGATACGTTCGATAATCGCCCACGCCTGATCGACCAGTTGCCCGGTCAAGGCCTCGATATAGTATGACCCGCCCAGTGGATCGACGACATGCGTCATCCCGGTTTCTTCTTGCAGCACGATCTGCGTGTTGCGCGCGATGCGGGCGGAAAAATCGGTAGGCAGCGCGATTGCCTCGTCCAGCGCATTGGTGTGCAGCGACTGCGTGCCGCCGAGCATCGCCGCCATCGCCTCAATCGTGGTGCGGATGACATTGGTATAAGGGTCTTGTTCCTGCAACGACACGCCCGATGTCTGGCAATGCGTGCGCAGCATGGTGCTGCGTTCGTCGCGTGCGCCCAGCCGCGTCATCACGCGGTGCCACAGCACGCGCGCGGCGCGCAGCTTGGCCACTTCCATAAAGAAATTCATGCCAATGGCGAAAAAGAACGACAGTCGCCCCGCGAACTGGTCGATATCAAGCCCCGAGGCGACACCGTATTTCACATATTCCATGCCATCAGCGATGGTGAACGCCAGTTCCTGCACTTGCGTCGCGCCCGCTTCCTGCATGTGATAGCCGGAAATCGAGATCGAATTGAACTTGGGCATTTCGCGGCTGGTATAGCCAAAAATGTCCGAAATGATCCGCATCGATGGTTCGGGTGGATAGATATAGGTATTGCGGACCATGAACTCTTTGAGAATGTCGTTCTGGATCGTGCCGTCGAGCAAGGCGCGCGGCACGCCCTGTTCTTCACCCGTCACGATAAAGAACGCCAGAATCGGGATGACCGCACCGTTCATCGTCATCGATACAGACATCTGGTCGAGCGGAATGCCGTCGAACAGGATCTTCATGTCTTCCACGCTGTCGATGGCGACGCCGGCTTTGCCGACATCGCCGACAACGCGCGGATGATCGCTGTCATAGCCGCGATGCGTGGCCAGATCGAACGCGACCGACAGCCCCTTTTGCCCCGCCGCGAGATTGCGGCGGTAAAACGCGTTCGAATCCTCAGCGGTGGAAAACCCGGCATATTGCCGGATGGTCCATGGCCGCCCGGCATACATCGACGCGCGCACCCCGCGCGTAAACGGGGCAAACCCCGGCAGACCCGGATCAGCCGGGACATCGGCGGCGGTATAGAGCGGTTTGACCGCGATCCCTT
This sequence comes from uncultured Sphingomonadales bacterium, assembly GCA_903848655.1. Taxonomy (GTDB): domain Bacteria; phylum Pseudomonadota; class Alphaproteobacteria; order Sphingomonadales; family Sphingomonadaceae; genus Novosphingobium. The sequence goes on from CAINGT010000049.1 coordinate 8,075, forward strand.
CGGGGGTGTGCCATGTCAGGTCTTTGCCTTTGACCTCTTTGGCGGCGGCCCGTTGCCAGTCGTCAATGCTCGCCACGCGGTGTCTCCATGATTTCGGTCAGTTGTCCGCCCATGTCTTTGGGATGGACAAAGAAAATCGGCGTGCCGTGCGCGCCGATGCGCGGTTCGCCCAGAACTTTTTTGCCGAGCCGTTCAAACCACGCTTTGGCGGCATGAATATCGGGCACTTCGTAACAGACATGGTGCTGGCCCCCCAGTGGGTTCTTGGCCAACCACTTGCCCACCGCGCTGTCGGCCACGGTCGGTTGCAGCAATTCGATCTGCGTGCCCGCCGTGCCATGTTCGCCCGGCGTGTTGACGAAGCACACGCGCACGTGCTGCGATTCCAGCACGAACGGCGCGGTAATGTCCGACGCCCCCAGCACATCGCGATAAAACGCGATCGCCGCATCGAGATCCGGCACCGCCACACCAATATGGTTCAACCGACCCAGTTTCATGTACCAATCCTAACAAGCCCCCGCCCCTCTAGGGCAAAGCTATCGCACAAGAAATCAAGGCCCTCCCCCTCTGGGGGAGGTGGCAGCGCGCAGCGCTGACGGAGGGGGTGAAAAGGGTAAAATATCGTGCAAGTCCGCAAGCTTGCGCCCCCTCCGTCAGCCCTACGGGCTGCCACCTCCCCCAAAAGGGGAGGACTTTGGGTATCGCCGCCAGTCGCGAGCGGAGCAGGCCCCACCTCACAGCGGAATATTATCATGTTTCTTCCAAGGGTTTTCCAACACTTTGTGCCGCAGTTTGCGCAACCCCAGCGCGATCCGCCGCCGCGTAGAATGCGGGTGGATCACTTCATCGACAAAGCCTTTTGACGCGGCAACAAACGGATTGGCAAAGCGGTCTTCATATTCGCGCACTTTGTCCGCCTGCTCTTCGCCCGACAGCCCGCGAAAGATGATTTCGACCGCGCCTTTGGCCCCCATCACCGCGATTTCGGCGGTCGGCCAGGCATAGTTGAGATCGCCGCGCAGATGCTTTGACGCCATCACGTCATAGGCCCCGCCATAAGCCTTGCGCGTGATTACGGTGATCTTGGGCACGGTCGCTTCGGCATAAGCGAACAGCAGCTTGGCACCATGCTTGATAATGCCGTTGTGTTCTTGCGCGGTGCCGGGCAGGAATCCGGGAACATCGACGAACGTGATGATCGGAATCTCGAACGCATCGCAAAACCGCACGAACCGCGCGGCTTTTTTCGAGGCATTGATATCGAGCACACCCGCCAGCACCAGCGGCTGGTTGGCCACCACGCCTACGCTGCGCCCCTCGATCCGGCCAAACCCGCACAAGATATTGCCCGCGTGTTTGGGCTGGATTTCAAAGAAATCGCCTTCATCGAGCACTTTGCGGATCAATTCGTGCATGTCATAGGGCTGCGCCGCCGAAGCGGGGATCAGCGTGTCGAGCGTTTCATCGATCCGGTCCCAGCGATCGCTGCTCGGGCGTTCGGGCACGCCGGTGCGGTTGGTCAGCGGCAGAAAGTCGAACAGTTCGCGCGCCGCGAGCAAGGCGTCGATATCGTTTTCACAAGCCAGATCGGCCACCGAAGTCTTGGTCGTGTGGGTCACCGCGCCGCCAAGGTCTTCCTGGCTGACGACTTCGTTGGTCACCGTGCGCACCACTTCGGGGCCGGTGACGAACATATAGCTCGAATCTTTCACCATCAGGATAAAGTCTGTCATCGCCGGCGAATAGACCGCACCGCCCGCGCAAGGCCCCATGATGAGCGAAATCTGCGGCACCACGCCCGATGCCAGCGCATTGCGCTGAAAGATTTCGGCATAACCGCCAAGGCTCGCCACGCCCTCCTGAATCCGCGCGCCGCCCGAATCGTTCAGCCCGATCACCGGCGCGCCGACTTTCAGCGCGGTGTCCATGATCTTGCAGATTTTCATGGCATGGCGTTCGGATACCGCGCCGCCAAACACGGTGAAATCCTGCGAAAACACGAACACCAGCCGCCCGTTGATCGTGCCCGACCCGGTGACCACGCCATCGCCGGGAATCGTGGTCGCAGGCATCCCGAAATCGACACAGTTGTGTTCGACATAAGCATCGACTTCTTCAAAGCTGCCTTCGTCGAGCAGGATATCGAGCCGTTCGCGCGCGGTCAGTTTGCCTTTGGCATGTTGCGCATCGATGCGGCGCTGCCCCCCGCCCAGATGCGCGGCAGCGCGGCGCTTTTCCATTTCGGCAATATTGGCGGACATGCGCATTCCCTGATCAAACCGGCCAAAGACCGCATCTGGCCGATTGCTTTGCCCATGTCCAATGTTAATCAGCAAAGTTGTAAACCCGCACTTTGCAAAGAAAGCACCGCGCCATGACCACACGCCAGCGTCTGTTTGCCGGGGCGGCCTTGCGCGCATTGCGTGCGCGGCGCGGGGTTCGCCAGGCGCAGATGGCGGCGGCGCTGGGGATCAGCGCCAGCTATCTGTCGCAACTCGAAAACGATGAGCGCCATCTGACCCCCGCGCTCGCTGATGGCTTGCGCGCCGCGTTTCCGCTCGATTGGGCCGATCTGGCCCCGGCGGGCGGCGATGCGCTGGTGGCCAGCTTGCGCGACGTGCTGGCCGATCTGCCGGGCGAGGCGGTCGAACGGCTGGCGCGCCAGTTCCCGGGGTTTGCCGCCGCATTCGTGCGCTTGCACGATGAGCACAGCCAGACCCGGCTGCGGCTCGACATGCTCGATGAAACTATCGGCACCAGCCTTGCCGCCGGGGGCCGCCTGCCGTGGGAAGAAGTGCGCGACTGGTTCCAGCAGGCGAACAATTATGTCGATCCGCTCGACCGCGCCGCGCAAGCATTGGCCGCGCGGATCGCGCCCGACGATGCCTCGCCGCCCGTTGCCGCGATGGTGGCGTGGTTGCGCGCGCAAAGCGTAACCGTGGCGTGGACCAGCGGCGGGCCGATGCGCCGGTTTGACCCGGCGCGCCGCCTGCTCGAACTCGATGGCAACCAGCCGAACGAAAGCGGGCGGTTCCAGCTTGCCTGGCAAGTCGCCGCGCTCGCACTGTCGGACGAAATCGGCACAATCGTTGCGCAATCGGCGCTGCAAAGCGAGGCGGCGCGCCAGTTGCTGACCATCGGCCTCGGCAATTATGCCGCCGGGGCGCTGCTCATGCCCTACGAACGCTTTCGTGCCGCCGCGCGGGAAGTGCGCCACGATATTGACCGGTTGCGGCTGCGCTTTCACACCAGCTTTGAACAGTGCTGCCACCGCCTGTCCACGCTGCAACGCCCGCGCGCGCGCGGGATTCCGGTCTATTTCTGCCGCGTGGACATGGCGGGCAATGTCACCAAGCGCCATTCGGCCACGCGGTTGCAATTTGGGCGGTTTGGCGGGGCCTGCCCGCTGTGGATCGTCCACGAAGCCGTCGCCATCCCCGACCGCATCCACGTGCAACTGGCGCAAATGCCCGATGGCATCAAATATGTGTCAATCGCCAAAGGCCTCGTCAAACCCGCCGCATCCTATTACCGCCCGCCGCGCCGCTATGCCGTAACGCTCGGCTGCGAAGCCACCCACGCCGCCGAATTCGTCTATGCCGATGGCCTCAACCTCGCCTCAGCCGACGCCGCCGCGCAAATCGGCGCCTCGTGCCGCATCTGCCCCCGCGACACCTGCGACCAACGCGCCTTCCCCCCCAGCGACAAAGCCATCACCGTCGATCCCGCAAGGCGCGAGCTGGTGCCATACCGGATCGTGGGGTGAGGCCAAACGGCCAAGCCGCTGCGGATGGGCCAGGGGCTTGAGCCGAATTTTCGCGTTTTTGCGCCCGGTTGTGTTCCGCAGGAATACCCGGCGAAACCAAGGCGCTTGCGCTAAAGTGTTGAAAGATTGGTGCACCCGACAAGATTCGAACTTGTGACCTCTGCCTTCGGAGGGCAGCGCTCTATCCAGCTGAGCTACGGGTGCGTGGGTTGGGCGCAACTAGCAGCAATTGCGGGGGGGTGCCAGTGGTTTTGGCATGGCGCGGATATGTGCTGCGGGGTTGGAATGTTTCTTATTTGTTCTTATGATGGTGCATGGTCGAATCACTCCAGGCTGATGGTCAGGCGAACGACGCGCGCGAGCGCGAGGCGGTGGCGGTGGCGCGGGGTATTGCGCGGTTGTTTGCGCGCAATGACATCTGGTGCATTGCGGAAATGCCGCTGCGCAATGGGCGGCGGGCCGATTTGATGGGGATTGATGCGCGCGGGCATGTGATCGTGGTGGAAATCAAAGTCAGCCGGGCCGATTTGCTGGGTGATGCCAAATGGCCCGATTATCTCGACCATTGTGACCGGTTTTACTGGGGGCTGGCGGCCCATCTGGATCGGCAAGTGCTGGGCAGCGCGGCGTTCCGGCCCGAAGCGTGCGGTGTTATCGTTGCTGATGGCTATGATGCCGAAATTGTGCGCCCCGCGCCGCTGCTGGCGCTGGCATCGGCACGGCGCAAAGTGGAAGTGGAGCGGCTGGCGCGCGCGGCCTTGCGGCGCATGACTTTGGGTAGTGATCGCGACAGCGTACCGCGTGGCGGATGACGCGTGAGGGATGACCGGCTGATAGCGTGATGCGAAAAAGTGGGAACCGGTTTTTACCTTCGGTGGACTGCGGCTCGCAATAAATCACGCGAAAACAAAGACTCTAGAACGGAATGCGATTCAATCTCATCGCATCACGCTCTAGCCGATCCGCATTCCACCCTTGAACAGCGCGGTTACGCGGCCTTCGACCGGGCGGCGGTCGAAGGGGGTGTTGCCTGCGCTTGCGGCCATCTTGTCGGACGATACCACCCATGGGCGCGTGGCATCGACCAGCGCGATATCGGCCTCTGCCCCCAGTGCCAGCACCCCGGCATTGACGCGCAACAGCCGCGCGGGTGCCCCGGCGAGGCAATCGAACGCGCGGGCAATGGCGATATGCCCATCGCGCACCAGCGTCAGCGTCAGCGGCAGCAGCGTTTCGGCCCCCGCCATGCCCGGTTCGGCATCGTCAAACGGCAGGCGTTTGTCTTCGGGCCCGCGCGGATCGTGGCCAGAGGCGATCACATCGATGGTGCCATCGGCGATGGCGGCGACCACCGCGCGGCGGTCATGATCCTGCCGCAAGGGCGGGGACATTTTGGCAAATGTGCGAAAATCGGTGAGTTCGAGGTCTGACAGCATGAAGTGCGCCGGGGTTACTCCGGCGGTTACGCGAATCCCGCGCGCTTTGGCCGCGCGCACCAGATCGAGCGCGCGCGCGGTGGTGATCTGGCGAAAATGGACATGCGCGCCGCTCAAGTCGGCGAGCGCGATATCGCGCGCCACGGCCAGCGCTTCGGCTTGGGCAGGGGCGCTCGGCAGCCCCAGCCGCGTCGCCATTTCGCCCGCCGTGGCGACCGCTGCGCCGGTCAGCCCGGCATCTTCGGCATGGGTTACAACCGCCAGATCGAGCATCGCGCAATATTGCAACAGCCGCAGCATGACACCCGAATCGCTAATCCAGCGCCGCCCGGTCGCCACCGCGCGCGCGCCCGCTTCGCGCATCAGCGCCAGTTCGGCCAGTTCGACCCCGGCCAGCGCGCGCGTGGCGGCGGCGAGCGGGTGAATCCACATATCGGGTTTGCCCGACAGCGCGGCAAACCGCACCCGCGCCGGATGGTCGAGCGGCGGGCCCTGATCGGGCATCAGCGCGGCGCGCGTGATCCCGCCAAAATGAAACGCGGGCTTGTCCACCGCGAACACCCCCAGATCAACCAATCCGGGGGTGATAAGCTGCCCTTTGGCATCGATCACATCGTCGCCCGGTTCGGGCGCAATCGCGCCCAAAGCCGCGATCCGCGCCTCACCAAGGCGAATCGCGCCCGGTTGCGGCGCACCGTGCGGCAATACCAGCAGCCCGTTGACGATAGTGACCGGGCGCGGAATCATGCCACCACCCACCCCGGAACCGCGCGCGCGCGGCGGGTCAGCACGTCAAGACAGGCCATGCGAATCGCCACTCCGCTTTCGACCTGGCGGGTAATCAGGCTGCGCGCCGCATGATCGGCAACCTGACTGTCGATTTCGATCCCCCGGTTCATCGGGCCGGGATGCATGACCAGCGCGTGGGGGGCGGCGCGCGCCAGCCGGTCGAGCGTCAGCCCGTACAAATGGCGGTATTCGCGCGGCGAGGGGATGAATTGGCCCTGCATCCGTTCCTGTTGCAGCCGCAGCATCATCACCACATCGGCCCCGGCGAGCGCGGCGTCGAAATCGTGAAACACATCGACCCCCATCGCGGCGATTTCGGCGGGCATCAGCGCAGGCGGGGCACAGACACGCACCCGCGCGCCCAGCGCGGTCAGCGCGAGAATGTTCGACCGCGCCACCCGGCTGTGCAGGATATCGCCGCAGATCGTGACAGTCACGCCATTGAGATCGCTGCCCGGCGGCAGATGCAGCGCATGGCGGATGGTCAGCGCATCGAGCAACGCTTGCGTCGGGTGTTCGTGCTGGCCATCCCCGGCGTTGAGTACCGGGCAATCGACTTTGCCCGCGATCAGCCGCACCGCGCCCGAACTGGCATGGCGGATCACGATGGCATCGGCGCGCATGGCATTGAGCGTCATCGCCGTGTCGATCAGCGTTTCGCCCTTTTTCACGCTCGATGTGGCGGCGTGCATATTGACGACATCGGCCCCGAGCCGCTTGCCGGCGATTTCAAACGACAGCAGCGTGCGCGTGGAATTTTCGAAAAACGCGTTGATGATGGTCAGCCCCGCCAGCAGCGCGGCGCGCTTGTGCGGTTGGCGGTTGAGCGCGACCCATTGTTCGGCCTCATCGAGCAAATAGAGGATCTCGTGCCGCGCCAAATGGCCGATTCCGGTCAGATCGCGATGGGGAAACGCCAGCCCGCCTTCGGGATAAGCGCGCGCAGCGGGCGTGTGGGGGGCCGATGGGGGCATCGAGAACAAGGCCCTATCGGCTGGTGCACCAATTGCCAAGCGTTTCGGCTGGCGCATTGCGTCAAGCCTGCCTAGATATCCCCCATGAAAGTCGCTCGCTTGGTCTGGAAGATCCTCGTTGGCATCAAGGACGCGCTGGTGCTCGCCTTGTTGTTGCTGTTTTTTGGCGGGTTGTCGCTCGCGCTGTCGCTCAAGCCCGCGCCGGGTCGCGTGCACGAAGGTGCATTGGCGATCACCCTCGATGGGCCAGTGGTCGAAGAGCGCACGGCGATCAAGGCGAGCGCGCTGCTGTTCGGCAGCGGCAGCAACCAGCACCAGTTCCTTGCGCGCGATCTCGTGCGCAGCATCGAGGCGGCGGCAACGGACAGCCGCATCCGCGCGGTTACGCTCGATCTCGATGATTTTGGCGGGGGCAGTCAGGTTACGCTGGCGCGCATCGGTGCCGCCATCGACGCCGTGCGCCACGCTGGCAAGCCGGTGCTTGCACACGCGGTGGTCTATGATGATGGCGCGCTGCAATTGGCCGCTCATGCCAGCGAAATCTGGGTCGATCCGCTGGGCGGCGTGCTGGTGCGCGGCCCCGGCGGGACGGGGCTGTTCTTTCGCGATCTGCTCGACCGGCTGAAGATCAAGGCGCACGTGTTCAAAGTCGGCACGTACAAAAGCGCGGTCGAACCGTTCATCCGCAACGATTTTTCGCCCGAAGCGAAAACCGCGACCACGGCGGTCTATGATGCGCGGTGGCGCGATTGGCAGACCGAAGTCAAAACCGCGCGGCCCCGCGCCGACATTGCGCTCGCCACACAAGAAACGGCGCGCTGGCTGGCCGCCTCGGATGGCGATGCCGCGCGCGCGGCGATCAAGGCCGGGCTGGCTGACACCATCGGCGACAAAGTGGCATTCGGGCGCCATGTCGCCGAACTCGTCGGCAGCGACAAGACCGGCACAGCGGGTGCCTATCAGGCGACCGGTTATCGTACGTATCTGGCGTCGTTGCCCGAACAGCGCGCGGGCAAGCCGATTGCCGTGGTTACCGTCGCGGGCGATATTGTCGATGGCAAGGCGGGGCCGGGCACTGCCGGGGGTGATCGCATTGCCACGCTGATCGACAAAGCGGCGGCGAGCGGCGACTATGCCGCGCTGGTGGTGCGGATCGATTCGCCCGGTGGATCGGTGCTTGCCTCAGAACGTATCCGCGCCGCGATTGTGCGGTTCAAAGCCGCCAAACTGCCGGTCGTGGTGTCGATGGGCAATCTGGCGGCGAGCGGGGGCTATTGGATCGCCACCCCGGCCGACCGGATTTTTGCCGCCCCGGCCACGATTACCGGCTCGATCGGCATTTTTGCGGTGATCCCCAGCTTTGAAGCCGCGCTGGGCCGTGTGGGCATCGGCACCGATGGCATCCGCACCACGCCGCTGTCGGGCCAGCCCGATCTCGCGGGCGGGTTGAGCCCGGCGATGGAGGCGGTGATCCAGTCGGAAATCGATGTGGGCTATCGCCGCTTTGTCGGACTCGTTGCCGAATCGCGCCATCAGACGCCTGCGGCCATCGACACCATCGCGCAAGGGCGCATCTGGGATGGCACGACCGCGCGCAAGCTGGGGCTGGTCGATGATTTTGGCGATCTGGATGCCGCGCTTGCGTGGGCGGCGCAGCGCGCCGGTGCGGCGAAATGGCATGCGGTCTATCTGGGGGACAAGCCGGATTCGTTTGGCGCAGTCGTGCAGCAGATCCTGAGCGATGAGGACGACAGCGCCAGCGATGAGGCGCGGGGCACCGGTCGCGACATCGTCGCGCGCGTGGCAGGGGCGCGGATGACGCTCGCCGGGCAATTGGCGGGCAGCCTCGACCGGCTGCTCGGTGGCCATGGCGCGCAGGCTTATTGCCTTGAATGCGCGGGGCTGGCGATGCCGCGCGCCGATGCCGCTGCCCCGGCTGCGGGCGCTGGCGCATGGCTGACGCTGCTGTTCGGAGCACCCGGTCCGGGCGCGTGATCGCGCCACGCCAAAGCGCTGCTCCAAGGCTTGCCCTTTGTTGATCGCTGCGATAGGGGCGGCGCTTGCTTTTCGCCGGATGCGGGCGTGGCGGAACTGGTAGACGCGCTGGATTTAGGTTCCAGTATCGCAAGATGTGGGGGTTCGAGTCCCTTCGCCCGCACCAGACCCGCCAGCCCGCCAATTTATGCCATCCCTGCGATGGCGCACGCCGTACCATTGACCAGAAAGTTGGACCTGACCGCAATGCAGATTGTCGAAACCAGCAACGAGGGGCTGAAGCGCGCCTATACCTTGACCATTGCCGCAGCGGATATCGCCGCGCGAATCGATGGTGAGGTGAAGAAAATCGCACCGCAAGTGCGGATGCCCGGTTTCCGCCCCGGCAAAGTTCCGACCAATCTGGTGCGCAAACTGCACGGCCCCGCGCTGCATCAGGACGTGCTGCAAACCGCGATCCGCGAAGCGATTGACGCCTTGGTGGCCGAACACGCGTTGCGCCCTGCCAACCAGCCGGATGTTGCCTTGGCCGATGGCTATGAACAGGGCAAAGATGCCGAATTGGCCGTTTCGCTCGAAGTGCTGCCGGTGATTGCCGCGCCGTCGATTGACGGGCTGAAGCTTGACAAGCTGATCGTGCCGGTGACCGATGCCGAAGTCGATGAAGCGGTGCTGCGCCTGGCCGGGGGGCAGAAAAACTTCGTTGCCGCCGCCGAAGGCGCGGTTGCGGCGACGGGCGATCAGATCGTGGTGGACTTTGTCGGCAAGCTTGATGGCGTGGCGTTTGACGGCGGCTCTGCCGAAGACGCGGCGATTGAACTGGGTGCCGGGCAATTCATCCCCGGGTTCGAAGAGCAGTTGATCGGCGTAAGCGTCGGTACGGAAACGACGATCTCGGTCACGTTCCCCGCCGATTATCCCGCCGCCCAGCTCAAAGGCAAACAGGCCAGCTTTGACGTGACGGTCAAAGCGGTGAATGTTGCGGGTGAAGTCGTCGCCGATGATGATTTTGCCAAGCGCTTCGGCCTTACTGGCATCGACCAATTGCGCGGCTTGCTGCGCGATCAGCTTGAACGCCAGAATGCCGATCAGACGCGCACGCAGATGAAGCGCCAGTTGCTCGACGTGCTCGCCGCCGGGCATGACTTCGCCGTGCCGCCGTCGATGGTCGAAGCCGAATTCGAACAAATCTGGCAGCAATTGACCAAAGAAGCCGCCAGCGATGACAACCCCGAACAGGCGATGGGCGAAATCACCGCCGAACGCGACGATTACCGCCGCATTGCCGAACGCCGCGTGCGGCTGGGCTTGTTGCTGTCGGAAATCGGCCAAGCCAATGGGGTGGCTATTTCCAATGCGGAGATGGAAGGGCTGATCCGCGAAGCGGCGCAACAATACCGCACCGAAGATCGCCAGCGCTTCATCGACTATATCCGCTCTGACGCGCTTGCCGCCGCGCAACTGCGCGCGCCGTTATACGAAGACAAAGTGGTCGATTTCCTGTTCGCCACCGCCGAAGTGACCGAACGCGAAGTGACGCGCGAGGCGCTGCAAGCCGCGATTGAGGCCGATGAAAACGGCAAACCGGCCGAAACGCCCGCTGAAGCCCCGGTCGAAGCAGCGCCTGCTGCCGAAGAACCTGCTGCTGAAGCTCCCGCGCCCAAAAAGCGCGCGCCGGCGCGCAAGAAAGCGGCAGCCGAACCGGTAGAAACCGACTGACGCGCGGGTTTTCTGCTGGTCAAGGTTGAGCGATGTCTTGCTTTTGCTTTCCCAGCGCGCTTTTTTGAGAGGGGCGCGGGGTGTGTATCTGCACCACGCGCTCACCAAGCCAAGAGGCCCCACCCCCAACCCCCTCCCCTAAAGGGGCGGGGGCTTTGGGAGTGTTTGTTTTCGCATCGTTTATTGCAATGAACCGGTGCCCACGTGTTTGCCCGATGTGGCAATCGTCACCGGTTACCCCCGCATTCGTGCGGGTTATGGGTTAACGCCCTTGAACATCGCGCTCTGGCACGCGACATAGGCGCATCTTGCTCACGAACGAGGATTCTCATGCTCGACCTGTTTGGCGCATCGGGTGCCCAAGGCCAATTTTCCCATGATCCGGTAACGGGCGCGCTGATTCCGGTGGTGGTCGAGCAATCGAGCCGCGGCGAGCGCAGCTTTGACATTTATTCGCGGCTGCTGCGCGAACGAATCATTTTTCTGACCGGCGAAGTCGAAGACCACATGGCCTCGGTCATCATCGCACAATTGCTGTTCCTTGAATCGGAAAACCCGTCAAAGGACATCGCGATGTATATCAATTCGCCCGGCGGCGCGGTGACGGCGGGCATGGCGATCCATGACACGATGAAATATATCCGCCCGCGCGTTTCGACGGTGTGCATCGGGCAGGCCTGTTCGATGGGCAGTTTCCTGCTCGCGGCGGGCGAACCGGGGTTGCGCGTGGCGCTGCCCAATGCGCGGATCATGATCCATCAGCCTTCGGGCGGCGCGCGCGGCATGGCATCGGACATCGAGATTCAGGCGCGCGAAATCTTGCGCATCCGCAAACGCATGAACGATCTCTATGTCAAATATACCGGTCGTGCGCTTGAAGAGATCGAGCGCGCGCTTGACCGGGACACGTTCCTTGAAGCGGATGAGGCAAAGGGGTTTGGTCTGGTCGACAAAGTGATCGAATCGCGCCCAGCATCAGAGCAGACGGGGATCGTCGAAGGGTCGGGCGCATCACCCGACGCATGATCGAGCCGGGCACGCAGCAGCCGGATCGGGCGCACGGGTTGTCTTTCGTGTCCGGTTGTTTAATATCCTGCTGCTAGTAAAGTCTGGACCCGCCGCTGGCCAAGCGGCTGCTGGGATTGAAGAATGACGAAACTGACCGGATCGGATACCAAGAGCACACTCTACTGCAGTTTCTGCGGGAAATCGCAGCACGAGGTGCGCAAGCTGATTGCCGGACCGACCGTGTTCATCTGCGATGAATGCGTGGAACTGTGCAACGATATCATCCGGGAAGAGACCAAAGCCGGGATCGCGGGCAAGAAAGATGGCGGGGTGCCCACCCCGCGCGATATTTTTGCCACGCTCAATGACTATGTGATCGGGCAGGACCGCGCCAAACGGGTGCTGTCGGTGGCGGTGCACAACCATTACAAGCGGTTGAAGCACAGCGGCAAAGGCGGCGAAGTCGAACTGTCGAAATCGAACATCCTGCTGGTCGGCCCCACCGGTTCGGGCAAGACTTTGCTGGCGCAGACGCTGGCCAAGACATTCGATGTGCCGTTCACGATGGCCGATGCCACCACGCTGACCGAAGCGGGCTATGTTGGCGAAGATGTCGAAAACATTATCCTGAAGCTGTTGCAGGCGAGCGATTATAACGTCGAAAAGGCGCAGCACGGCATCGTCTATATCGATGAAATCGACAAGATCAGCCGCAAGGCGGAAAATCCGTCGATCACGCGCGATGTGTCGGGCGAAGGGGTGCAGCAGGCGCTGTTAAAGCTGATGGAGGGCACCACCGCCAGCGTGCCACCGCAAGGCGGGCGCAAGCATCCGCAGCAGGAGTTCCTGCAAGTGGATACCACCAATATCCTGTTCATTTGCGGCGGGGCGTTTGCCGGACTGGAACGCATCATTTCCGACCGGCTGCAAAAGCGCTCGATCGGCTTTGGCGCGCATGTCGCCGATCCGGACAAGCGCAAAGTCGGCGAACTGCTGCAAAAGGCCGAACCCGAAGACTTGCTGAAATTCGGGCTGATCCCCGAATTCGTCGGCCGTCTGCCGGTGATCGCCACGCTCAACGATCTCGATATCGAAGCGCTGGTGCGGATCTTGCGCGAACCCAAGAACGCGCTCGTCAAACAGTATCAGAAGCTGTTCGATCTTGAAGATGTCGCGCTGACCTTCACCGACGAAGCGCTCGAAGCCATCGCGCGGCGCGCAATCGAGCGCAAGACCGGCGCGCGCGGGCTGCGCTCGATTGTCGAAAGCCTGCTGCTCGACACGATGTTCGATCTGCCCACGCTCGATGGTGTTGTCGAAGTCGTGGTTGACCGCGATGTGGTCGAAGGCCGCAAGGAACCGGTGCAAGTGCACAAGGGCAAAGAAGCCGCCTGAGCGAGAAGTTACACGACGCTTTCGCTGACCAACGCGCAAGCAACGGGGTGCGGATCGGTTTCGATCTGCACCGTGGCATGGCCGATGCCGAACCGGTGATCGAGCGCCTGCGCCAAATCGTGCAGAAAGGCATCGCCGGGGTGGCCCGCCGGGATCACCAGATGCGCGGTCAGCGCCGTTTCGGTCGTGCTCATTGGCCAGATATGCAAATCATGCACCGCCGAAACCCCGGCTAGTTCGCGCAGGAACCCGCGCACTGCGCGCTGGTCGATCCCCGGCGGCACAGCCTGCAACCCCATATGCAGCGCATCACGCGCCAACCCCCAACTGCTCCAGCCGATCAGCCCAACGATCGCCAGGCTGACCGCCGGGTCGATCCACCAGGCATGGGTCAGCGCGATCACCAGCCCCGCCACCACCACCCCGCCCGATACCGCCGCATCGCCCGCCATATGCAGGAAAGCGCCGCGCACGTTGAGATCGGTGTGGCGCCCGCGCAAGAACAGCAAGGCAGTGCCAGTGTTGATGGCAATGCCCAGCGCGGCCACCGCGATCACCGGGCCGGTCGTGATCGGTTGCGGGTCGAACAGGCGCTGCACGGTTTCCACCAGAATCGCGCCCAGCGCGATCAGCAACAGCGCGGCATTGGCCAGCGCCGCCAGTATCGAACTCGACTTCCAACCATACGTAAACCGCGCTGACGGCGCCCGCGTGCTGAGCACGGCGGCGCTCCACGCGATCAACAGCCCCAGCACATCGGACAGATTGTGCCCCGCATCGGCCACCAGTGCCATTGATCCGGACGCAATCCCGGCCACCGCTTCGACCACCACAAACCCGCCATTAAGCGCCACACCCACCGCAAACGCGCGGCCAAAGCTGGCCGGGGCATGACCATGATGCGCGTGTCCATGGTGGTGATCGTGATCGTGATGATGGGCCATGGCCGCGCTGTAGCGAACCCCGGCACCGGTGGGAATCGCCTTGTGCCGGGCCATGATGATGGATGCGCTGGGAGCAGGCGGATATCCGGCGCAGACACACGATCACGAATCCGGATTTGCAGATTTTGCATTACGCGATAAGCGCGAAGCACGCAAAAGGGAGATGGGCGGCGATGGAGATCGAAGGTTTGGCGGCGGTCGTTACAGGCGGCGCTTCGGGGCTGGGCGCGGCGACGGCGGATCTGCTGGCCGCGCGCGGCGCGAAAGTTACAATCTTTGACCTGAACGCTGATCTTGGAGCAGCCAAGGCGCAGGAAATCGGCGGACACTTCCTTGCTGTCAACGTGACGGACGAAGCGGCGGTCGAAGATGCGCTGCAAGCCGCCGAAGGGCTGCATGGCAAAGCGCGCATTCTGGTCAATTGCGCCGGTATCGGGCCTCCCGCCAAAGTGCTGGATCGCGATGGCAAAGCGCTGGCGCTGGGTGATTTTGCGCGGATCATTCAGATCAACCTGCTCGGCAGTTTCAATGTGCTGGCCAAATTTGCCGCGCGGATTTGCGATGCCGAACCGCTGGGTGAAGATGGCGAGCGCGGGGTCATCATCAACACCGCCAGCGTGGCTGCGTTCGACGGACAAATCGGCCAAGCCGCCTATGCCGCGAGCAAAGGCGGGATCGTGGCCATGGCTTTGCCGATTGCGCGTGAATTCGCGCGTTATGGCATTCGCGTCAATACGATCGCGCCGGGTATTTTCTGGACCCCGCTGCTGGCCGGATTGCCGCAGGAAGCGCAGGATTCGCTGGGCCGTCAGGTGCCGTTCCCCAGCCGTCTGGGCCGCCCGCCCGAATATGCCCAACTGGTTGAATCGATCGTCACCAACCCGATGCTCAACGGCGAAGTCATCCGGCTGGACGGCGCAATCCGTATGGCACCGCGATAACACGCTCTTAGAGCGGAATGCGATTAGATTGAATCGCACTCCGCTCTAGAGTCATTGTTTTCGCGTGATTTATTGCGAGCCGCAGGCCACCGAAGGTAAAAACCGGTTCCCACTTTTTCGCATCACGCTCTAAGCGCGCGGTGCGATCCGGCGATAACTGAGCGCTTCGGCAATATGCACCCTCCCGATCTGGTCCGCCCCGGCCAAATCGGCTATGGTGCGCGCCACGCGCACGATGCGGGTGTAGCCGCGCGCCGACAGCTTCATCGCCGATGCCGCGCGCACCAGCAAATCCTGACCGGCGGCATCGGGCTGGGCGTGCAATTCGAGCAGATCGCCATCGAGTTCGGCATTGCTGCGCCGCCCGGTCCCCGCCAGCCGCGCGGTCTGCACCGCGCGCGCAACCGCCACCCGGTGGGCGACTTGCGCTGATCCTTCGGTCGGCGGGGGCAGCGCCATATCGCTTGCGGCGACCGGATCGACTTCGACATGCAAGTCGATCCGGTCGAGCAAAGGGCCGGAAATTTTGGTCTGGTAATCGGCGGCGCAACGCGGGGCACGGCTGCACGCGAGCGCGGCATCGGCCAAGTGCCCGCAGCGGCACGGGTTCATCGCCGCGATCAGCTGCACCCGCGCCGGAAAGGTCACATGGGCATTGGCGCGCGCCACTGTCACTTCGCCGGTTTCGAGCGGCTGGCGCAGCGAATCGAGCGCGGCACGCTGAAATTCGGGCAATTCGTCAAGGAACAGCACCCCCAGATGCGCCAGGCTGACTTCGCCGGGCCGCGCCTTCAGCCCGCCGCCGGTCAGCGCGGCAATCGAGGCGGAATGATGCGGGCTGCGAAACGGGCGCGCGCGGCTGATCCGCCCGCCATCCAGCCCGCCCGCGACCGAGGCGACCATCGACACTTCGAGCGCTTCAGCCGGGGTCAGCGGCGGCAGGATTCCCGGCAGACACGCCGCCATGAGCGATTTGCCCGCGCCCGGCGGTCCGATCATCAGCAAGTTGTGCGCCCCGGCCGCCGCGATTTCGAGCGCGCGGCGCGCCACTTCCTGCCCTTTGACTTGTTTGAGATCAGGCCCGCGCACCGGGGGTTCGGGTTCACCCGGCAGCGGCGCGGGCAGCACTTGCGTGCCCTTGAAATGGTTGAGCAAGCCGATCAGATCGGGCGCGGCGATGACTGCGGTGTCTGCCCAGCTCGCCTCGGTCCCTTGCGCCGCCGGGCAGATCAGCCCGCGTTCGGTTGCCCCGGCGTGGAGCGCGGCGAGCAGCACGCCGGGGCTGGCGATGATCCGCCCGTCAAGCGCCAGTTCGCCCACTGCGACCAGATCGGCCAGCGCTTCGCGATCCACCACGCCCATGGCCGCGAGCAACGCGAGCGCGATGGGCAGATCGTAGTGCGATCCTTCCTTGGGCAGATCGGCGGGCGACAGATTGATGGTGATGCGTTTGGGCGGCAGCGACAGCCCCATCGCCGCCAGCGCCGAATGGACTCGCTCGCGGCTTTCACCCACCGCCTTGTCCGGCAGGCCGACCACGCGAAAGCTCGGCAATCCGCCCGATATCTGGCACTGAACTTCGACGGCGCGCGCCTCAAGCCCAAGATAGGCGACTGTCGCCACGACTGCGACCATGGTTGATCCTGTTCTGTCCGCCGCGATTGGCCCCGCCTTTGCATAAAGCTTTCAGGAGCGATTGGCCAAGGGGCCTATTTCGGCCAAACTGGCGACAGTTTCAGGACCAGATCTCGTCCGCAATCGGATCGCTGATCGCATCATCATGCCCGCTGCCATGCGACACGAACACCAGCCCCATCAGCGCGCCGACCAGCATTATCATCAGGCCAAAGCCCAGCGCGGTCGCGATATAGAGGTGGATCGAAACCAGCCCGAATTCATGATAGAGCCATACCCATACGATGGCGACGACCGCTACCGCCAGATCCGCGCTCCAGCGCATCATCCGGCAATAATGCGCCATGGCGCGCGCGGCGGCATCGGGCTGATCGAGCGGTGATGGCGGGATGGAGCGTGTATCGGGCATGTTTCCTCCATGCGCCAAGCCGAATGACGCGGCAACTGCCTTGCGTGCATTTGCAACTGTGGCATGATCGCACGATGCGGGGGTGAACACCCGTTCTTTGGGGAATGCAGGAAAGGAAACGGCGATGACGCTGGCAAAGCTGATTGCCGGGCGGTCCGGCCCGGTCTGGACGATCCGCGCGGATGCCACGGTTACCGAAGCGATCACGCTCTTGGCCGAACGCCGGATCGGCGCGGTGCCGGTGAACGATGATGGTGTTGACGTGGCGGGGATATTTTCCGAACGCGATGTGCTCTATTCGCTGCGCCGCCTTGGGGCAGCGGCGCTGACGCGCACGGTGCGCGAGGTGATGACCGCGCCGGTCATTTCGGTCCATCCCGACCAGTCGGCGCTCGAAGCGCTGGCACTGATGACGCGGCGGCGCATTCGCCATTTGCCCGTGGTCGAAGCCGGGCGAATGGTGGCATTCATTTCCATCGGCGATTTGGTCAAATACCGCATCGAGCGGATCGAGGCCGAAGCCGAGGCGTTGCGCAGCTATATTCAATCCGCTTGAGCGCGGGCGGCATGATCCCTATCTAAGGCGCATGACCACACCCGCCATTTCGTTGTCGCCCAGCGCCGCCGCGCGAATCGCGGTGATTGCCGCCCGGCAGGACCGGCCGGCAATCTTGCGCCTGTCGGTCGAAGGCGGGGGGTGTTCGGGGTTTCAGTACCGCTTTGGTCTGGCCGATGCGCCCGATGCCGATGATTGCGTGGCGCAGACCGACGGGGTGCGGCTGGTGGTCGATCCCGTCAGCCTCGATCTGGTGGCAGGCGCCCAAGTCGATTATGTCGAATCGCTGGGCGGTTCGGCATTTCGGGTGAACAATCCGGTGGCGGCATCGGGCTGCGGCTGTGGGGCCAGTTTCAGCATATGAATGGCACGGCGGCGGGTTCGAACGCCTCGTTCACCATTGCCACGTTCAATGTCAACGGGATCAAGGCGCGGCTGCCCCGGCTGATCGAATGGCTCGATGAAACCCGCCCCGATGTTGCCTGCTTGCAGGAAATCAAGACGCAAGATGACGGCTTTCCCGCCGCTGAGCTGGCCGAAGTCGGCTATCAGGCGATCTGGCACGGGCAAAAATCGTTCAACGGCGTGGCGATTCTGGCGCGCGGCACCACCCCGGTCGAAGTGCGGCGCGGGCTCGATGGCGATGCGGAGGATGAACAGGCGCGCTATCTTGAAGCCGATGTGGCCGGGTTGCGCATCGCCTGCATCTACCTTCCCAACGGCAACCCGCAGCCGGGGCCGAAATTTGCCTATAAATTGCGCTGGATGGAGCGGCTGGCCGCGCGCATGGCGCAGATTGCGGCGGAAGAAGTGCCCGCATTGGTGATCGGCGATTACAATGTGGTGCCCGCCGACCATGACATCTGGGACCGGCGCGCGCTCGCCGATGATGCGCTGATGCAGCCCGAATCGCGCGCCGCTTGGGCGCGGCTGTGCCATGCCGGGTGGACTGACGCGCTGGGGCTGCACAATCCGCGCGGCGGGGTGTGGACATATTGGGATTATCAGGCCGGGGCTTGGCCGCGTGACCATGGCTTTCGCATCGATCATGCGCTGCTGTCGCCCGAACTGGCCGACCGCTTGCAGGCTTGCGGGGTCGATAAAGCATTTCGCGGGCGCGAAAAGGCCAGCGACCATGCGCCCGTCTGGGTGCGCGTGACGCGATGATGCGGGCGGCGCGCGCGACCAGCCGCGTGCCAGCCTGATCGACAAAGCGGGGGTGGTGCGCGTATGACGGGCTGACCAAAGGACACCCGTGATGACGCCATTTGGCAAAGATTTCTTCCGCGCTTTGCTGATCGGCTTTTTGATCGGTTGCGTCGGCATGGCGATCAACGCCAACGGGTTTGCCGACCACGCCATGGCCGCTGTCGGTTCGCCTGCCAGCCACCACTGAACCCGTACCTTCACCCCAAACCTTTACCCCGCAGCGCAGCGCGGCTATGCGCGGGGCTATGGCCATCCACCCCCACCACGATCTTTCCGGTGACCCGCTGATCGCGGCGGCGCGCGATGCACTGGTGCGCGCGGGCGAACAGTGGACCGACATGCGCGCCGATGTCTTTGCCGCGCTGACCGCGCGTTCAACCCCCGCATCAGCGTATGATATTGCCGAAAATGTCGGCGCGGGGCGCGGCAAACGCGTTGCGGCGAACACCGTCTATCGCATTCTCGATCTGTTCGTGCGCGCCAATCTGGCGCGCCGGGTTGAAAGCGCGAATGCTTATGTTGCCAATCCGCACCCCGGCTGCCGCCACGACTGCATCTTTCTGATCTGCGATGCCTGCGGACAGGCCACCCACATCGACGATGATCGCCTGACCGGTGCCTTGCGCGATGCCGCGCGCGAGGCGGGGTTTGCCGATGTGCGCCCGGTGGTCGAATTGCGCGGGCTGTGTGGCGGCTGCGGCACGCTGCAATAAGATTTGGCCACAACAATCGGGATGCTGATCGCGCTGTCAGGCGGTATTTCTGGTGCCAAAGGAGATTGCGCCATGATAACCCGGATTGTCGCGTTGGCGGCCCTGATGGTCGCCACCGGCGTGGCCCATGCGGCTGATCCGGCCAAAGGTTGGACGCCCGATACGATTGTCTGGCAGACCAACGCGCCCAACGGTACCGGCTATGCCTTGCTCGAAGGGAACCGCGACAGCGGCGCGGCCCCGTTTTCTTATGCGTTCAGGATTCCTGAAGGCGTCTACGATACCCCGCACAGCCATAGCGCCACCGTGCGCGTGTTCGTTGCCAAAGGAGCGCTGCGGATCGGGTTCGGCAGCGTGTTCGATCGGTCGCGGCTGATGACATATCCGGCGGGCAGTTATGTCATCGTGCCCGGCGGCGCGGTGCATTTTGACGGTGCGGATGTCGATACCGTGATTTACGGCACCGCCACTGGGCCGTGGTCAACCACGTATCTCGACCATTCAGCCCCCGCTTCGGCTGGCACCCCGGTCAAGCCATAGGAATCACGCCAAATTCTTTGCGCATCCGTTTGAGCGGAACCGGCGCGCCGCCGCGATCATCCATGATTGCTTCGACCACGCGATAGCCTGCCGCAAGGTACAGCGGCAGCCCGGACAGCGTGCCCATCAGTTCGCACGCGGAAAACCCGGCGGCCTGTGCCGCGCTTTCGCACTGCGCCAGCAGCGCGCGGCCCACACCGCGCCGGGCGAAATCTGGGTGGGTATACATCGCGCGGATGCGGGCGGGTTCGCATGCCGGGTCCAGCAGGCGGGGTTCGCGCAACCCCGCGCTGTGATCGCCGCCATAGAGCGTGGCGCGGCGGCTCCACCCGCCGCACCCGGCGATATCCGCGCCGATCAGGGCGATGAAATAGGTGCCATCATCGACCAATTGCCGGTCAAGCCCCATCACCGCGCGGCTGGCCGCGATCTGGTCGGGGGTCAGAAAGTCGCGCTGCAATTCGCCGATGGCGGCGTCCATAATGGTGCGCAAAGCGGCAAGATCGGCGGGCAGCGCCAAACGAAAAGTGAAATCGGTCATCGGACAAACCCTTGCCGCGTGCGCGGCGTTGCGGCAAACAGATCGGCCTGCACTCGCTGTTCGACAGCGCCCGTGCAAGCGTATAAGGACGATGAATGCCCGCAAACCCGGCCACACCGCTGCTCGATACGGTCAACCTTCCGGCCGATGTCCGCAAACTTCCTGCCAACCGCTTGCGGCAACTGGCGGACGAATTGCGCGCCGAGATGATTTCTGCGGTTGGCCAGACCGGCGGGCACCTTGGGTCCGGGCTGGGTGTGGTCGAATTGACCGTGGCGCTGCATTACGTGTTCAACACGCCTGACGATCAGGTGATCTGGGATGTCGGGCATCAGGCCTATCCGCACAAAATTCTGACCGGGCGGCGGGATCGCATGAACACCTTGCGGCAGGGCGGCGGGCTGTCGGGGTTTACCCGCCGCAGCGAAAGCATCTATGATCCGTTTGGCGCAGCGCATTCGTCCACCTCGATTTCGGCGGCGCTCGGTTTTGCCATCGCCAACAAGCTGACCGGGCAGCCGGGCAAATCGATCGCGGTGATCGGCGATGGCGCGATGAGCGCGGGCATGGCTTATGAGGCGATGAACAATGCCGACGCAGCGGGCAACCGCCTGATCGTGGTGTTGAACGACAATGATATGTCGATTGCCCCCCCGGTGGGCGGGCTGTCGGGTTATCTCGCGCGGCTGGTATCGTCGCGCCCGTTCCTTGAATTGCGCGATCTGGCGCGGCGGCTGTCGCGGCACTTGCCGCGCCCGCTGCACGAAGGGCTGCGCAAGACCGATGAATTCGCGCGCGGGCTGGCGATGGGCGGCACGCTGTTCGAAGAACTGGGCTTTTACTATGTCGGGCCGATTGACGGGCACAACCTCGATCAACTGATCCCGGTGCTGGAAAATGTGCGCGATGCCGCCGAAGGGCCGTGCCTGATCCATGTCGTGACGCAAAAGGGCAAAGGCTATGCCCCCGCCGAAGCGGCTGCCGACAAATACCATGGCGTGCAGAAATTCAACGTCATCACCGGCGAACAAGCCAAGAGCGCGCCGGGCGCACCCAGCTATACCGGCGTATTCGCCGATGCACTGGTGGCAGAGGCCACGCGCGATTCGCGGATTTGCGCGATCACCGCCGCGATGCCATCGGGCACCGGGCTTGACCGGTTTGCCAAGCTGTTTCCCGACCGCATGTTCGATGTCGGGATTGCCGAACAGCACGCGGTGACATTTGCCGCCGGGCTGGCGGCGCAAGGGATGCGCCCGTTTTGCGCGATCTATTCGACATTTCTGCAACGCGCCTATGACCAGGTGGTGCACGATGTGGCGATCCAGAATCTGCCGGTGCGCTTTGCCATCGACCGCGCCGGGCTGGTCGGCAACGACGGGGCCACCCATGCCGGATCATTCGACGTAACCTATCTGGCCAGCCTGCCCAACATGGTGGTGATGGCAGCGGCGGACGAGGCGGAACTGGTGCACATGACGCATACCGCCGCGCTCCATGACAGCGGGCCGATTGCATTTCGCTATCCGCGCGGCAATGGTACCGGGGTGCCGCTGCCCACTGTGCCGCAGCAATTGGCAATCGGCAAAGGGCGGCTGGTGCGCGAAGGCAGCAAAGTCGCGATCCTGTCGCTTGGCACGCGGCTGGCCGAAGCGCTCAAGGCCGCCGATCAACTCGATGCGCGCGGGCTATCAACGACGGTCGCGGATTTGCGCTTTGCCAAACCGCTCGATGAAGCGCTGATCCGCCGGCTGATCGCCACGCACGAAGTCGTGATCACCATCGAGGAAGGCGCGATTGGCGGGCTGGGCGCGCATGTGCTGACATTGGCGAGCGACGAAGGGTTGACCGACGCCGGGCTCAAAATCCGCACGATGCGCCTGCCCGATGTGTTTCAGGATCACGATTCGCCCGACCGGCAATATGACCAATCAGGGCTGACCGCGCCGCATATCGTGGACACCGTGCTCAAAGCCTTGCGCCACAACAGCGCCGGGGTCCACGAAGCGCGCGCCTGATTTCAATAGGGCAGTTCGGGAAACAGATACCACGGCCCGAGCGGAACAGTGATGATCCGTGTCAACACCCAGACCATGACCAGCCACGGCACGACTGCCCCCACCCACGCCAGACCGAGCGCGCCGCATTGCCGCAGATCGGGCCAGAACCGCGTGCGCGTCATCCACACGCCCCATTCGCGCGGGGCGAGCGCGCGTTTCTTGCGATCCTGACCCTGCGCACCCACCAGCGCCAGCACGACAAACCCGCCGCTGGTTATCAGATTGCGCCACGCCGGCAGCAGCAACAGCACCGCCAGCGACCACAACACGATACCAAACATCGCCGGGTGGCGCGTTACCAGCATCGCGCCGCCAGGCATACGCGTTGACAGTCCGTTGAGATTGGTGCCGATCCAGCCCGGATTGTTCGACAGCGACGCGATCAGCAGCACGGTCGCCACATAGCTGGCTATGCAGAACCCGGCCTGCACCACTGGATGTTCGGCGGTCCACAGCCGAGGACCGGTGGGTGCGTCATGATAGGCAATCAGCACTGCCAGCACCATGATGACCGCGATCAGCGTATAAGCGATCGCGAACCCGGTATCGCCCAAGGCACGGCGCAATGCCGCACGCAAAGGATGCGCCAGCACCAGATGGCTGCCGACCAATCCGGCCATGGCGATCAGCAACGCGATCAGACTTATCGGCATCGGTTTTCCGCCGGATTTGGGGTTATTGGCCGGACCATCAGGTAACGCCGTGCATCAACCGTTTGAGCGGCCATGCCAGCACCAGCAGCACCGCGCCAATCGCCACCGACGCCCAGCCAATCAGCGTGAACACGCGGACATAGGTTTCAAGGCTGAGTGCCGGGTTGGTGATCGCGCCGCCAACCGTTGCCACGCTGGCAACTTGCGCGACGATCCCGGCGACATATTGCGCCATCGCAATCGACATCCACCACACCCCCATCATCAGACCGACAATGCGCGCGAGCGACAGCTTGGTAATCATGCTCAACCCCACCGGCGAAATGCACAGTTCGGCCAGCGTCTGGATCAGGTAAAGCCCGGCCAGCCACCACACTGACACTTTGAACGCGCCATCGGCAAAGCGCGTGCCCCAGACCAGAAACAGAAACCCCGCCCCTACCCCCGCCAGCGCCAGCGCGAACTTGACCGGGATCGACGGTTCCAGCCCGCGCCGCCGCAGCGCGCCCCATGTGAGCGTCAGCAGCGGAGCCAGCATGACAATGAAGATCGCATTGAAAAACTGCACTTGCGCCGAAGACAGCCGCAGATTGCCGATAATGCGCAGATCGGTGTTGCGATCGGCAAACAGCGTCAGCGACGATCCGGCTTGTTCGAACAGCGTCCAGAACACGGTGTTGAACGTGACCAGCACCATCGCGGCCACCATCATCTGGAATTCGGCGCGATTGCCGGTGGCCCAGGCATAGCCAAGGATCGCCGGTATCGTGACCAGAAACGTGCCGAACAGCAGCTTGCCCATCACCGGCAGCGCGGCGATGTAGCCCCAGATGTCTGATCCCGCCGCCGCCGGGGCGGTCGCCATCAGGTTCTGGAACAGCAACATCATCGCCGGTACCGCCACCAGCGCCGCAGCAAAGATCGGCAAAGCGTGGTCGCGTTCGACCGGGGCATTGCCAATGACGCGCAACCGCCCGCCATCGAACTGGATCAGCACCCACGACAGCAGCATGCCGATCGCGGCGAGCAAAAACCCGGCGGACCATCCGACCCAATCAGCCAGCAACGGGCACAAAATCTGCGACAGCAGCGCGCCACAGTTGATCCCCATGTAAAAGATCGAAAACCCGGCATCCTTGCGCCGATCACCTGGGCGGTACAGCGCGCCGACCATGGTCGAAATGTTCGGCTTGAAAAATCCGGTGCCGATGGTGATGAGGGCAATGCCCAGCAGCAGCAATCCTGTGGCAAGCGGAGAACGATCACCACCTGATTCGTACGCCGCAGCGCTGACATGGCGTGCCACGTGACCATCACCCGCGACCAGATCAATCGAGCCATCGGCCTCACCCCGGATCGCCAGACGCTGCTGATCGATCACCACATAGCGCGCTTCGAGCCCGGTCGTGCTGGGCCGGTCGGCCACGTGCTGCTCGATCACGGCATGGCGCACCCCGTCGATCTTCGCCCAAGGCCGCGCGGGCTCTCCGCCAAAACACAGCAGGAAATAGCCCCCCGCCATGACCAGCGCGCCAAATTTGACCGCGCGCTTGGCCCCGAGATAGCGATCCGCCAGCAATCCGCCGATCAGCGGGGTCAGATAGACCATCGCCGCAAACCCGGCATAAATGGCGTTGGTGGTGCGATCATTGAACAGGAAATGTTTGGTCAGATACAGTGTCAGCAGCGCGCGCATCCCGTAAAAGCCGAACCGTTCCCACATCTCGATGGTAAACAGCCGCGACAATTGCCGGGGATGGCCAAACCAGTCGCGCGCGGCATCGTCAGCAGGAATTGGGCCGGACGGGGCAATGGGCAATGTGGGATCTCCTGTCCGCGCCATGATCGCGTCTGGCCGGGCAAAGTCCTACCCCGCTGGTTCGCCACGGCAAAGGCCAATTCGCACCTTTGCCCGTCAAGCGCGCGATCACCGCATAAAAATTGTCCGACCTTGCGGCAAAGTGCTTGAAATCCGCTCAAATTCGGGCATTTCAGGCGGGGATGGGTCGCGCAGGGCCTAGGTTCGGTTTGACGGGTTCGGTTAAACAGGCGCGGTTTGAAAAGCAGTGCCGGACGGGCACCATGGACAGGGGATGACGGGATGATCCGATCCGAATTGCTGCAAGCTTTGGCGAGGCAGAACCCGGATTTGCGCGGTGACGATATCGAACGCGTGGTTGACGTGTTTTTCGATGAAATCAGCAAGCGGCTGGCCGAAGGGGGCCGGGTCGAACTGCGCGGCTTTGGCGCATTTTCAACCCGCGCGCGCGATCCGCGCAAAGGGCGCAACCCGCGCACCGGTGCCGCCGTCGATGTCCCGGCCAAACGCGTGCCCTATTTCAAACCGGGCAAAGACATGCGCCACCGGCTGAACGCCGACGGCGAATAGAGCGTGATGCGAAAAAGTGGGAACCGGTTTTTCGCAATAAATCACGCGAAAACAAAAACTCTACAGCGTGATGCGATTCGATTTAATCGCATCACGCGATAGCCGCAGCCGGGCGGGGCACGATCACAGGATATATTTGGACAAGTCGGTATTGCCCGCCAGATTGGCGAGCCGGTCGGCGACATATGCGGCATCGATGGTCACGGTCGTGTCAGTGCGGTCTTCGGCTTCAAAGCTGATTTCCTCCAGCAGCTTTTCCATTACCGTCTGCAAGCGGCGCGCGCCGATGTTTTCCAGCGTGTCGTTCACTTGCGCGGCAATCCGCGCGATGGCGCGCACCGCTTCGGCAGTGAAGTGCAGCGTGACTTGTTCAGTTGCCAGCAGCGCTGAGTACTGTTCGACCAGGTTGGCGCGGGTTTCGGACAAGATGCGTACGAAATCGTCTTCGGACAGCGCCTGCAATTCCACGCGGATCGGCAGACGGCCCTGCAATTCGGGCAGCATGTCGCTCGGCTTGGCAATGTGAAACGCGCCCGAGGCGATGAACAGCACGTGGTCGGTCTTCATCGGGCCATATTTGGTGGCGACGGTCGTGCCTTCGATCAGCGGCAACAGATCGCGCTGCACCCCCTCGCGGCTGACCGATCCGCCGCGTATGTCGCTAACCGCGATCTTGTCGATTTCGTCGATAAACACGATACCGTTGGTTTCGGCATTGGCGATCGCGACTCGCGCGACATCATCCTGATCCATGCGCTTGTCCGATTCTTCCTCGACCAGCTTGTCCCAGGCATCGCCCACTTTCAGCTTGCGTCGGCGCGTCGCCTGACGGCCCATCGCCTTGCCCATCATTTCGGACAAGTTGATCATGCCGATCCCGCCGCCCATGCCGGGTATGTCCAGCGGCAGTGGTGGGCTGTCTTCGACCTCGATTTCGACTTCGACATCGGCCATCGCGCCTTCGATAATGCGCTGGCGAAAGCTTTCGCGCGTCGCCTCGCTCGCGCTGTCGCCGACCAGCGCCTTGAGCAGGCGGTCCATCGCCGCTTTGCCCGCCGCATCGCGCACGGCAAGGCGGCGGCGCGCCTTTTCCAGCCGGATCGCCTCTTCGGCGAGATCGCGCGCGATCTGTTCGACATCGCGGCCGACATAGCCGACTTCGGTGAATTTGGTTGCTTCGACTTTGACGAACGGGGCATCGGCCAGCCGCGCAAGGCGGCGGCTGATCTCGGTCTTGCCGCAACCGGTCGGCCCGATCATCAGGATATTCTTGGGGCTGACTTCATCGCGCAAGGCCGGGCTGAGCCGTTGGCGCCGCCAGCGGTTGCGCAAGGCCACCGCCACCGCGCGTTTGGCATCGGCTTGGCCGACGATATGCGCGTCGAGCGCGCGCACGATGGCTTTGGGGGTGAGCGCGTCGGTCATGCGCTGATTTCTTCCAGCGTGATACGGTCATTGGTATAGACACAGATATCGGCTGCCACTTGCATGGCGCGCCGCGCGATGGTGTGCGCATCGGTTTCGTATCCGGCCAGCGCGCGTGCGGCGGCCAGCGCGAAATTGCCGCCCGATCCTATCGCCGCGATCACGGTTTCGCCATCGACCCCAGGCAGCGCTTCCGGCTCCAGCACATCGCCATTGCCGGTCAGCACCAGCAAAGTCTGTGCATCGGCAACGATCATCAAAGCTTCCAGATTGCGCAGATATTTGTCGGTGCGCCAGTCTTTGGCGAGTTCGACCGCCGCGCGCAGCAATTGCCCGCGATGCGCCTCAAGCTTGCGTTCCAGCCGCTCGAACAAAGTAAAGGCATCGGCAGTGGCCCCGGCAAACCCGGCGATCACGCTGGCGCGGCCATCGGGGCCGGGATTGCCCAGACGGCGGACTTTGCGCGCGTTGGGCTTCATCACGATATTGCCCATCGACACCTGGCCATCGCCCGCAATGACGGTGCGGCCGTGTTTGCGCACCGCGATAATGGTCGTGCCGTGCCATTCGATCAGGCCATGGCTGGCCGCTTGTCTGCTCATGCCCTGCGATATGGGGGGCAATCGTCAACGATCAAGCCTGTGCGGCGCGCATCAACTGCCGTTAGGCCCTGTGCCACCACCGCCGCCGTTCGGACCGCCGCCTTGCGTTCCGCCCGGCAGCGCGCCAACCGAGCCGATATTGCCGAACAAGTCTTCGAAGAAGCTGCGATCACGGCCCAGCGTCGGCGTGCTGTGCTTGTCCGGTTCGATCCGCACCGCGCGTTCCACCCCGCCGCGCGACACATCCGCCACAGTACCGGCGCTGTCAAAGCTGACACGCATGATCGATCCGGCTTCGATCCGGGCGCGGGTAAATGGCTTGGCCACGGTGTCGAGCGACACGTAATACCATGCGGGCTGGCCAAATTGGCTTTTGAACGTGGGCTGGCCCAGCGAACGTTCGACCGACAGACGATTATCGATTCCCGGCAAGACCGACTGGGTCAGCGCCGGATCGACCAGATAGCCCCGGTGATCGCGGATATGCGTGCATCCCGCAGCGGTGATCGCCACCGTTCCGGCCAGCACGGCGCGCAAGGCCGTCTGAAAAAACCCGGTACTCCGGCTGTTCGTTGCCTCAATCCGCATTGCCACTCATCGTCCTTGCTGTCCCGGACCGCGACGACTGCCCTGCGGGTCGTTTGCCTTCGCCGTCAAGCATTCTATAGGACGTGCCATAAGCAGCAAAGCCCGTTCCCGCAAGGACAGGGTCGCGGCGGGCAGGCGACGCGCCTGCTTGAACAAGGACGGACCGACAATGGCGTTACTGGCAAAGTGGCTGCGGCCTCGCCCCGACCCGCGCGAGGCTTTGCGCCCGCTGTGGCACCGGGTGGTGGAAATTTCGCGTGAACCCGAATGGTATCGCGATTGCGGCATTGCCGATACCGTCGCCGGGCGGTTCGATGCGATCACGCTGATATTGGCGCTGGTGCTGATCCGCATGGAGCGCGAAGCCGAGCTGATCGATGCTTCGGTGCGGCTGACCGAACTGTTCGTCGATGATATGGATGGGCAATTGCGCCAGGGCGGGATCGGCGATCTCGTGGTGGGCAAACATATCGGCAAACTGGTCAGCACGCTGGGCGGGCGGCTCGGGGCCTACCGCGATGCACTCGATGCGGGCGAAGCGGCGACCACGGCTGCGGTGGCGCGCAATGTCACGCTGCAAGATGGCATCGATCCGGCGCTGGTGGCGCGGCGCGCGCGCGCTTTTGCCGCCGGGCTGGCGCTGGTGCCAGCCTATCGCGTGCTGGCGGCAGAAATCGGGCGATGACCGCGCTGCCCGCCAGCGAATGGGTGCGGATCATCGATATCCGCCACTTGCCCGCAGCGGTCCATCGGGTCAGCGCCAATGCGGATGAGCGCCGCCGCCTTGCCGCGCGGTTTGGCCTGTCGGCCATTGATCGGCTGGAAGCCACTGTCACGCTGATCGCGCAAGATGCGCGGGTTTCGGTGGCGGGGCGAATCAGCGCCGATATCGTGCAGGCTTGCGCGATTTCGGGCGAAGACTTCGCGGTGGTGATCGATGAACCGGTCGCCTTGCGGTTCGTTCCCGCCGCGCAAGGTGTCGATCCCGAAATCGCGATCAGCGCCGATGATTGCGATGACATCGCCTATGACGGGCTGACGTTTGATCTGGGTGAGGCCTTGGCCCAAACGCTTGCGCTGGCGATTGATCCTTTTGCCGAAGGGCCGCAAGCAGACCGCGCCCGCGCTGAACATCGGCTGGCGGGCGATCCGGGCAGCGGGGCGTTTGGCGCGCTGTCCGCGCTCAGAATCCCGTCATGACTGCCGCAGCCGATCAGCATGGCCCAGGGCAGCCCGGTGCCGGGGCGCGGCGCGGTGATCTGACGCGTGGGCCAATCCTGACCACGTTGCTGCGGTTTTGCGCGCCGACGCTGCTGGCCAGCGTGCTGCAATCGTTGAACGGCACCGTCAATGCCATCTGGGTCGGGCGGATGCTCGGCGGCAATGCGCTGGCCGCCACCGCCAATGCCAATGTCGTGATGTTTCTGGTGTTTGCCGCAACATTCGGGTTTGGCATGGCCGCCACGGTCAAAGTCGGGCAGGCGTTTGGCGCGGGCAATATCGATGCGGCGCGGCGCACATTTGGCACTGCGCTGGGGTTTTGCGTGGGGCTGTCGCTGCTGGTGGCGGTGATCGGCTGGATCGGCGCGCCCGCGCTGCTTCATGCGATGTCCACCCCTGCACCGGTGTTCGTGTTTGCGCTCGCCTATTTGCGCGTGGTGTTCATCGCCATGCCCGCGCAAATGGTCACGGTGATCTTGGGAATGGCCTTGCGCGGGGCGGGCGATGCCACCACGCCCTTGCGCTTTATGATCGTGTCGGTGGCGCTCGATATTGCGCTCAATCCGCTGCTGATCGGCGGGTTTGGCCCGATTCCGGCGCTGGGCATTGCCGGCTCGGCGCTGGCTACGACGCTCGCTTGCACTGTGACAATGGTGCTGTTCGGCATCGATCTTTATGCGCGCAACTTGCCGATCCGGTTGCGGGGGCGCGAATGGCGCTATCTGGTGCCGCATCGCGATGAATTGCGCTTCATCGTCACCAAAGGCCTGCCGATGGGCGCGCAGATGCTGCTGGTGTCGATGGCCGGGATCATCATGGTCGGGCTGGTCAACCGCGAAGGCGCGACCGCCAGCGCCGCCTATGGGGCCAGCCTGCAAGTGTGGACTTATCTCCAGATGCCGGCGATGGCGATTTCGGCGGCGGTCAGCGCGATGGCGGCGCAGGCCATCGGGGCGCGGCTGGGCGACCGGCTGGGCGCGATAACCCGCGCCGGGATCACGCTCAATGTCGCACTGACCGGGGTAATGACCGTGCTGCTGCTGATCTTTGACCGCCCGGTGCTGCAACTGTTTCTGGGATCGCACAGCCCGGCGGTCGATCTGGCGCGGCATATCCAGTTTCTGGCAAGCTGGAGCTACGTGCTGTTCGGCGTGACAATCGTGCTGTTCGGCACGATGCGCGCGGCGGGCACGGTGCTGCCGCCGCTGGTGGTGCTGGCTATCGCGATGTACCCCGGGCGGCTGGGGTTTTATGCGCTGGCTTATCGCACGCTCGGGATG
Organism: uncultured Sphingomonadales bacterium; assembly: GCA_903848655.1. Taxonomy (GTDB): domain Bacteria; phylum Pseudomonadota; class Alphaproteobacteria; order Sphingomonadales; family Sphingomonadaceae; genus Novosphingobium. The sequence goes on from CAINGT010000049.1 coordinate 38,866, forward strand.
GACGCGATCTGGTTAAGCTTTCCGGTCGGGTCGATGATCGCGGTCTTGCTGGCGATTGCCGCTTATCGCTTTATCGGCTGGCGCGACCGCACGCCGGTGCTGCGCGTGGTCGCGCAGCACCGTTGAATTTACCGGCTTTGCGCGCGCCAGCGCTGGGTGGTGCGGTCGATCATCTCGGCCTCGCCACCGGACCGACCCCATAGCGTCGAAAACGAGGGATCATCCGATGCCGGGCGCAATTCGGATTCGAGTTCGTCGAACGATACCCGCATCGGGATCGACACGCCTTCGCCGCAGATGATCGCTTCGCGGTTGCGCAGCGCGGGGATCGCATCCATGAATCCGCGCGCGCCTTCGGGCATGGCGGCGCGCACATGCGCCTGATCGCGCTCGTTGTTAAGCCGCATGGCGATGATCGTGCCGCATTGCGACAGCACCCCTTCGGCCAAATCGGAAGGGCGCTGCGTGATAAGTCCCAGGCTGACGCCATATTTGCGCCCTTCCTTGGCGATGCGCGACAGCACGCGCGCCACTGATGATCCATCGGAATTGCGCTCGTTAGGGACATAGCGGTGCGCTTCTTCGCACACCAGCAGGATCGGTCGGGTTTCTTCATCGCGCGCCCACACGGCAAAGTCGAACACCAGCCGCGACAGCACCGCTACCACTGTCTGGGTGATTTCCGATGGCACACCCGATACGTCGATGATCGAAATCGGTTTGCCATTGGCAGGCAGGCGGAACACCTGGCCGATAAAATCGGTCATGATATCGCCCACCAACATGCCCGAAAACATGAACTGATAGCGCGGATCGGCGCGCACTTCTTCGATCTTGGTGCGGATCCGCTGATAGGGGATGGTGCCGGTGCCTTTGTCGAGCTTGCCCATTTCGTTAAGCAAAATGGCCACCAGATCGGACAATAAGTACGGAATCGGCGAATCGACAGTGATTTTGCCGATGGCCGCGGCCAGCCGGTTCTTGCTGCGTGCCTGTTGCAGGCAGCGCGCAAGAATGTCGGAATCGACCACGCGGTCCGGCCCGCGCGAGGTCAGGAACACTTCGCAATGTTCCTCGAAATTCATCAGCCAATAGGGCATCTGCAGGTTCGACACGTCGAGCAAATGACCCCGGTGACGAAATGCGGTGATGTATTCGCCGTGCGGGTCGATCATCACGATGTGCCCGGCGGGCGCCAGTTCGCAAATCCGGTGCAGGATCAGCGAGGTGGTGGTCGATTTGCCCGTCCCGGTCGATCCCAGCAGCGCGAAATGTTTGCCCAGCAGATTGTCGATATAGATCCCGGCGCGGATATCGCGGGTAGGGTGAACGGTGCCAATGCTGATATTGGCGCGTCCGTCGCTGGCGTAGATCTGGCGCAGATCATCGCTGGTGGCGACATGCGCCGCTGCGCCTGGCACAGGATAGCGCGTTACCCCCCGGCGAAAGTTGTGGATCACCCCACTGGGCCATTCGGTATCGCCTTCGCCAAGGAAATCGACTTCGGCCACGATGCCGCCGTGTTCTTCGGCAGCGAACGCCTGGCGCATCGTGCGCACCACGCCCAGCAGCCAGCTTTTGCCGACGCGGATCTTGACCTGGCTGCTGACCTGGCTCGACATCGCGATCGACGGATCGGTATCGGTTTGGCATTGTTGCAACCGAACTGGATCAATCACGATGATCGCGGTGCCGCCCGATACATCGCGCACCACCCCGATCGGGCGGCGGGCATTGTCATCACCGCCCGGTGGCGCGAACAGCGCCTGTTCCGCCCCGCCAACCGGCGAAGGGGCGAACAACCCGGGGGTCATGCTGATGTCTGACATTGCCCAATATTCCTTGTCGGCACGGGTGCGGTGCGGCTGCGTCAAAAATGGCGCCAGAGCGGTTAAGGACTGGCAAAAAATTAATATGATCGGATGGTTAGCAAGCGATCACGATCTTGAGTAGACCCATCGCGCTTGCGCGGCAACTATGATGCGTTTGCGCGGCAACCATGATGCGCGCGCTTCAAAACGGCAGCGTGCCCTGTTGCGCGGGGGCGAGGTCCGGCCCTGCGCTTCCCGACCCGTCGAGCGCTGACAGCGTGACTCCGATCAACCGTACCGGCTGGCGCAACGGCAGCAGCGCATCGAGCAAGGCTTGCGCGGTCTGTGCCAATTCGTCGTGCCCGGAGAGGGCGTGGGGCAGCGACCGGGCGCGGGTGATGGTGTGGAAATCGGCCGAGCGCAGCTTTAGCGTCACCGTGCGGCCTTGCGCGCGGGTGGCTTCGATCCGCGTCCACGCCAGCGCGACGATCGTGGCAAGGCCCGCGCGCAAGGCCGTGCCAGATCCGATATCGTGATCAAATGTGCGTTCGGCCCCCACCGATTTGCGCGGCCGGTCGGGCTCGATCCCGCGCAAGTCGATGCCGCGCGCGGCGCGGAACAAGTAATCGGCTTGCGCGCCGAAATGGTCGCGCAATATCGCCAGCGGTACAGTGCGCAAATCCGCGCCGGTATGAATGCCCAGCGCCGCCATCCGCTCTGCCCCGCGCGGGCCGACGCCGTGGAACCGCGCCACGGGCAAAGCGGCGACAAAGGCCGCGCCTTCGCCCGGGCGGATCACGCACAGCCCGTCGGGCTTGTTATGGTCCGAAGCCAGTTTGGCGAGGAACTTGTTGTACGATACCCCCGCGCTCGCGGTCAGCCCGGTTTCGGCGCGGATGCGCTGCCGGATGCGTTCGGCAATGCGCGTGGCGGAACCGATGCCGCGTTCATCATCGGTGACATCGAGATAAGCCTCATCCAGCGACAGCGGTTCGACCAGCGGAGTGTAATCGCAAAAGATCGCGTGGATCTGGCGGCTGACCGCGCGATAGACCTCAAATCGGGGCGGCACGAACACCAGTTCGGGGCACAACCGCGCCGCTTGCGCCGATGGCAGGGCCGAACGCACCCCGAACCGCCGCGCTTCATAACTGGCGGCAGCGACCACCCCGCGCGCGGCCGACCCGCCAACCGCGACCGGGCGCCCGCGCAAGGCGGGATTATCGCGCTGTTCGACGCTGGCGTAAAAGGCATCCATGTCGATGTGGATGACTTTGCGCAATCCTGATCGCACGGGTTCGGCGGCTTGCACCATAAGACCGGCTTAACCCAAACTGGCGGTACAGATAAGGGGTGTGATCGCGTGGGCAGGCTGCGTATAGGCGCGCCAATGGCCTCATCCTCCTCGCCCGTGCACCAATCCGCGCCGCCGCCCGCGCTGCCCATCGGCGCGCGCGAATTCGTCGGCATGATGGCCGCGACGATGGCGCTGCAGGCGCTGGCGGTCGATGCGATGCTGCCCGCGCTGGGGATGATCGCGCGCGATTTGGGGGTGTCGAACCCCAACCACCGGCAATTGGTGGTCGGGGTGTTTCTGGTCGCGGCGGGGGTCGGATCGCTGCTGCCGGGGCCGCTGTCGGACCGGTTCGGGCGGCGGCGGGTGCTGCTGGTGTGTTTTGGCGGTTATATCGCGCTGTCGCTGGGCTGTGCTCTCGCGCCGGGGTTCAACATGCTGATCGTGCTACGCGTGGCGCAAGCGCTGTGCAGCGCCGGGCTGACGGTGCTGCCATCGGCGATCATCCGCGATCGCCATGCCGGGGATGCGATGGCGCGGATGCTGTCCACCGTATCGATGGTGTTCATGATCGCGCCCATGCTTGCGCCCGGCGCAGGGCAAGTGGTGCTGCTGTTTGCCGGCTGGCGCGCGATTTTTGTGATGCTGGCGCTGCTGGCGGCGGTAATCGGCGGCTGGGTGTGGTGGCGGCTGCCCGAAACGATGGCGGTCGCGCATCGCCAGGCGATCCACCCGGCGCGGATCATCAGCAATATGACTCACGCCGCGACGTATCGCCGTTCGGTCGGCTATGTGCTGGGCGGGTCGCTGACATTTGGCGCAATGCTCGGCTATATCAATTCATCCGAACAACTGGTGGCCGAACATTTCGGCGCCGGGGCGCTGTTTCCGCTGCTGTTTGGCGGCACCGCGATTCTGATGGGGTGCGCCAATTTCCTCAACGCGCGGATCGTCATGCGGTTTGGCGCGCGGCGCGTGTCACACGGGGCGCTGGTGGCGTTTCTGGCGCTGGCTCTGGTGCAGCTCGTTCAGGCGCATGCACCTGCCGAGACATTGTGGCAGTTCATGCCGGTGATGGCGCTCAATGCCTGTATGCTGGGGTTTATCGGGGCCAATTTCAGCGCGATTGCGATGCAGCCATTCGCCGGGATCGCCGGATCGGCCAGTTCGATCCACGCCTGCTTGCGGATGCTGATCGCCGCCAGCCTCGGCATCGTGATCGGCCAAGCCTATGACGGCACCGCGCTGCCGCTGGCGCTGGCGTTTCTGGGCTGCGGATCGGGCGCGTTGCTGCTGGTGCTGTTTTCCGAACGCGGGCGCTTGTTCGGCGCGCGTGAGCCGGTTGCGGTGCACGCGGTCCAGCACTTCGATCTGCACTGATGGAAACCATCAGCCCTGCAACGCCGCAATCAGCGCGCGCACCTTTTTTTGCCGCCATTGCGGCAAAGGCGCGACCAGCCAATAGCCGCGCCGCCCGGCTTCGGCATCGCCCAGCGCGCGCACCCGCCCGCTGCTGATCGCCGCTTCGGCCAGCAGGCGCGGCACCCGCGCGCGGCCAAGGCCAGCCGCCGCCGCGCTGATCGCGGTACCGGCATCTCCGACCGAAATATGCACGTCGCGCAAGGGCGCGCCGCCATTGCCGTCATCGCCCGCCGGATCGCCCGGCCAGGCGATCCACGGCGCGTCGGGCGCGCTGTCGTGCCCCGACACGACGACGGTGCCAGCGGGGCCAAGCGCGATCCCTTCCAGATCGCCCGGCCCATCGCTCCAGCGCACTGCCAGATCGAGGTTGGCTTCGGCAAAATCGATATCGCCATCGCCGCCGATCAGCGCAAAGCGCACGTGCGGGCTGTTCTGCCGAAACGCCGCCAGCCGCGCCGATAGCCACGCGCCAAAGAAATCGCGCGGGCAGGCAATCGTATAGACATGGCTCGACTGCCCGGCGCGCATCGCCTGCACGCCTTCTTCAAACCGCAAAAAGCCCTCGCGGATGGCATCGAGCCCGGACGCGGCTTCGTCGGTCAGTTCCAGCCCTTTGGAGGTGCGGCGAAACAGGATCACCCCCAGCAGGTCTTCGAGTGCGCGAATCTGCTGGCCGACCGCCGCCGGGGTCACCGCCAGTTCGTCAGCCGCGCGGGTAAACGACAAATGGCGCGCGGCGGCATCGAGCACGCGCAAGCCGTTGAGCGGAAGATGGGTCCGTTTCATCCCCTATCCGGCAGGGGCAGAGGCAGCGAGCGCAAACCACGGGATCGCCACGGCAAGCTGCGAACCATCGTCGCGCTGCATCGTATAATGCCCCTGCATACTGCCATGCGGGGTGCCGAGCGGGCAGCCCGAAACATAATCGTGCGACTGGCCGGGCAAAAGCCGCGGCTGTTCGCCCACCACGCCTTCGCCATCGACAGCATTGACCACCCCGCGCCCGTCAGTGATGCGCCAGTGCCGGGTCAACAGTTGGACAGGGTCGGGCGAATGGTTTTCGATGCGGATGTGATAGATCCAGAACCATTTGCCCGCATCGACTTGCGACTGTTCGGGCAGAAAATTGACCGCGACACGCACGGTCACGCCCTCGGTCGTCGCGCTATGCTGGAATAGGTTCTTCATGCGGGCAAAGCTAAACCACATCGCAGCCGCTTCCAACGCCGATTTTCGCCGACGAACCGCAATTTGCCGCGTCAACCTGCGCGGCTGGTCATCACGCGGCCAACTGGATAAGCACGTGCGATGCTGACATGCGCCGATGCCCTGCTCTGTGCCAGCCGCGCGCATGGCGAACATGGCGCGGTGATCCGCGTGCTGACGCCCGCGCATGGTCTGATCGGGGCTTATGTTGCGGGCGCGCGCGGGCGGGTGCTGCGCCCGGTGCTGATCCCTGGCAACACGCTGGCGGTCGAATGGCGCGCGCGCGGCCCCGGCCAGTTGCCCGCAGCACGCGTCGAATTGCAGGTCAGCCGCGCGCCGTGGCTGGCCGAGCCGCTGCCCGCCGCCGGAATTGCCTGGGTAACCGCGCTGGCGGCGGCGGGCCTGCCCGAAGGTCATGCTTATCCCGCGCTCCACTCTGCGCTCGGGGCCGCGCTTGATGCAATCTGTCATGCGCCCTCGGCGCGTGGCTGGATTCAGGCGGTGGCGGGGTACGAAGCACTGGTGCAGCGCGAAGTCGGCTATGGCACCGCACCCACGCCGCCGGTCGACGAAAGCTGGCCCGACCTACTGGCGCGGCTCGACCGGCAGGGCGCGGCGCTCGCGGCCCATCTGTTCGATGACCGGGGCCGCGCGCGCACGCGGATCCTAGACACACGCGCGCTGCTGATCGAACGGCTGCGGCGGATTGACCCGGACCGGTGAGCGCGGCAAAGGGGCACCGGCATTGAACGCCAAGATAGACACGGGACCAGCGATGAACATTGCGGTATTGCCGGGCGATGGCATCGGCCCGGAAGTGATCGAACAGGCGGTGCGCGTGATCGCGGCGGTCGCACCGGACATCGCGCTGACATATGCGCCAGTCGGCGGCACCGCGTTCAAGGCGCATGGCCATCCACTTCCCCCCGCCACGCTGGCGATTGCCAGGGCCGCCGATGCCATCCTGTTCGGCGCGGTGGGGGATCCCGATTGCGACGCGCTTGAGCGGCATTTGCGCCCCGAACAGGCCATTCTGGGTTTGCGCAAGGCTTTGACCCTGTTTGCCAATCTGCGCCCCGCGCGGGTGTTTGCCGGGCTGGAAAGCCATTCGGCGCTGCGCCCCGAAATTGCGCGCGCGATTGACTTGCTGATCGTGCGCGAATTGAATGGCGATGTCTATTTCGGCGAAAAGGGCTTTCGCACCACGCCGTCGGGCGAACGCCAGGGCTATGACGTGATGGCTTATGCCGACAGCGAAGTGCGGCGCATCGCCCATGTCGCGTTTCGCGCTGCACAAGGCCGCCGCCGCCGCGTCTGTTCGGTGGACAAAGCCAATGTGCTGGAAACCTCGCAACTGTGGCGCGACGTGGTGGTCGATGTGGCGCGCGACTATCCCGATGTGGCGCTCGAACATATGTATGTCGACAATGCGGCGATGCAACTCGTGCGCAATCCTGGGCATTTCGACGTGGTGCTGACGGGCAATCTGTTCGGCGATATCCTGTCCGATCAAGCCAGCATGTGCGTCGGTTCCATCGGCCTGTTGGCATCGGCCTCGCTGGGCGAGCGGCAGACGGCGCATGGCACATTTGGCCTCTACGAGCCGATCCACGGTTCGGCCCCCGATATTGCAGGCCAAGGCGTCGCCAATCCGTTGGCGACGATCCTGTCGGCGGCGATGCTGCTGCGCCATTCACTCGGTTTGGCCGCAGCGGCAGACCGGATCGAGATGGCGGTCGCGGGCGTGCTGGCCGATGGCGTACTGTCGCGCGATCTCGGCGGCAGCGCCGGGCTGGTGGAAACAGGTGACGCCGTGCTGGCAAGGTTGTAGGCGCAACAGCGATGCTGGAACTGTCCGTAATCCTGCCCACGTTCAACGAGCGCAACAATATCGCGCTGATGGTCGAACGTCTGGCCGCCGCGCTTGACGGCATGGCGTGGGAAGTCATCGTGGTCGATGACAACAGCCCCGATGGCACCGCCGATGTCGTGCGCGCGCTGGCGCGCAGCGATGCACGGGTGCGCGTGATCGAACGGATCGGCCGCCGGGGCCTCGCCTCTGCCGCGATCGAAGGCATGTGCGCCAGTGCCGCGCCCATCGTGGCGGTGATGGACGCCGATGGCCAGCACGATCCCGCACTGCTGGTGCCGATGTATGCCGCGATCACCAGCGGTGATTACGATGTCGCCTATGCCTCGCGCTTTGCCGAAGGGGCCAGCACCGAAGCGTGGGGCCGCCCGGATCGCGTCAAAGCTTCGGGCTTTGCCAATGCGATTGCCCGGCGCGTGACCGGGGTCGATCTGACCGACCCGATGAGCGGGTTTTTCATGCTCCATGCGCAGACGTTGCGCGCCGATGCGCACCGGCTTTCGGGGGTGGGGTTCAAGATCCTGCTCGATATTCTGGCGACGGTTGACCGTCCCTTGCGGATCAAGGAATTTCCCCTCAACTTTGCGGCCCGCATGGACGGCGAATCCAAACTGGACAGAACCATCGTGTTCGAATTTTTGATCGGTCTTTACGACAAGTGGCTCGGCCGCATTATCCCCACGCGCTTTGCGCTGTTCGGCACTGTCGGCGCGATGGGGGTGGTGGTGCAATTCGCCGTGCTGTGGCTGGTGTTGAGCGTGATTCTGGGTGAACGCTTTGTCTATGGCCACTGGTCTGGCGGCGAAACCACCTTCACCATCGCCAATACCATCGCCGCGCTGGCGGCGATGACGTTCAACTTCGTGCTCAACAACGAATTGACGTATGCCGACAAACGCCTGCGCGGGCTGATCCCGCTAATCAAAGGCTGGGCCAAGTTTTTTCTGACTTGCACCATCGGCATCTTGTCCAACATCGCCAGCGCCGACGCGCTCAAACGCATGCATGTCAACGACGTGATCGCCGTGCTGGTCGGCATCGTGCTCGCCTCGGTATGGAACTTTGCGCTGTCGAGCAAATTCGTGTGGGGCAAATACGGGTGATATGCGTTTTGCGCCGATGCGCGCAAAGCCCCTACCGCCAGCTAGCGAGCCACATATAGCTTAGCCATGCCCGGCTATCGGACAAAGGCCCGGCAGAGATGATCGGGTAAAAGCCGATGAAGATCGCCATGGTCATGACCAGCGCGGTCTGGCCGGGCCAGGCGCGCCCGGCATCCCACCAGCGCCCCAGCACCAGCGCCAGCGCCGCGATCAGGAAACAGGCGGCAAGGTTGTAGTGATAATAGAACTGCACCGGCTTGCCATTCAGCGCCCAGAAAATCAGGCTGAGCGTATAGAGCACCGCGATCAGCGCGGGCAGGCCCTGCCGCCGCCACCCGGCCCACACGCACCAGCCCAGCGCGGGCAGGCCGGCGAGCATGGAAAATGGGTTGCCCAGCATCAGAATACCGCGCTGCGCGCCGTTGATATGTTCATACAGAAACCAGATCGGGCGCACGTTGAAAACCCATTGCCACCACCGGCTCATATACCGGTGCGGTTTTATCACGCTGTCCTGCAATTGCAGCATATAGCGCTGCCAGTCGATCAGCCCCGACAGCGTCATCGGCTGCACGTGGTAGAAAAATGCCGGGGCAAATGTCGCAAGATAGACCAGCAGCGGCCAGACCCCCAGCCACAGCCCCGCTTCGGCAAGGCTGACCCCGCGCACCGGCCCCCTGTCGCGCGCCAGCAGCCAACGACGCAAAGCGGCCAGACCCGCGCGCCAGTCTTGCGGTCGGCGGAGCAGATCGAGCGCGACGGCGCGTTGCCACGCGAACAGCAGCCCCGGCACCACCATGATCGGCGCGCCGTTCCATTTGCCACCCAGCGACAGACCGAAAAACAGCCCTGCCAGCACCAGGTGCACGCGCCCACCGCGCCGCGTGGCCCATTGCGCGCGGCTTGACAGCGCCCATTGCCACATCGCCAGCGCAAACATCGCCGCCATCGCAATATCGAGCATCGCGATGCGCGACAGCACGAACCAGATGAAATCAGTCGCGAGCAGAACGCCAAACAGCAGCGCCACCCGCCGCGATCCCGATGCCCACCACAGCGCGCGCGTCGCGGCAAACAGCCCCACACTGCCCAGCACCAGATTGGGGAAACGCCAGCCGAACGGATGATCGCCAAACGCCCGGATGCCGAGCGCGATCATTTCCTTGCCCAGCAGCGGGTGTTCGGGATTGAGCCGCCGCCCCAGTTCAAGCATCCGCCGCGCAGCAGGCACATAGTGGATTTCATCGAACATCAGCTTTGACGGGATCGCCAGCCGACACAGCCCCAGCAGGAAAAACACCGCGACGATCAGCAGTGTGGCCATCAGCGGATCGCGGCGGACGATGATCGCGCGCAAGGTCCGCCACGGCGCGGCAAAGAAGGCAGGCATGGGCATCGCCGCGCGCATAAGCCAAACCCGCCCGCTTGGGTAGCCCATGGCAAAACCGGCTCGCCCTCGCCCACCAATTCGCTTATGGGCCATGCCCATGAAACGCACGACAGGTCAGGACCGCTCGATCACCCGCCACTGGCGCCCCTCCACCCAGGCCGTGCGCGGCGGGACATGGCGGTCTGAAATGGGTGAAACGAGCGAGGCGCTGTTCCTTACATCGGGCTATTGCTACGACGATGCCGCGACGGTGGCCGCACGCTTTGCCGGTGAAGCCGACGGGATGACGTATTCGCGGGTGCAAAACCCGACGGTGCAGATGCTCGAAGACCGCATCGCCTTGCTCGAAGGGGCGCAAGCCTGCCGCGCGCAAGCCAGCGGCATGGCGGCGATGACCACCGCGCTGTTGTGCCAATTGTCGGCGGGCGATCATATCGTCGCCGCCAAAGCCGCGTTCGGATCGTGCCGCTGGCTGGTGGACAATCTGCTGCCGCGCTTTGGCATTTCCGGCACCACGATCAACGCTTGCGACAATGATGCCTGGGCCGCAGCAATCCGCCCCAATACCAAAGTGTTCTTCTTTGAAAGCCCGGCCAACCCGACAATGGATGTGGTCGATCTGGAATTCATCTGCACGCTGGCGCGCGAACACGGCATTATCACCGTGGTGGACAATGCCTTTGCCACCAGCGCGCTGCAAAAACCGCTGGAATTCGGCGCCGATGTGGTGGCTTATTCGGCCACCAAGATGATGGACGGCCAAGGCCGGGTGCTCGCGGGCGCGGTTTGCGGTTCGGCGTCGTTCATCAACGATGTGCTGCTGCCGTTTCAGCGCAACACCGGGCCGAATATCGCCCCGTTCAACGCATGGGTGGTGCTCAAAGGGCTGGAAACGCTCGATCTGCGGATTTTCCGCCAGAGCGAAAATGCGCTGAAAGTCGCGACATTTCTCGAAGGCCGGGTGCCGCGCGTGCTCTATCCTTATCTCCCCAGCCATCCGCAGTATGCGCTCGCGCGCAAGCAGATGAAGGCGGGCGGATCGATCCTGTCAATCGAGCTCGCCGGTGGCCGCGCCGAAGCGCACGCGCTGCTCGATGCGCTGCGCTTGGTCGATATTTCCAACAATATCGGCGATTCGCGCTCGCTGATGTGCCACCCCGCCTCATCCACCCACCACGGCGTCGGGCCCGAAACCCGCGCCGACATGGGCGTGGGCGAAAACCTGCTACGGCTGAACGTCGGGCTGGAAGACGCGGATGACGTGATCGACGATCTCGATCAGGCCTTGCGCGCGGTCGGATTATAGCGGAATGCGATTAGATTGAATCGCATTCCGCTATAGAGTCTTTGTTTTCGCGTGATTTATTGCGAGCCGCAGTCCACCGAAGGTAAAAACCGGTTCCCACTTTTTACCTTCGGTGGACTGCGGCTCGCATCACGCTCGATAAGCGCTGAGTGCAAGCCGCGCGATCAGCGCTTGCCTGCCTTGTCGCGCGCGGCCAGTTCCTCGGGCGAAGGGATCAACTGACGCAATTCGGCAATCACCGCATCGGCATCAAGATAGAACGAATCGATCATGTCGGGATCGCCGGGGTTGCCGAATTGGACCGATGTGTCGGACCATGTCCGGTTGGAACGCAAATAGACAAATCCCTTGAATCCGCGCGCTTTGGCGATCAGCGCAGCATCGAGCAGCAGTGCATCGGGCGCAACTTTTGCGTCAATCGGCTCAAGACTCCCGGGCGTGAGCATAAAATAGCGCGAATTCTTGGCTGGATTTTTCGAAATGACCCCGGTGCGGTCACCCTTCCACACTTTGCGGCTGACCTTTTCGTATTCATCGACGCTCGAAAATGACACAATGTTGTTGAATTCGGTTTTGCCCCCGCTGATGCGCTTGAGCATATAGGCCCGAGACTTGTCTTCGCGCTCTTTCCACAATTGATCTTCAGTCTTTGCCAGCGCGCCGATCAATTGGCCCGGCGTTGCTCCGGCACGCAACAGTCGCGTGGTCGCGACGATGGCGCCAAAACTGGGGGCGGACCATTCCGACCGCGCACCGAAACTCCGCCGGGCGTCATCGGCATGGCCGTCGTGGAAGGACTTGAGCACCCCGTAAAGGTCCATGACTTCAATCACGTTGGCGCGGTCGGAGTCGGGCTTGCCATCGGCGTCAGCCTGATCGATCATGGCTTTTGCCCGGATGATCCGCTCTTCAGCGCGCGGCCAATCGCCCGCCAGCGCCCACGACAGGCCCGCCGTTGCGTCAAGCCACGACATCGTCAACTCGCTGTTGAAATTGTAGAGGCGTATCTTCAAGCCGTCGCGCAGGCGCGCCGCCTCGGCAAATTTGCCCAATTCGTCCAGACGCATGGCGTGGAACTGGGCAAAGCCCGCCGTAATCCGGTCGCGAGCCGCCAGTGCCGCATCTTCGGCTGGGCTTGAAGTCCGCAAGGCGTCAGAAAAATATGCCGCGGTCATCACCGGGTAGAACCCGAACCGGGTGCGTGCCGCTGTGCGCAACCCGATTTCGCGCGCGGCGGCAGCATCACCGTTGAGATATGTAGCTCGCGCACCAAGCAAATCGAATGACAGGCCAAAGGACTGATCAAAATAAGCATTGCCGACCAGATTGAGTGCTTTGGCTTCGCTGCGGGCTTTTTCCACATCGGCCAATGCGGCTGGGTAGTCCTTTGCTTCCATCCAGTGGATGGCGCGCGCCAGAATTAACCTGAGCCGTCGCAGACCGTTGGCTTCAGGCTTTGCCCCGTCGAGCAACTGGCTGCATACAGCGACACCCTCGGCCCCGAACAGTCGCTTATCGGGATCAGGCGATTCGCGCGCGGGCGCAAACAGCCCGAGCAGCGTGACTGCACCGATCAGCCGGGCGATACTTTCGCCATCCGACATGTTGGGCGGTTCGCCATCGCAACGCACATGCAGCGATGGCAATTTGACTGGAGTGGCTGGCGCGGCAGCGGCAGGCGGGGTAGCAACAAGGCCCGGCAGTGGCTGCGGCGGCGCGGTATCGGCCAGTGCAGCTTGCGTGACGGGCAACAGCAGCGCTGTCGCCGCGACAATTTTCCGCATGACCATGACCTTCCCCCCGCGTGATTCGACTCTATCGCCAAACATCCACCACACTGCCCGTTTTGACAAGATCAGCGCGACAAGGCCGCCAGCACATCGCGCGCAAAGCCGGCGAGCGTGTCGTCGCGTGCGCCCATGATGACCACGCGGTCGCCAGGGCGCGCCAGCTGCACGATGGCGTGGGCGGCATCGTCGCGCGCGGGGATATGGTGGGCGTGGCCGTGGGCCGCGTTGATCTGCGCGACGAGCGTGTCGGCACCGATGCTGCGGTCAACCGTGCCTCCAAAATAGACCGGGTCGGTCACGAACACGCAGTCGTCCTGGCCCAGCCGACTGGCGAACACCAGCGCGAGTTCGGCCCCCATCTGGCGCAAAGGGCCATAGCCGTGCGGCTGAAACAGCACAATCACCCGCCCCGGATGGGCGCGCACAGTATCGAGCGTCGCGGCGATCTTGTGCGGATTGTGGCCGAAATCGTCGATGACGGTAACCCCGGTGGGCGAAGTGCCGATCAGGTCAAAGCGGCGCGCCAGCCCGGCAAACGTGCCCAGCGCCGCGACTGCCGCAGCCAGCGGCACCCCGGCAAGATCTGCGGCGGCGAGCGCGGCGAGCGCATTCATCAGGTTGTGCCGTCCGGGCACGGGCAAAGTCAGCGCATGGTGCTGACCGTTGCGCCGGTCGATCACGCTGGCGCAAAGGCTGGTTGGCGACAAGCGCAGCGTTGCCGGGTCTGCGGCGATGACCGCTGCTGCGCCCAGCCCAAAGCGCAAGACCCGCGCCGCACGCGGGGCCAGCGCAAGGCTTTCGGGGTCATCGGCATTGATCGCAACCGCACCACAGCGCGCGACGAAATCGCCAAACAGCACGCGCAATTCGGCCAAGCTCTTGTGATCGAGGCTGATATTGCCGAGCACGCCGATGGCCGGGCGATAGAGCGCGATAGAACCATCGCTTTCATCGACTTCGGCGACGAAATCCGCCCCTTGCCCGATCCGCGCGGCGGCAAACGGCGTAGCGGGGGCGACAAAGTTCTTCATCACCGCGCCGTTGACGATCGTCGGATCGCGGCCGGTTGCGGTCAATATCCAGCCGATCATCGCGGTTACGGTCGATTTGCCGCTGGTGCCCGCCACCGCGATGGGGCGCGGCGCGCGGTTGACCAGCGCTGCCAGGATATCGGCGCGCGACAGGCGCACCGCGCCGAGCGCGCGCGCGGCGATCACTTCGGGCACGCTGTCTTCGATGGCCGCCGAAGCGACGAGCACCTGATCGCGCGACACGACCCCGCTGCCATCTTGCGGAAACAGCGTGAGGCCTTGCGCTTCCAGCCACGCGAATTTGTCCGGGTTGCGGCCCTGATCGCGGCTGCGGTCAGACCCGGCGACGTGCGCGCCAAGGCCTTGCACGATCAGCGCCAGCGGCAGCATTCCCGATCCGCCGATGCCGCAGAAGAACCACGGCTGCGCGGCAGGGTGCGCGGCGAAAGAGTCGGCGGTGAGGTCCATGATCGCTCGGCGTCCTACAGCAATTGATCCACCAGTCCAGACTTGCGGGCGCGGCCCAATCGCTTATGCCAGCCGTGATGCGTATTCGCTTGTGCGCCCCTTCAACCCCGCTGTCGCGCGACGATGCCGCGCGCGTGATCGACCTCGCGCGCGATTATCCGGGGCTGACGCTCGATTTCCATCCGCAGTGCTTTGCGATTGACGGCCATTTCGCCGGGACCGATGCCGCGCGGGCGGCGGCGTTTCGCGAATGCGCCAACGATCCCGCGTGCGATGCGGTGTGGTTTGCACGCGGCGGCTATGGCGCGGTGCGGATGGCCGAAGCGGCGCTGGCCGGGCTTGGTTCGGCAGCGCGTGGCAAAGTCTATCTCGGCTATTCCGATGCCGGAACGCTGCTCGCCGGGCTCTATCGCGACCGCATCGGCCACCCCGTCCACGCGCCAATGCCCGCCGATCTGCGCCGCAACGGCGGTGCAGCGGCGGTGCGGCGCGTGCTCGGCTGGCTCTGCGGGGATCGCGCGGGTGAAGAGCCGGGGCTGGATGCGCGGCCCGCAGTGGCGTTCAATCTGATGACACTGGCGATGCTGACCGGTACCGCGCTGATGCCCGATCTGGCGGGGCATGTCGTGCTGGTCGAGGAAGTGTCCGAACATTTGTACGCGGTTGACCGGTTGTTGTTCCATGTCACCGCCGCGCTCGCGCCGCTGGGGATTGCCGGGCTGCGGCTGGGGCGGGTGAGCGATGTGCCCGCCAATGATCGCGCGTTCGGGGCCGAACCTGCGGAAATGGCGCAATTCTGGTGCGCGCGCACGGGGATTGCGTGGCTGGGCGCGGCGGATATCGGGCACGACAGCGAAAACCACATCGTCCCGTTCGGTCTTGCCGAGCGGCAGCGCGGTCAATAAGGCGGCGCGCTGACCGGCAACCAGAAAGAGGCATAATGCGCGCATTCGTTTTCCCCGGACAAGGCAGCCAGAAAGTCGGCATGGGGGTCGAACTCGCCCGCGCCAGCGCGGTGGCGCGCGCGGTGTTTGAAGAAGTCGATGACGCGCTGGGGCAGAGCTTGTTCGCGATCATGGCCGAAGGGCCGGATGACGCGCTCACGCTGACCGAAAATGCCCAGCCCGCGATCATGGCGAATGCCATCGCAGTGCTGCGCGTGTTGCAGGATGAAGGCGGGATCGTGCTGGCGGACAAAGCCGGGTTCGTCGCCGGGCACAGCTTGGGCGAATATACCGCGCTCTGTGCGGCGGGCGCGTTTTCGCTCGCTGATACCGCGCGGCTGTTGAAATTGCGCGGGCAGGCGATGCAGGCGGCGGTGCCGGTCGGGGTGGGCGCGATGGCGGCATTGCTCGGCGCGGATATCGACCGCGCCAGCGCGCTCGCCGAAGCCGCCGCGCAAGGCGAAATATGCACGATCGCCAACGACAATGATCCGGGCCAAGTCGTGCTGTCGGGCCATGCCGGGGCGATTGGCCGGGCGATTGCGCGGGTCAAGGACTTTGGCATCAAGCGCGGCGTGCTGCTGCCGGTATCGGCCCCGTTTCACTGCCCGCTGATGCAGCCCGCCGCCGACGCGATGGCCGCAGCGCTGGCGCAGACCGCGCCACGCGCCCTGACCGTCGCGCTCTATGCCAATGTTACCGCCGCGCCAGTCACCGATCCCGCGCGGATCGCCGCGCTGCTGGTCGAACAAGTAACCGGGCGCGTGCGCTGGCGCGAAAGCGCCGCCGCGATGGCGGCCGCCGGGGTCAGCCGCTTCATCGAACTGGGCGGCAAAGTGCTGTCGCCGATGATCGCGCGCACCGTGGCCGATGCCACCACCAGCAGCGTGATCACGATGGCCGATATCGAAGCGATCATAAAGGACTTGTAAGGCTATGGACCACCGTCTGTTCGATCTGACCGGGATGACCGCGCTCGTCACCGGGGCCACTGGCGGCATTGGCGCGGCGATCAGCCATGCGCTGGCCCGGCAGGGCGCGCGGCTTGCGCTGTCGGGCACCAATCCGGCCAAATTGCGCGCGTTTCGCGACGAACTGAACGATACATATGGCCACGATCATGTCGAGATCACGTGCGATCTGGCGCAAGCCGAATCGGTCGAAAAGCTGATCCCGGCGACCATCGACACGCTGGGCAAACTCGATATTCTGGTCAACAATGCCGGGATCACGCGCGACGGGCTGATCTTGCGGATGAAGGATGATGATTGGGATCAGGTGATCCGCATCAATCTCGAAGCCGCATTCCGGCTGATGCGCGCCGCCGCGCGCCCGATGATGAAGGCGCGCCATGGCCGCATCGTCACGATTACCAGCGTGGTCGGCACCACCGGCAATCCCGGGCAGGCAAACTATGCCGCCGCCAAAGCCGGGCTGGTCGGGATGTCGAAATCGCTGGCGCAAGAGCTCGCCAGCCGGGGGATCACGGTCAATTGCGTGGCACCGGGGTTCATCCGCACGGCGATGACCGATGGGCTGCCTGACGCGCAAAAAGACGCGCTCAATGCGCGCATTCCGCTCGGCCGGATGGGCGAAGGTGCGGATATCGGTGCGGCAGTGGCCTATCTTGCCAGCCGAGAGGCAGGTTACGTGACCGGCCAGACGCTGCACGTCAACGGCGGCATGGCGATGCTGTGATGCGGATCACCCGCATCGGGCTGGCGCTGGGACTGCTGACCGCCAGCCCGGCACAGGCCCGCCCGGCAGAGGCGCTGGCTTGCGCTTTGCAGGCCGCGCCCGCCGGGCTCGATGCGCGGGTGGCCGATGTGATCATTGCCCAGGATGATGATCGCGGGCGGGCAACGCTCGATGCCGTGCGCGCGCTGACGGAGCGTTGCGCGGCAGACCAGTTTCTCGATGCGCGCCAGCAGGCGGCCTATTTCCGCTATGTGCTGGGCCGGATGGGGCGCGACGGGATCGACACCCGGCTGACGGCGGCGGGCCTGGCGGCGGGCGTGATCGATGCGGCGCTCGATATCGGGCCGGGCAATGCCAACAACCCCGCCAGCAGCGTGACCAAAGGCGATCTGCACATGGTGGCGCGCGCTTATGCCGCCGCCGGGCACGATCCGGCGCGGATCACCCCCGATCAATGGATGCTGATTACCGGCTGGATCACCGCAACCGCGACAATGTTCGACGCCTTGCGCGATCTGGATTGAGAATCTGCCGCGAATCGCGCGATTTATGCACAGCTTCGCCCTGCCCCATGCGGTCCTTGCTTGCGCAAGGTGCTGGTACGGTTATGGAAGAAGGCCCTAACCCGCACCACAGCTTGTGCGATTCCGTACAAGGACTGGATCAGGGGCGGCTGGATCAGGGGCGGGGGAAAGGCCGGGCGCGCGCGCTGCTTGTCCTGACCCGGATGGCATGACCGAGGGATCGAGACGAGAATGAAGGCGACCATCGAACGCGCGACCCTGCTGCGCTGCCTGTCCCACGTGCAGTCGGTGGTGGAACGGCGCAACACGATCCCGATCCTGTCAAACGTGCTGATCGAAGCGGTGGCCGGTGGCACTGTCCGGTTAACCGCGACCGATCTTGACCTGCAAATCGTCGAAGCGATGCCCGCCGCTGCGGTCGAAGCCGCGGGCGCGATTACGGTATCGGCGCATCTGCTGTTCGATATCGCGCGCAAGCTGCCCGATGGCGCGCAAGTCAGCCTGGAAACCGCCGACAACCGCATGGTGGTCAAAGCCGGGCGCAGCCGATTTCAGCTTCCCACTCTGCCGCGCGATGATTTTCCGGTGCTGGCGCAAGGCGATCTGCCGACCAGTTTTGAACTCGGCGGGCGCGTGCTCGCCGAATTGATCGATCGCACGCGCTTTGCGATCTCGACCGAAGAAACGCGCTATTACCTCAACGGCATTTTCCTCCATGTCAGCGACGACGTGCTCAAAGCGGCGGCCACCGATGGCCACCGGCTGGCGCGCTATACGCTGGCCCGGCCCGAAGGGGCCGAAGCGATGCCCGATGTCATCATCCCGCGCAAATGCGTGGGCGAATTGCGCAAGCTGCTCGACGATGTGCTCGATTCGCAAGTGCTGATCGAACTGTCGGCGAGCAAAGTGCGCTTTACGCTGGGTGGGGAATTCGGCGTGGTGTTGACCAGCAAGCTGATCGACGGCACGTTTCCCGATTACAACCGCGTTATCCCCACCGGTAATGACAAGCTGTTGCGGCTTGACCCGCGCGCCTTGTTCGAAGGGGTGGACCGCGTCGCCACCATCGCCAGCGAAAAGACCCGTTCGGTTAAACTGGCGCTCGATAACGACCGAGTGACTTTGTCGGTAACCAGCCCCGACAACGGCACCGCCGCCGAAGAAGTATCCGCCGATTACCGCTCAACCGGTTTTGAAATCGGTTTCAACGCCAATTATCTCAAAGACATCCTCAGCCAGATCGATGGCGACAGCGTGGAACTGCATCTGGCTGACGCGGGTGCGCCAACGCTGATCCGCAAGGATGACCAATCGTCCGCGCTCTATGTGCTGATGCCGATGCGGGTGTGATTACCGCCTATTCGCTTAGAGCGTGATGCGAGCCGCAGGCCACCGAAGGTAAAAAGTGGGAACCGGTTTTTACCTTCGGTGGCCTGCGGCTCGCAATAAATCACGCGA
>CAINGT010000050.1 GCA_903848655.1 uncultured Sphingomonadales bacterium
CGTTCTCCGCCATCGTCGGCCAAGACGAAATGAAGCTTGCCATCCTGATCGCCGCCGTCGACCCGAGCGTCGGTGGCGTTCTGGTGTTTGGCGATCGCGGCACCGGCAAATCGACCGCGGTGCGCGCGCTGGCAGCCATGCTGCCGAAGATGCGCGCGGTGATCGGATGCCGCTACCACTGCGATCCCGAAGCGGGAGGTGCAGCCTGCGAAGACTGCAAGGCTCTGAAGCTGGCCGGCACACCGCTCAAGTCGCATCTGATTCCAGTGCCGGTGGTCGACCTGCCACTGGGCGCGACCGAAGACCGCGTGGTGGGCGCGCTCGATCTGGAACGCGCGTTGAGCGGTGGGGTCAAGGCGTTCGAGCCGGGGCTGCTGGCGCGCGCCAATGGCGGGTTTTTGTATATCGACGAGGTCAATCTGCTCGAAGACCATATCGTCGATCTGCTGCTCGATGTGGCGGCATCGGGCGAAAATGTGGTCGAACGCGAAGGGTTGAGCATTCGCCATCCCGCGCGCTTTGTGCTGGTGGGCAGCGGCAATCCCGAAGAGGGCGAATTGCGCCCGCAATTGCTCGACCGTTTTGGCCTGTCGGTCGAAGTGCGCACGCCGCAGGATCTGGCGCAGCGCGTCGAAATCCTCAAGCGGTGCGATGCGTTCGAACGCACGCCCGATGACTTTGCCAAGCGCTGGCAGCGTGAGGAGCGCAAGACGCTGAAACAGATTGCGCGGGGTCGTGCGGCGCTCGCCGATGTCACGGTGCCCGATGCGGTGCTCGCGCTGGCGTCGCGGCTGTGCATGGCGGTCGGTGCCGATGGCTTGCGCGGGGAATTGACGCTGATGCGGTCTGCGCGCGCGCTGGCCGCGCTCGAAGGGGCCAGCGTCGTGACGGGCGCGCATATCGCCACGGTCGCGCCGATGGCGTTGCGCCATCGGTTGCGCCGCAATGTGCTTGATGAGACCGGGTCAACCGCGCGCATTGCCCGCGCGCTGGAGGAACTGGCGGCTTGACCGCGCCCGGCGCTGCGCTGGCCGATGCCTTGATCGTGGCGCGCTGTTGCGCGATCGATCCGGCGCTGGGCGGGATGATCGTGCGCGCCGGTGCCGATTGGCGCGATGATATCGTCGCCGCGCTGCGCGCCGGATTGCCCGCTGATGCGCCGCTGCGCCGCATCCCGGCGCATATTGATGATGAACGGCTGCTCGGCGGGATCGACCTGACCGCCACGCTTGCGCGCGGGCAGCCAGTCGCGCGCATCGGGCTGCTGGCCGAAGCGGATGGCGGGGTGGTCGTGGTGCCGATGGCCGAACGCCTGTCTGACACGCTGGCGGGCCGGATCGCTGCGGTGATGGACAGTGGCGAACTGGTGGTCGAACGCGATGGCGCAGGCTTGCGCGGGCAGGCGCGGTTCGTGCTGGTGGCGCTCGACGATGGAGCCGAACCCGAAGAGCGCGCGCCGCGCGCGCTGGCCGAACGCTGTGCCTTTTGGCTCGATCTGTCCGATGTCCGGCCCCGCGCGGATGGCCCCGCGGCCGAATCCGTCGATCAGACCATCGCGCCGCTGGCGGATGTGCTGGACACGTTGACCGCGACCGCGCTCGCGCTGGGCATCGATTCGGCGCGCGCGCCGCTGTTTGCCTTGCGCGCGGCGCGCGCCAAAGCGCGGAGCGCGGCGCGCGAGAGCATGACGTGGGACGATGTCGCGTGGGCCGCGCGGCTGGTGCTGGCCCCGCGCGCCACGCGCGTGCCCATGGCGCCCGAAGACCCCGCGCCCGAACCCGATCAATCCCCGCCGCCGCCCGATGACAGCGGCGGCGATAGCGAGGATCAGCCCGAACCGAGCGCGCCCGACGATGTCGTGCTCGCCGCCGCGCTCGCTGCGCTGCCCAAAGACGTGCTGGCGCGGATTGCCCAAGGTCCAGCCAGCCGCGCGCGCACCAGCCACCATCGCGGCGCGGGCGAACGGCGCAAATCGGGCACGCGCGGGCGGCCCAAAGGCACGCTGGCAGGGGTGCCGGGCGGCGGGCGGAGGTTGAGCCTGATCGACACTTTGCGCGCTGCCGCGCCGTGGCAAAAGCTGCGCGGGGCGAACGGGCGTGTGGCGATCCGGCGTGATGATTTGCGCGTGCGCCGGTTTGAAACGCGGTCGGACATGCTGACCATTTTTGCCGTCGATGCCTCGGGCTCTTCGGCGGTGGCGCGGCTGGCCGAAGCCAAAGGTGCGGTCGAACTGCTGCTGGCGCAAGCTTATGTCAAACGCGCGTATGTTGCGCTGGTGGCGTTTCGCGGCACGCAGGCGGAAGTCTTGCTGCCGCCGACGCGGTCGCTGACTCGCGCGCGGCGGATGCTCGCTGATCTGCCCGGCGGCGGTGGCACCCCGCTGGCAGCGGGGCTGGTTGCCGCGCGCGAATTGGCCGAAGCAGCGCGCGGGCGCGGGCGCACGCCGTTCGTCATCGTGTTGACCGATGGTCGCGCGAATATTGCCGCCGATGGCCGGGCGGTGCGCAGCTTGGCCGAAGCCGATGCGACCGCCGCAGCGCAAGCGATTCGCGTGGCAGGAATCGCGGCGGCATTCATCGATATTTCGCCGCGCCCCCGGCCCGAAGGCGCGGCGCTCGCCGCCGCGATGGGCGCGCGCTATCTGCCGCTGCCGCGCGCCGATGCGACCGCGATGCACGCCGCGATTGCCCAAGCGCAACGCGGATGAGCAGCGCCCCGCGCTGGGACGTAGAGGGCCGCAACTGGCCGGGCCGCAGCCACAGCCGGTTTGTCAGCACCGGGCCAGTGCGCTGGCACGTGCAAGTGCAGGGGCCTCAGGATGCGCCAGTCTTGCTGCTGCTGCACGGAACGGGCGCTGCCACGCACAGTTGGCGCGATCTCGCCCCGCTACTCGCGGACCAGTTCCGCGTGGTCGCGCCCGATTTGCCGGGGCACGGGTTTACGCGCGGGCGGCCCGTTGGTGGGCTGACAATGGTGGCGACGGCGCGCGCGCTGGGCGATCTGCTGCGCGCGCTGGAGGTTGCGCCCGTCGCGATCATCGGCCATTCGGCGGGGGCAGCGCTGGCGCTGCGAATGGCGCTCGATGATCGCGCCGCGCCGCGCGCGATCATCGGGCTGGGCGCGGCCTTGCTGCCGATACCGGGGTTGGCGGGGGTGCTGTTTCCCTCGCTCGCGCGGCTGCTGTTCGTCAATCCGCTCGCCCCCTATCTGGCGGCACGCATGGCGCGCCAGCCGGGCGAAGTCGCGCGGTTCCTTGCGCGCAGCACCGGATCGCGTATCGATGCGGCGGGGATCGCCGGTTATGCCGCGCTGTTTGGCACCGCCGATCATTGCGCTGGCGCGCTGGGGATGATGGCGGATTGGGATCTGGCCGGGCTGCGGCGCGATCTGGCGCGCGTGAATGTGCCGCTGCTGCTGATCCATGGCAGCGCCGACGCGGCAATATCGCTGACCGATGCGCGCGCAGCAACGGCAATGATCGCGCACGCGCGGCTGGTTGCGCTGGAAGGGCTGGGCCATCTGGCGCATGAAGAACAACCCGCACGGATAGTTGACCTTATTACCCCATTTATCGCGGAGCACGTGTGATGGACATGAAATACATGAGCCTGTTCGACCTCGCCATCGGCGGCATACCCGCCCTGCTGTTTTGCGCGTGGCAATGGGTGTCGATCAACCGCGAAATCGCCCGCGACAAAGCCGCCAAAGCTGCTGATCGAGCCGCGCCGCAAGACAGAGTGCCAGTGACCGACGACCAGAGTTCGAGCGGAATGCGATTAGATTGAATCACATCACGCTCTAGAGTCATTGTTTTCGCGTGATTTATTGCGGAAAACCGGTGCCCGCTTTTTCGCATCACGCTCTAGCTTGTTACACAAAACCGATGTTGGTTCCCAGCGCCGATCCGGCATAGTTACCGATATTGGGAACGACCGTTGACAGACTGGATGCGGCAACGCCGAACCAGTTGGCCAGCGTGGCGGCATATTGATCGACCGCCATCGTTGGAACCAGCCGGCCCTGACCGATGTCATCAGGTCCATTATTGGCCAGCGTCGGGTTGATGCCGTAATAGCGCCCGCCTTTGACCGCGCCGCCCAGCACGAAATGCATGTTGCCCCAGCCGTGGTCAGACCCATCGTTGTTGGCGGTCAGCGCGCGGCCGAAATCCGACGCGGTAAACGTGGTGACCTGATTGGCTACGCCGAGTTCGACCGTGGTGTCATAAAACGCGCGCAAGGCATCGGCCAGATTGGTCAGCAGCACCGGATGCAGCGTATCCAGCCCGTCATGCGTGTCAAACCCGTTGGCTGCAACGAAAAACACCTGTCGCTTGGCCCCCAATTGCTGGCTGACCGAAATCTGTTTGGCCACCCCCTGCAATTGCGCGCCCAGATTGCTGGCAGGGTCGGCTGCCGCTGGAAAAGGGGTGGTCGTGGCGGGTGCGGCAGCCAGCGCGGTGGTCAACTGATCATAAAGGCCGAGCGCGCGGGTGCCAACTGTGCCAAGCGCAGCCTGAAACTGATGGCCGCCGCTCACCGTGCCGCCGATCAGCGATTTCAGCAGCGTGGCCGCCGCAGCGGACCCCATCAGGCTGCTGCGCGCAAACAGCCCTATCGGCCCGGTGGGCGATGTCGAATATTGGACCGCCGATTTGCCGGTCAGGAACACCGCATTGCCAGTCATGTTGATGCAGGTCAGCGTAGCCGTTCCATTGCCTGACTGCAGCAGATCCCCCATTCGCCCGCCCCAGCCGGATGCCGCGCCTTCGCCCCCCGATGCCTGCCAATAGCTTTGCTGATCGTTATGGCTGAGCAGCTTGGGCGGCAGGCTGACGCTTTGCGCCAGATATTGGGCTTTGGTTGTCGGCTGCACCAATGTGCCCACATTGAGCATCACCGCCATCTTGCCCGCTTTGAATATCGGCAGCAGCTTGGCCAATTCGGGTGCCAGCGCATATTGCGCGCCCGATGGCAGCGCGGTTGACGGAGTCAGCAGCGTTGGCGTCAGTGCGCTTTGCGCATAAGCCAGCGGGGCGCGTTGCGCGTTGTAAACCGCATATTGCGCGGCATCATAGGGCACCAGCGTATTGGCGTAATCGTTGCCGCCGTAGAGGAAAACACAGACCAGCGCTTTGTAATCGCTGGCGGTGGCCGCTGCCGCTTCACCCATGGCGGCCAAATTCATCACAAAGGGCGCTGCACCCCCCGCCATTGACAGCACCGAGGCGCGCTTGAGAAAGGCGCGGCGGGACTGGTCCATCGTCACAACCGGCGCTCCCTAACGCTGCACGAGATATTCGGGGCTGGCCATGACCAGCAGGATCGCGGCTGTAATTCGATTGAACACGCCGCCGGCGGTGGCAACGGCAATCGTATCGAGCGCGGTTTTCATCTGGGTGATCGTGGCCGCGCTGATCTGGTTGGCGGCCAGCACCAGATTGAGTTCATCGAGCAGTTTCTGGCTGTCGGTCGCCAGCGGCTGGAGCGAGGAATAGTCCGCCTTTGCCTCACCCGCGCCGCCGGTAATCAGCGATTGCATATAATTGACATAAGCAATCATGGTTGATTCGTTGGTGATCTGGAATTCGGGCGCGACCAGTCCGCTGGTCGCGATCGCTGTGCCCGGCGGGGTATAGCCGGGGCGAAACCAGTTGAACACCGACGGCGTGTGGCCGGGGCTTTGCCCCAGCCGGTACGTCGTGGGCGACGTATTGCCAAACGGCCAGAGATTGGTGGGCGAAGTGACAGTGAAGGCGCGCGCCCATTGCGTCAGCCGCACCACTGGTTCGCGCAATTTGCCAAAAGTGATCGAATTCACCTGGGTATCATCGCGCGCTTCGCTGTCGGTCAGGATCGCACGGATCACCGCCTGCATATCGCCGCGCACCCCGTTGCCATTGTTGACAAAAATCTTGGACACCCGGCCGATATACGCCGCTGACGGGTTTGACGTCACCAGCCGCTGGATCAACTGTTTGCCGATGAACGGCGGGGTATTGGCATGGTTGAACAGCGCATCGAGCGTCAGCTTGCGCGCGGTCGCCGCATCGCTGCCCGCCGGGATCGTTATCGCCCCGTTCAGAAAAGTGGTCGCGCCGGTTTCATGCGCCGAAGCGGTAACGATCATCGGCAATTGCATACGCGCCGGCGTGGCATTGTTGGTGTTGGCATAAGTATAACCAGTCCACACCCGCGCGCCCTGGCTGACATCGGCCTGGGTATACGTTGGCACCGGCGCGCCGCCCGACAGCACTTGCGACCCATCGGCATTGAGCTGATACAGTCCGATGGTGAACAACTGCATCAATTCACGCGCATAGTTTTCATCAGGGACAGAGCCGGTCGTGGCATTGGCTTTGGCACTGCCGAGATACGTCAGCCAGCGGCCCATCGCCACGCTGGTCGAAACGCCTTCGAGGATGTCGCGGAAATTGCCAAACGCATTATCCCACAGTCCATCCAGAAAAGCCGCCATGATGAACGAGCGCCAACTGGCATTGAGCCCGTCGATGCTGACCGCAAACAGATCGAGCAGGCCCAACCCGATGCGCTGGCGCAAGACATCTGCGCTGCCCATCAGTTGTGACCACATCATCGGTTCAAATCCGTTTGTGCCATCCTTGTTGGCCGTAGTCACCGCATCATAGCCATTGGCGATGAGGAAATTCCAGAACTTTTGCGGGCGGGCGAGCGCGAATTGGCTGGTCAGCCAGGCATCATAGCTCGACGCGGTCAGCGCTGTAATGTCGGCCTTGGCATAACCGATGCTGGCTTGTGCCAGAAACCGCGAGGCTTGGGTCGCAGTCGGCGGGACAGGCGCGGCAGGCGTTGTGCTGGTGCCCGTGCCGCTTTCACCACACGCGTCGAGCAGCGCCGCCCCCGCCACCAGCATGACGCCCGTGCCCACCGGCATCGCCGACGCAGGCCTCCCCGCCAAATCCTGGTCAGAAACTTGAACCATCAAACACCCCGCCAGCAGGGTGTTACCGATTTTCAAACTTTCTCCAAGACCCTTTTCGTCGTAACAAACCAACTATCCATCAACAGTTGGCGCAAAATGGCACGGCGCCGTCGCTTCGGCCAACGCGTGATAGTGCGGATCATCGATATCGATCCACCACGCCGTGCCAATGTCGAGCGTCGCCGCGCGCTGCTGGCGCGCCAGCATCTGCACCCCGTCGGACAGCGAGCCGGGCTGCCCCGCCGCGATTGCCGCGCGGATCGCTTCGGCAAGCGCGGGGGTGGCCAGAAACGCACCACAATCGACGGCGTGATAGTGGGCAATCGTCTTGCCGATGGCCACGATCAGGCCGTCGCCATCGATTTCGACCCATGTGGCATCGTCAGGATCGACCAGCGGATTGTTCAGCCGCCAATCCACCGCCAGCGTCAGCGCATGGGCATCGGATGACTGGTCAATCAACGCCGACAGGATTGGCGCGGAAAACAGGTGATCGGCCATCAGCAGCAGATAATTGCCTGCACAGCGCGCTGCGCCCGCGATCACGGAATGGCCATTGGGGGTGGACCAGTCGGCCAGCCGCACTGGCTCGATCACGATTTGCAGCCGCCGTGACAGCTCGGCCAGAAAACTCTCGACGCGCAGCGCCTCGTGCCCGGTTACCACCACCACCCGGGTTACCCCGGCGCGCATCGCCTGGCGGATCGATAGCTCGATGATCGGCACCCCGTTGACAGGGGTCAGCGGCTTGGACGGGGACAGCCCCGCAAGCCGGCTGCCATAACCGGCGGCGATAATCAGGGCATCCATCAGGGCACCTGCGCTGCCGCGCGCGCTGGGCTTATTCCGCCGCTATCGCCGGTTCGGTGATGTATTCTTCCACCAATTGCGCGGCGACATCATCGCTGAACTGCTGCGGCGGATGTTTGCAGAAATAAGCCGAAGGGCCAACCAGCGCCCCACCTTCGCCGCGTTCGAGCGCGACTTTGCAGCAGCGGATCGCATCCATGACGCAAGCCGCCGAATTGGGGCTGTCTTCGACCGACAGCCGCAGTTCAAGGTTCATCGGCACATTGCCCCATTGCGTCCCTTCGAGCCGCAGGAAGCACAGCTTGTTATCCTTTTGCCACGGCACATAGTCCGACGGGCCGACATGGATGTTTTCATCCGCCAGCCGCTGCGCCAGCATCGCCTGCACCGCTTCGGTCTTCGATTCCTTTTTGCTGCCCAGCCGCTGCCGGTCGAGCATGTTCATGAAATCGGTATTGCCGCCGGTGTTGAGTTGATACGTCTTTTCCACCGTTACGCCGCGCGCGCCGAACAGGCTGGACAACACGCGATGGACGATCGTTGCGCCAACTTGCGCTTTGATATCATCGCCGACAATCGGCAGGCGGCGGTTGCGGAAGCGCGCTTCCCATTCGGGGGTGCTGGCGATGAACACCGGCATGCAGTTGACCACCGCCACCCCGGCTTCGAGCGCGGCTTCCATATAGAATTCGGTCGCCTGTTGCGATCCAACGGGCAGGAAGTTGAGCAGGACTTCGGCCCCGGTCTGGCGCAATGCCGCAACCACGCTGTCATGCGTCGCTTCGGGCGCGTCGGCGACGATAAAGCCGCGTTCGCCCATGCCGGTCATGTGGTCGGCCACACCATCGAGGATACGGCCCATCAGCACGGTGCCCCCGGTCTGCGGCACATCGGCGTGGAACACCGCAGTGCAATTGGGACCGGCAAAAATCGCCTCGCCAATGTCTTTGCCGACTTTGCGCGCATCGACATCATAACCCAGCACAAATTCAACATCGCCAGCGCCATAGCCGCCGATCCGGTCATGGATCAGGCCCCCGGCGGAATTGTTCTGACGATAGAAATAGACCCCTTGCACCAGCGAACTGGCGCAGTTTCCTACGCCGATCACCGCAACTCTGATTGGCTTCATGTACGCACGTCCTCTTTGACCGGCACCGCTGCAGAGCGCCTGTCACCAAAGTGCCTTAGTTTGCGAATTCGGCCGATAATGCAAGCTAAATCCCATGGCTGTCACGCAAGTTACGGATATTTTAGATGTTTCGTATGCCAGTGGCGTTGTTGGCGCGGCCGGTTTATGAGCGCCAGAACCCTTCGCGATAACAGGACACGATCCGACAATGGCCACCCCGACCCGCGAACCGCCGCGCCGCGCGCGCGAATTGCAAGACGGGCTGAACCACTATCTCTATCACCCGTTGGCGTGGCGGCTGGCGCAGGGATTGGCACGAACGCCGGTCACGCCCAACGCGGTGTCGGTCTGCGGCGGATTGTTCGTGGTGGCCGCAGGGGCGGTCTATTGGCAGGGGCCGGGGTGGGGACTGGGCTGGCCCTGGGCGGCGTTGCTGGGGCTGATGCTGCATATGACGTGGCACGTGGTCGATGGGGCCGATGGCGATCTGGCGCGCCTGACCGGGCGAAGCAGCCCGCTGGGCGAACTGATCGACGGGATCTGCGATTATGTCAGCCACATCGTGCTCTATGTCATGCTCGTCTGCGTGCTGGCCCCGAAGATCGGCTGGGGCTGGGCGTGGTTCTGGGCGCTGTTCGCCGGTGCCAGCCATGTCGCGCAAGCCAATTTCGTCGAAGTGCAGCGCCGGTTCTACCAGTACTGGGCCTATGGCGTGCCCTGGCTCAACAACGCCACCCAGGACAATGCGCTGCTGTTTGCCGATCAGCGCGGTGCGGGCTGGCTGATGCGCGGCGTTGTGCGCAGCTATCTGCGGCTGGCAGCGGGGATGAGCCCGCATGCCCTGGAGATTGACCGCACCGTAACAGCGGCGCTGGCAGCAGCGCGTGCGGGGGATGATACCGCGCTGTCAGCGATCCGCGTACACATTGCGCGCGAACAGCGTCCGTTGCTGGCCACGCTCAAAGTGCTCGGCCCCAATCCCCGCGCGATCACGCTGGGCGCGGCGATGGTGCTGGGCAGCCCGCTTTATTATTTCGTCTATCAGTCGCTAGCGCTCAATCTGCTGCTGCTGCTGGCGGTGCGGCGCGAAGATGCGGCAGCGCGGCGGGTGGTTCGGGCGATTGGGCTTACGGCTTCATGATTACGTGTGAAGAGCCCTTCGCCGAAGCGCCCGTTCGTGCACGAACAGCGCCAGCCCTGCCAGCACCAACGCTTCGATCACCGACCACACCATCCAGCCCGACCGGTTATAGAGCCACACGCCGATAGCGGGCGACACGATATAGGCCGCACCGTTGACCGCCGCAACGATCCCTGCCGCCTGGCCTTGTTCGTCCAGCGTGACCGCCAGGCTGGTGCCCGCAGTAAACCCCGGGCGAAACAGCCCGAACCCCACCGAACAGATCGCAAACCCGGCAGCAATCGTGTGCAGATCGCGCCCGAGCGCCACCGGCAGCGCGCCGGCTGCGATCAGCGCCATGCCCAGCGCCGTCGCGCGGCGCGGGCCAAGCGCCAGCATAGGGATCAGCCCCCATTGCGCCAGCAGCATGGCCATCGCGCCGCACATCAGCACCAGCCCGATGGGGCCTGCTGCCGCATCGGGCTGATGGCGCAAGCCCAACCGGTCAAGCAGCAGAAAGCCGATTACCCCCAGCATGATCGATTGCGCCTGCCCGCCCAGAATCCCCGCCCACAGCCACAGCCGGATGCGCCGGTCGCCCCAGCGCAAGCGCCCGTCGCCTGCATTCGGCGTGCTGTCTGTCGGTTCGGCATCGCCGGGCCAGCCGTCGGCATAATCGGCATAATCATCAAACGCCGCTGCTTGGCCCTGATGGCGCGGGGCATGGTGATCGGATTCGTCGTCCTGCGGTCGGTCATCGGGCAAGCGCCAATGCAGGACCACCAACACCGCCAGCGCGCCGAGCGTAAACGCGATGAACGGCCCGATCAGCCCCACCCATGGCAAAATCAGCAAAGGTGCCAGCGCCGGGCCGAGCGCGGTGCCAAGGCCAAAGCTTGATGCGATCAACGACAGCGCCTTGGTGCGCGCGGCACGCGCCGTGCGGCTGGCGACATAAGCCTGCACTGCAGGCGGCGCGGCGGACCCGAATGTACCATACAACGAACGCGCCAGCGCAAACAGGGCGATTGTGGTCAACCCGCCGAACACCCCGTGCAGCCCGGCCAACAGCACCGCGCCACACAGCGCAAACGACAGCGCAAACGCCCCCAGCCCCAGCGCCATCATCGCCTTGCGCCCGCGCGCATCCGACCGGCGCGCCCAGAACGGCGCAAGCAGCATCCACAGCAGCGCCGACCACGAATAAGCCAGGCTGACCCAGACATCGGCAATACCAAGATGCGTGCCGATTGAGGGCATCACCGATTGCATCGCTGTATTGCCCGCCGCGATGATCAGCATGACCGCAAACATCAGCGCCATTCGCCCCGGTGGCAGCGCGGGCGGATCATCGGCGAAGGTGGTCTCGGTCACCGGCGGGTCTTTGGACAGATCGACGCGGTCACGGCGTGATCGCGTCACCCGACGCAGGGATTGCGCCCAACTGCTGATACGTCGCGGCGACGATCGCGGCAAAATAGCTGTAACCGACAGCCAGCAGCACCACGCTGATCGCTTCGCCGATCAGGCGCGGTGCTTCGCCAGTGCCCAGACGCGCCAGCACCGTCTCGATCACGATCATCACCAGCCCATAGGCAACCACAAACAGCCCCAGCGCCGGGCCAAAAACCAACGCCAGCGCAGCACCGTGCCCGCGGGTGCAGGCAAGCGCGCCGGAAATACCGCGAATCGGGTTCCACACCCGCCGGATAACCAGTTCCGGACCGACCAGCACCACGCGCAGCACTGGATAAATCATCAGCATCGTTGCCGCCAGCGGGGCAACCGATGCAGGCAGAACGCGCGCGAACACGCCGAGTAGCAAGGCCCAGACAAATGACAGCACAATCACGATCAGCACTTGCGCCGCAAGATAAGTGGGCAGCAGCCGGAACCCCGTCCCCAATGCTTCACGCACCGTGGGTCGACGGCGATCAAGCAGGATCGTCAGTACAGTCAGAAAGCCGACCATCGACAGCCCCGACAGCACCACGATCACCCCGATCAGCCAGGGTGTGCCCGCGTAAAACCGCGTGATCGCCTCTGACGCTTGCTGCACGGTCATGCCTTCGTGAAACTGCGGCATCGGCAGCAGCGCCTTGACCAGATCAGGCAGCACAAAGAACACCCCGGCAATCGCCACCACCATATCGCGATTGTGCGACACCATGCGTTTTGCCAACCGCCATGCGGCGTTGCTGTCGAGGGTCACCACGCTTGGTCCTTGGTTGTCACACATCCGCACCCTACTGCATCAGGGGCAAAAACCAAGCTGATGTTGGCAGCCCCGGGTGCGGCATTTGCCCTTGCGCCGGGGTCATGCGGGCGTCAAGACGATCCGGTGGCCCATCCCGATATCGAAATTCGCCGCGAAACCGCGCCCGTGGCCTATCGCGCCGCGCTGGCCGCGATGACCGAGCGCAACAGCGCGATTGGCGATGATCGCGCGCGCGAACTGGTGTGGCTGCTCGATCATCCGCCGGTCTATACCGCGGGGACCAGCGCGGTGCGCGCAGAACTGCTCGATCCGCGCTTTGATGTGGTCGAAGCCGGACGCGGCGGGCGTTATACCTATCATGGGCCGGGGCAGCGCATCGGCTATGTCTTGCTCGATCTGCGCCGTCGCCAGCGCGATGTGCGCAATTTCGTGCACGCGGTCGAAGGCTGGGTGATCGGCACGCTCGCCGATTTCGGGGTTACCGCATGGCGCGCGCCGGGGCGGATCGGCATCTGGACCCATGGGCGGTACGGGGATGAGGCGAAAATCGGGGCCATCGGCGTGCGCGTGCGCCGCTGGGTGACGATGCATGGCTTTGCGGTCAACTTGTCGCCCGATCTGGCGCATTTTTCCGGGATCGTGCCCTGCGGGATCGCCGATCATGGCGTGACCAGCTTGGCCGATCTGGGGCTGGAGGTTACGGCTGAAGCGTGGGATAACGCCTTGCTGGCGCGGATCGACCCGTTCCTGACCCAGCTCGATTGAACAAAGTTTCAGGATTGCCCGCCATGTCGTTGCGAAACTCAGTGCACTGCCTGACGCTGGTCCTGATGCTAGGCAGTTGCAGCAAAACTGCCAACCCGCCACCGGGCCACGCGGCGGGTGGCGAAGTTCTTCCCGGCACGATCAGCGATGCGATGCTCGAAACCGACCGCTCGCGGGCGCAGCCGCTGCTCCAGCCCGCCCCGCGCACCCGCGCGACCGACAGCGATACGAGCGGTGCTGCCAGCGATGCCGCCCCGGACGAAGCGGCAGCAGCGCCGGTTGCGCCTGCCGCCGCCAACTGATCGCGCCGATCAGGCGGCGGGCACCGCCTCGGCCAGCGTCGGATAATCGATATAGCCCTTTTCGCCGGGGAAATACCACGAATTGGGCACATCGACATTGGGCGCAAGCGCCGCGCCGGTGCGGATGCGTTCGACCAGATCGGGGTTGGAGATGAACGGACGGCCAAAGCTGATCGCATCGGCGCGGCCCGATGCCACATCAGCCGCTGCCCCGGCGGGGGTGTAATCGCTGTTGAGCACCAGCGGCCCGGTATAGATCGCGCGGATCAGCGCATCTTGTTGCGGAACGGTGGTGGCCCCGAACGTCCCGTGCGGTCCGGGCTGGCGCAGTTCGACAAAGCCGACGCCGATGGCTTGCAACACGCGCGCCGCTTCGCCGAAAATTGCCGCCGGAGCGCTGTCATCGACCCCTTGCGTATCGCCATTGGGCGACAATCGCACCGACACCCGCCCCGCACCCCAGATCGACACCAGCCGCTCGGTCACTTCGCGCAGCAGCCGCGCGCGGTTTTCGACCGTCCCGCCATAAGCGTCCTCTCGCAGGTTGGAGCTAGTGCGCAAGAACTGGTCGATCAGATAGCCGTTGGCCGCGTGCAATTGCACCCCGTCAAACCCGGCCAGCCGCGCATTTTCGGCAGCCAGCGCATAATCGTCGAGCAGACGGGGAATTTCGTCGATCGGCAAGGCCCGCGCGGTGGCATAATCCTTGCGCCCCTGCAGCGTATGGGCATGGCCCGGCGCGCGCGTGGCCGAGGCTGAAACCGGCGCTTTACCATCAATAAAGTCGGGATGGACGACGCGGCCCATGTGCCACAATTGCGCCACGATGCGCCCGCCCGCCGCGTGCACCGCCGCCACCACCCGCTTCCACGCTTCGGTCTGCTCCGGGGTCCACAGGCCCGGGGCATGGGGCCAGCCTGCGCCTTCGCGGCTGATCCCGGTGGCTTCGCTGATGATCAGCCCGGCACCGGCGCGCTGGCGGTAATACGTCGCCATCATGGTTGACGGCACGCCGCCGGGATCGGCACGTCCGCGAGTCAACGGGGCCATCAGGATGCGGTTGGGCGCAGCAATCGCGCCGAGCGCAATCGGAGTGAACAGCGAATCGACCATGGACATGCCTTTTGCAGGGTGGGAAAGGGGCGGCCAGCGCAACCGGGGGACACCCGTTTTCTCTGTGCAGTGTAATTAGGCATTGGCTTGCACCATGACAACCATCCGATTGGCCGAAAAAGCCGCAGCGCCGCCCGATCCCGCTGACCGCCGGGGTATCAACCGCTGGTTCGCGGCGCTGTTGCTCGGCAATCTGGCTTTGGCATTCGGGCCCTATTTCGTGCGGCTGGCCGATTGCGGACCGGTGTCAGCAGGATTTTGGCGGCTGACGCTGGCTTTGCCACTGCATCTGCTGCTGGCGCGGCGCGCGCATCAGCCGGTGTTCCGCCAATCGCGCGCGACGCTCGCGGTGCTGGTGCTGGCAGGCGTGGTGTTCGCGCTCGATCTGGCGGCCTGGCATCTCGGCATTCGTCACACCCGGCTGGGCAATGCCGCGCTGTTCGGCAATTCGGGCAGCATTTTCCTGATGCTGTGGGGGCTGGTGGTGGCGCACCGCCGTCCGCGCCGCGCCGAACTGGCGGCGATTGCGTGCGCGCTGGCCGGGGCCGCGATCCTGCTTGGCCGTTCGCTCGACATTGCCGCCACCACGTTGCTGGGCGATGTGCTCTGCATCCTCGCCGGGGTGTTCTATTTTTGCTATTTCGTATGTCTGCGCCAGGTGCAAAGCCATGTCGGCAACTGGCCACTGGTGTTTTATTCCGGCCTGTTCGGCGCGCCGGTAATGCTGGCGACCGCGCTGCTGCTGGGTGAACCGCTGTGGCCGCATACATGGTGGCCGGTGCTGGCGCTGGCGCTGGGCAGCCAGGTGATCGGGCAAGGCCTGCTGGTCGCCGCGCTCAAACGCTTTAGCCCGCTGGTGGTGGGGCTGGCGTTGATGACTCAGCCGGTCATTTCGCTGCTGCTGGGCATTGTGGTGTTCGGCGAACGGCCCAGCCCGATGGATGCCGTGGGCATGGTGATGGTGGCAGGCGCGCTGATTCTGGCGCGAACCCGCGGATAGAGCATCGTGCAAAAAAGCAGGCCCCGGTTTTTCGCATCACGCTCTAGCGCGCGCCCAGATCGCCCTGCCCCACCGTGTCCGCCGCCATCGTTAGCATCGCGTCGAGGCTTTTTTTCGCCGCCAGCCGCAGATTTTCCTCGATATGCACCGCAGGCGTCAGATCGCGCAGCGCCAAGTACAGCTTTTCCAGCGTGTTGAGCGCCATATAAGGGCAGATATTGCAGTTGCAGTTGCCATCGGCACCGGGCGCGCCGATGAAGGTCTTGTCCGGCATCGCCAATTGCATCTGGTGGATGATGTGCGGCTCGGTCGCAACGATCAGCGTTTGCGCCGGGGTGGTTTGCGCATAGCGCAAAATGCCGCTGGTCGATCCGACATAGTCGGCATGGTCGATAATATGGGGCGGGCATTCGGGATGCGCGGCCACCGGCGCGCCGGGGTGCAGCACCTTCAGCTTTATCAACTCGGTTTCGCTGAAAGCTTCGTGGACGATGCACACCCCCGGCCAGAGCAGCATGTCGCGCCCGAACTTGCGGTTGAGATAGCCGCCCAGATGCCGGTCGGGGCCAAAGATGATCTTTTGATCGGGCGCGATTTTGGACAGGATCACTTCCGCGCTCGAACTGGTCACGATAATGTCCGACAGCGCTTTCACTTCGGTCGAACAGTTGATGTAGGTCAGCGCGATATGATCGGGATGCGCGGCGCGAAACGCCGCAAATTCGTCGGGCGGGCACGAATCTTCAAGGCTGCACCCCGCGTCCCTATCTGGCAGGATCACGGTCTTGTCGGGGCTGAGGATCTTGGCGGTTTCGGCCATGAAGCGCACGCCGCAAAACGCGATGACAGCGGCATCGGTCGCCGCCGCCTTGCGCGACAGATCGAGCGAATCGCCCACGAAATCCGCCAGATCCTGAATTTCCGGGCGCTGATAATAATGCGCGAGGATCACCGCATTGCGTTCTTTGCGCAAACGGTCGATCTCTGCGCGCAGATCAAGCCCGGACAGCGCGGCAATGGGGGCGGTCATGACGATAAGCCTTGGCGATGGGTGTGGTACACGTTGGTTTAGGCCGGTGCATCAGCGTCGGCAAGGGCATCGGGGGTAACCCACCAGACGTCAGCACTGTTTGCCACGCGCCCTTGCTGCGCAAGATCGATCAGATGCGCCAACACCGACCGCCCCGCCGCCCCCACCAGCCGGGGATCGAGCCCTTTGTACATTGTGCTGACCAGATCGGGGATCGTGCGCGCGTGCTGGCCCAGCAGCGACACGATCTGGCGTTCGCGCTGACGGCGGTGGCCGATCATGCCGCGCACGAATTGGCGCGGATTGTCGATCTGCGGACCGTGCGCCGGGTAATAGACGCGATCATCGCGCGTCTGCAACCGGGCAAGGCTGGCAAGATAGGCCGCCATATCGCCATCGGGCGGCGATACCACGCTGGTTGACCAGCCCATCACGTGATCGCCGGTAAACAGCGCGCCGCTTTCGCGCAAAGCATAGCACAGATGGTTGCTGGTATGGCCGGGGGTGGCGAGCGCGGTCAGCGTCCAGCCGTGGCCCGCCAGGTCTTCGCCATCGCGCAACACGCGGTCTGGGCGGTAATCGGGGTCGAACGCGGCATCGGCTCGCGGGCCGTCATCCGCGATCGCCAGCGCCGCGCAGCCGATCACCGGCGCACCGGTCGCAGCGGCCAGCACGCGCGCGGCGGGGCTGTGATCGCGGTGGGTGTGGGTGCAGACTATCGCCGCCAGCCGTGCCCCGCCCAGCGCCGCCAGAATCGCGGCAACATGGCCCTGCCCGTTCGTATCGGCATGCCCGGCAAGGCCACCGCCATCAGGGCCGGGGTCAATCACCGCGACATCGGCGCCCGCGCCCACCAGATACGTCTGCGTGCCGGTAAACGTATACGGCGATGCATTGGGGGCCAGCACGCGCCGCACCAGCGGTTCAAGCTGCACCGCGCGCCCGGTCGGCCAAGTGGCGGGGTCGTGAATATTGTCGACAGGAATGGTCATCGCGCCACCATGGGCAATTGCGCCGCGCTGCGCAACGGTTGGCGCAATGGGCGGGGCGTTACGCGATGATATCGGGGATCAGATGGTCCTCGATCAGCGCGATCTGGTCTTTCAGCCGCAATTTGCGCTTTTTCAGCCGGGCGATTTGCAACTGGTCGCTCGTGCCGGGCGTGCTCAAGGCATCGATGGCGGCATCGAGATCGCGATGTTCCAGCCGCAGCGCGGTCAACCGCTTGCGCATTTCATCTTCGGTCATGGCGCGCGGGTCCCTGCTTGCTGCTGATTGCCAATCACGCTTGCCAAACCCTTGCCGTTCAACCCGGACAGATTGCGTATCATCGCGTCGGGGCTTGCAAGATACGGCGAATGTGGGACGATGACAACGCATCCGCTGCCCGGTTTATCCACCGGGGGTGAGTCGCGACAGCGGGCGCGAACAGCACCGGCGCATACCGTGCCGGTCGCAGCACGGAGGCACTCGATGGAATCCTCTCACATCAGCGCGTTGCAGGTTAAGCACGCCGGTCTCGAACGCCGCATTTCCGAAGAACGCGCGCGTCCTTCACCCGATTCGCTTCTGCTGCGGCAATTGAAGCGCGACAAGCTGCGGATCAAAGAAGAGATATCGCAAGCGCACTGATCCTTGCATCGGAAGGCAGACCAGAATGACCGCCACGCGCGGCAGGGCGCAGACCCTGCCGCGCTGAGCCGAAAATCAATCGTCCCGTTGTCGCAGAGTTTGTTGCGAACCAAGCTCTCGTGCGCACCTTGAATGCACACGGCAAAAAGTCTTATCTGTGCTGAAATCATAATTGTTACAAAATGGAGGCCAATGTGGCAACGGTGCGCAAGACCATCACGTTAACCGAACAACAGGATGCCTGGATTGCGACTCAGATCGCTGACGGCCATTACACCAATGATAGCGAAGCAATTCGCGATCTGATCCGTCGCGAACAACAACGCAGCCTTGAAATTGAGACGATCCGCCAAGCCTTGCTGGAGGGCGAACTTAGCGGAGAGCCGGAAGCATTCGATTTCGCAGCGTTCAAACAGCACAAAATCGCACAATATGGCTGATTTCAGGCTCACCCCGCGAGCTCGACACGATCTTGACAGCCTATTCGATTACACGGCGGCGCAGTGGGGATTAGACCAAGCGATTCGTTATTCCGAAACTATCATCGCAACTTGCTCCACTTTGGCGCAAGCTCCGCTGCAATCGCAGAATTGCGACCCCATCAGGCCGGGGTATCGGCGGCGGAGGGTCGAACACCACGTGATCTATTTTCGCCAAACGGCAGACGGGATTGATGTCATCCGTATTCTGCATGAGCGCATGGATCCGCCAAGACATCTGTAAAAATTGGGTCGCGCACCATCGCCTCAGTCATGAATTGCTGCACACCCCTGCCACCACCGCCCCCGCGCAACGGCTTGCAAAAACGCGCTCTTGCGCTAGGCCACAACGATGGCCCTTCCGACCGCCGCTGCCGCCGCCCGGGCGATCCTGACCTCGCTGCACGAGATTATGGCCGCGCGCACCGGCGCGCAGGCCAAGCTGAACCAGGTCGTCGATGTCATCGGCGATAAGCTCGATAGCGAAGTCTGTTCGATCTATCTGTTGCGCGAAGGGATGCTGGAACTGTTCGCCACGCGCGGGTTGAACCAGCAGGCGGTGCACGTGACCCGGCTCGATGTCGGCGAAGGGCTGGTCGGCACGATTGCTGCCAATATCGAAACGCTCAATCTGGCCGAAGCCGCCGCGCACCCCGATTTCGCGTTTCGTGCCGAAACCGGCGAAGAACGCTTTCATTCGTTTGCCGGGGTGCCGATTGTGCGGCGGCAGCGTGCGGTTGGCGTGGTCGCGGTGCAGCATGTCGAACCGCGCCGCTACGAAGAAGTCGAAATCGAAGCGTTGCAGACCGTGGCGATGGTGCTGTCGGAACTGATCGCCAATGCCGGGCTGATCGACGAAGACGACTTTCTCGGCTCCGGCGCGTTTCAGACCGGGCCGGAACGGTTGCAGGGCATGGCGCTGGTCAAAGGCATCGCTTCGGGCACGGCAGTTTTCCATCAACCGCGCGTGACCATCGAACAGATCGTCGCCGACGATACCGAGGCCGAACGCCAGCGCGTTTACCTCGCGTTCGACAAAATGCGCGAACAGATCGACCGCATGGCCAGCCAGGCCGAATTCGGCGCAGGCGGAGAGCACGAAGAAGTGCTCGAAACCTACCGGATGTTTGCCTACGATGAAGGCTGGGGCCGCCGCATCAACGAAGCCATCGATGCGGGCCTGACTGCCGAAGCGGCGATAGAGCGGGTGCAGCAGCGCACCCGGATGCGGATGCGCCAGATCGATGATCCGCTGCTGGCAGACCGGATGCACGATCTGGAAGATCTGTCGAACCGCCTGCTGCGGATCGTGTCGGGACAATTGGGCACGGCTGCCACATCGGGGCTGAAGGGCGATACGATTCTGGTCGCGCGCAATCTTGGCCCGGCGGAATTGCTCGAATATGATCGCCGCCGGTTGAAAGGCGTGATCCTCGAAGAAGGATCGCTGACCGCGCACGTGGTAATCGTGGCGCGTGCGATGGGCATTCCGGTGATCGGGCGGCTGCGCGGGTTGCGCGGCAAATTGCGCGATGGCGATCCGCTGCTGGTCGATGGCGATCTGGGAGTGGTCGATCTGCGCCCGCTGCCATCGATGATCACCGCGTTCGAGGCGCGCTTTGCCAAAAGCCGCGAACGCCAGGCGCATTATGCCGCGATGCGCGATGTCGAGCCGGTGTCGCGCGATGGCCGCAGGGTCACGGTGATGATCAATGCCGGGCTGCGCGATGACATGCCTTTGCTCAATCTGACCGGGGCCGACGGGATCGGGCTGTTCCGCACCGAATTCCAGTTTCTGGTTTCGGCCACGTTGCCCGCGCGCGAACGCCAGACGCGGCTCTATCGCGATGTGCTCGACAGCGCCGGAGATCGCCCGGTGGTGTTCCGCACGGTCGATATCGGCGGTGACAAAGTGCTGCCTTATCTGCGTCATGACAGCGCGACGACTGAAGAAAACCCGGCAATGGGCTGGCGCGCACTGCGCGTGGCGCTCGAACGCGACGGGCTGCTGAAAGTGCAGGCGCGCGCCTTGATCGAGGCGGCTGGCGGACGCACGCTCAACGTCATGTTCCCGATGGTGACCGAGCCATGGGAATTCGATGCCGCCAAAGCCGTGTTCGAAAGCCAGGTGGCGTTTTTGAAACGGCGCAAGAAAATCCTGCCCGAATTGATCCGCTATGGCGCGATGGTCGAAGTGCCGGCGATTGCCGAATGGCTCGATGTGCTGGCTCCGCGTCTGTCGTTCCTGTCAATCGGCACCAACGATCTGACGCAGTTCCTGTTTGCGGCGGATCGCGGCCATCCCAAGCTGGCCGAACGCTATGACTGGGTATCGCCCGCGATCTTGCGGTTTTTGCATCGCGTTGTGCAAACGGTCGCGCCCTATGGCACCGATATTACCGTGTGCGGCGAAATGGGCGGGCGGCGGTTGGAGGCGCTGGCGCTGCTCGGGCTGGGAATTACCCGGCTATCGATCACCCCGGCGGCGGTCGGGCCGATCAAAGAGCTGATAAGCACGGTCGATCTGGGCGAAATCCGCGCTGCGATGGCGGGCTGGCTGATTGATCCCCCCGCCAATATGCGCGCGACATTGCTCGCATGGGCAGAGCACCGGGGCATCGACTGCGACTGATGCAACGCAGTGCTCAGGCGCAATATTCTCGCAATTCCCGTTGACTTTCTCGCAATTGCAACCAAGCCTAGGCAAAGAAATTTCCCAGCACCGCAGGGATGGTCAAGCTCCATGGATTCAGCGCGCGACGCCGCGCCCCACAACGGCGAACACGATGATGGCGGCGATTCGGCCGCTCTGGCGGCCCCCGCGCTGACCGGTGCTCGGCTGCGCGCCGCGCGCGAGGCGCTGGGTTTGACCACCAAAGACATTGCCGCACGCACGCGCATTACCTTGCGCCATGTCGAAGCGATTGATCGCGGCGATCTGGGCGCTTTGCCGGGCCGGACATATGTCATGGGGTTCGTGCGCAGTTATGCGCGCGCGGTCGGTCTGCCCGAGGCCGAACTGGCAGCATTGGCGCGCGGTGAAATCGATGCCGTCGCCCCCAGAGCCGCGTCGCGCATGGTCCACCAGTACGATGTCGATGATCCGGCCAAAACCCCGTCGCAAGCGGTCACTTGGCTGGCGCTGGCGCTGGTGGTTTTGGCGCTGGTGGCGGGCGGGCTGTTGTGGCGCAATTATTATGCGCCCGGTGCAGACTTGCCCGCGCTGGCACTGCCAGAACCAGCGCCAGCGCCTTTGCCAACCGCGCAAGCACCGCCCGCGCCTGCCGCCACCCCCGCCGGTGCGGTGGTATTTACCGCGCAAGCCGACAGAATCTGGGTCAAATTCACCGATGGTCGCGGCCAGCAATTGCTGCAAAAAGAATTGACCTTGGGTGAAAGCTATACCGTGCCGGCCGACGCGGTCGAACCCCGGCTGTGGACCGGGCGGCCCGAAGCGCTGACGATCACCATTGGTGGCCAGGCCGTGCCGCCGCTGTCGAACCATCGCGGGACTGTGCGCGATGTGCCCGTGTCAGCGCCGGCGCTGCTGGCGCGTGCCGTGCCGGAGGTTGCCCCCGCCGCACCGGCAAGCGTGGCAAGCGAGCCTGCGCCTGCGCCGCGCCCGCTGAAAAGCCGCCCACACCAAACCAAAGCCGCCGACCCGACCGTGGCACCCACCGAATCGGCAACACCCGCGCCAGCGGCAACCGCTCCCGCAGCCTTGCGCTGAAGGCTTGCGCGCAACATATGGGCGGGCAACGGTTTGATTCTGATGACGCAGGAGAACGCATGACCACGATCCTGGCGAAGCGCTGGCACCATCGGACCGCCCTTTGCCTGCTGGCGTTGCTGATCGCCACAGTGGCAACCCCGCCGCGCGCCCATGCCGAAGCCGCTCCGCCGGAAACGACTGAAGCACGGCTGCGCCGGATCGAAGGCCAGTTGCGCGCCTTGCAACGCAAAGTCTTTCCCGAGGGTGCGGGCAAGATATTTGCGCCAGAAATCACGCCCGACGCAGCGCTCGGCGATGGTGCGGCCCCGCCGCCTGCGCCGTCAGGCAATGCCGCCGCGTTCGGCGATGTGCTGATTCGGATCGATGCGATAGAGGCGCAAATGCGCGCGCTGACCGCCAACAGTGAAGACAGCCAACACCGGTTTGGCACGATGGAAACCCGCATCGCTGCGGTCGAAGCGGCGCAAGCCCACGCCGCCGCCGAAGCAGCCGCCGCTGCCGAACACGACGCAGGCGCGCAAGCCGCAGCCAAAGCCGCCGCAGATCGTGCGGCGGCACTCGCCGCCATCGAACGCCCGGTCACTGCCGACAAAGGCGATGATGCCTATACATACGGCTTTCGCCTGCGCGAGGCTGGGCTGCTGCCCGAAGCGCAAGCGGTGCTGACCGATTTCGTGAAGCAATATCCCCGCCACCGCCGCATTAGCTATGCGCGCAATCTGTTGGGCCGGGCCTTGCTCGATGACCACCAGCCCGGCCCGGCGGCGCAATGGTTCGTGCAGAACTACCAGGCGGATAAAACCGGCGAACGCGCCGCCGACAGCTTGCTGTACCTCGCATCGGCGATGACTCAGCTCAAACAAGTCAAACGCGCCTGCGCGGCGCTCGAAGAATTCCGCCAAGTCTATGCCAGCGAGGGCGCGGGCCGACTGAAAGCGCAATACGACACCATCGCGGGGGCCGTAACCTGCCATTGACGGCCACCGATGGCGCAACCGAAACCGACTGGGCAGTGGCTTGCGCGCAATTTGCCGCAGATTGGCAGCGAGTTTGGCCGAGGGGTGATCGCGTCGGGCTGGCAGTATCGGGCGGGCCTGATAGCTTGGCGCTGCTGCTGCTCGCCCATGCCGTATTGGGGGCGGATCGCATCGCCGTTGCCAGTGTCGATCATGGCTTGCGGGCTGACAATGCGCGCGAGGCGGCGCTGGTGGCGCAGCTTTGCGCCGCGCGCGCCATCGACCATACCACGCTGACCATCGCGCTGGCCCCCGGCAGCGGTGTGCAGCAACGCGCGCGCGCCGCGCGCTATGCCGCGCTCGGCCAATGGTGCGCCGACTCCGCGCTTGCCGCGCTGGTGACCGCGCACCACGCCGACGATCAGGCGGAAACGATGGTGATGCGGCTGAACCGGGGCGCGGGGTTGCGCGGGCTGGCGGCGATCCATGCGCGCGCGCGGGTGCCGGGCAACGCAGTACCGCTGTTGCGGCCTTTGCTCGGCTGGCGACACGCCACGCTCGCGCGGCTGGTGGCCAACGCCGGCGTGGTGGCCGCCGATGACCCATCCAACCGCGATCCGCGCTTTGAACGCGCACGGGTGCGCGCCGGTCTGGCCGCTGCGCCGTGGCTCGATCCCGCTGGACTGGCGGTGAGCGCGGCGCACTTGGCCGAAGCCGATGCCGCGCTCGACTGGGCGGTGGATCGGCTTGGCTTCGCCGATGACGCAGCGGGTCTGACGATCCACCCCGGCCTGCCGCGTGCGCTCGCGCTGCGAATGCTCGAACGCGTGATTGCCGCGCTCGGCAGCAGCGCGGCGCGCGGGGGCGATGTGGCGCGCTGGCACGACCGGTTGGCGGCGGGCAAAGTGGCCACGCTCGCCGGAGTGCGCGGCGATGGACGCGGGGCGGTGTGGCGCTTTGCCAAAGCCCCGCCGCACCGGCAACGGCCCGACATCCCGCGCGATCCGGCGTAAACCTTGACTCTGTGATGGCATCGGCTTAACCGCCAGCGCTTGCCCTTCCCCCCGGTTTTATTTGCGGAGTGCCCCGATGGCGCGCGTTACCGTTGAAGATTGCGTCGATAAAGTGTCCAACCGGTTCGATCTCGTGCTGCTGGCAGCCGAACGCGCGCGCGCGATTTCGGGCGGGGCGGAACTGACGATTGATCGGGATCGGGACAAGAATCCGGTGGTCGCTTTGCGCGAAATCGCCGAAGAAACCGTGATTCCGGCGGTGCTGAAGGAAAATGTCATCCAG
Organism: uncultured Sphingomonadales bacterium; assembly: GCA_903848655.1. Classification (GTDB taxonomy): domain Bacteria; phylum Pseudomonadota; class Alphaproteobacteria; order Sphingomonadales; family Sphingomonadaceae; genus Novosphingobium. The sequence continues at coordinate 24,550 of CAINGT010000050.1, forward strand.
TCGTTGCAGCGCGTGCTGCCCGATGATGACGATCAGGTCGATGATATCGGTTCGCTGTCGCAATCCGCCGAAGCGCTGCGGATTACCGCCGCCGCACCGGTGCGCAACACCTCGCTCGGGGCCGATTACGACGGGTAATCTCCCCGCTTGGGGATAAGGCCGTTCGTCCGGCTTGCGCCGCGTCGGGCGTCGCGCCACAACGCCAGCCATGGCCAGCCACCGGTCTTTCCCGGGTGACCGATCCGCCGATGGGCGGGGGGTCGTGCGCGCCGTGCTCGGGCCGACCAATACTGGCAAGACCCATCTCGCCATCGAACGGCTCTGCGCCCATGCTTCGGGTGCCATCGGCTTTCCGCTGCGGCTGCTGGCGCGAGAGGTCTATGACCGCGTGGTGGCAATCAAAGGTGCTGACCGGGTCGCGCTGATTACCGGCGAAGAACGGATCGAACCGAAGCACGCGCGCTGGCTGCTGTGCACTGCCGAAGCGATGCCGCAACGCCCCGATCTGGCGTTTGTCGCGCTCGATGAAGCGCAACTCGCGGCTGATCCCGAACGCGGGCACGTGTTCACCGACCGGTTGCTGCACACACGCGGGCGCGAAGAAACCATGATCCTGGGTTCGGCCACGCTCGAACCGCTGATCCGGCGGCTGGTGCCCGAGGCGGAAATCATCAACCGCCCGCGCTTTTCCACGCTGACGCATGTTTCCGCGCAAAAGCTGTCGCGCATCCCGCCGCGCAGCGCCATCGTCGCGTTCAGCGCCGAACAAGTCTATGCCACGGCAGAAATGCTGCGGCGGTTTCGCGGCGGGGCGGCGGTGGTGATGGGGGCGCTGTCGCCGCGCACGCGCAACGCCCAAGTGGCGATGTTTCAGGCGGGCGAAGTCGATTATCTGGTCGCCACCGATGCCATCGGCATGGGGCTCAATCTCGATGTCCACCATGTCGCCTTTGCCGGGCTGGGCAAATATGACGGCCACCGCCAGCGGCGGCTGACCCCGGCGGAAATGGCGCAGATCGCGGGCCGCGCGGGGCGGCACCAGCGCGATGGCACATTCGGCACGCTGGCCGGGCTGGGCGCGCAGACCGCAACATTTGCCGATGACGAAATCGCTGCCATCGAACAGCACCGCTTTGCCCCGCTGACCCGGCTGTTCTGGCGCGAAAGCGATGTGCGGTTCGACTCGCTCGACACGTTGATCGACGATCTGACCTGCCCGCCGCCATTGCCGATGCTGCAAACCCCGCCCGAAGCGGTCGATCTGGCGGTGCTGCGGCTGCTCGCGGCAGACCCGGCGATTGCCGCCACGGTGCGCGGCGAAGCGGCGGTGCGGCGGTTCTGGCACGTGTGCAGCTTGCCCGATTTTCGCCAGCAAGGGGCAGAAACCCATGCGCGGTTTGTCGCGCGGCTGTGGGCAGAACTGGCGCAGGGCAGTCTTGGCGCAGATTTTGTCGCGCCCGCGATTGCCCAGCTTGATAACCCCGCAGGCGATATCCACGCCTTGCAAGGCCGCATCGCCGCGATCCGCAGTTGGGCCTATATCGCACAGCGCCCCGACTGGGTGATCGCGCGCGAAGAAATGGCAGCGCGCGCGCGCGCGGTAGAGGCGCGGCTGTCCGATGCGCTGCACGCCAGGCTGACCGAACGGTTTGTCAACCGCCGCACCACCGTGCTGTTGCGCAAAGCCGGGCACGATCCGGCACTGTTGCCGGTGCGCTTGTCCGACGCAGGCGCGGTGATCGTCGATGATGAACCGATTGGCTTTTTATCGGGGTTTCGCTTTGTCGTCGATCCGCTGGCACGCGCGGGTGACCGCAAATTGCTGCTCGCGGCGGCTGAGCGCCATGTTCCGGGCTTGCTGGCGCAACGCGCGGGTGCGCTGATCGCGGCGCTCCCCAGTGGTGTCGCGCTAACCGAGGCCGGGCTAATGTGGGGTGACACGGTGGTGGCGCAGCTCGACCCGGGGCGGAGCGTGATCGAACCGCGCCTGCGGCTTGATCCCGCGCTCGACAGCCTGCCCCCGGCATGGCGTGACCGGGTGCGCGATGCGCTCGATGGCTGGTTGCGAGCACAAATCGCGCACGATCTGGCACCCTTGGTCCGGATCGCCAAAGTCGCCGCAGCACCCGCCGCCGGTCCCGACTTGCGCGCGCTGCTGATCCGGCTGAGCGATGGCGGCGGAATGCTCACGCGCGCGGGATCCGGGCTGGACCGGCTCGATCAGCGCCAGTGCGATGATGTGCGGCACTTGGGCGTGCGGATCGGCGCGCTCGATCTCTTTTTGCCCGCGATGATCCGTCCGCGCGCGCTGCGGCTGTGGCTGGTGCTGGCGGCGGTGCGCGGGATCACCCCGCCTGCCCCGCCCGAAGCTTTGCCGCCCGCGCTGCCCGGACGTGTGGCCCCGCTCGGCTATCGCCGGGTCGGCAATGAAGCGCTGCGGATCGATCTGGCCGACCGGCTGCTGGCCGAGGCCTATCGGCGGCGACAGGCGCGCGGCGGCGCGCGTTTGTTTCTTGATCCGGCGCGGGCCAGGTCGATGGGGCTGTCGAGTAAGGGCTATGCCGCCTTGTTGCGCGCCGGGGGGTTTCGCGTGGTGATGCCGCGCGCCCTGCCCGATGGGGCAAGCGGCCCGCCCGCTCCGCCGTTATGGGATTGGCGCGCCTTGCGCCCGCCCCCCGCGCCGCAAACCGGCGTGGCACCTGCTGGGGCTTTTGCCGTGTTGGCGGGCTTGCTGGGATAACCGCGATGACGGCTGACTTATCCGCGATCCGCATCGACAAACTGCTGTGGTTCTTGCGGCTTGCCCCCAGCCGGGGCGATGCGCGCGATGCTGCCGAAGCCGGGCATGTCCGCATCAACGGTCGGCGCATCGAACGCGCCAGCGCGGCGGTGCACGTGGGCGATGTGCTGGTGCTGCCGTTGCGCGGGGCAGTGCGGGTGATCGCGATCACCGCCATCCCGTTGCGGCGAGGCCCGGCCAGCGAAGCGCAAAGCTGCTATCGCGTTGTCGATCACACCGACAGCGAACCCGGTCAGGCTTGACGCGCCCCCCCCGACCCCTTTAGCAGAACGCGCGCAAACTGCTTACACGAGGGATCAACGCCGCCATGACGTATGTCGTTACTGAAGCCTGCATCAAGTGCAAGTTCATGGATTGCGTCGAGGTGTGCCCCGTCGATTGCTTTTACGAAGGCGAAAACATGCTGGTAATCAACCCCAGCGAATGTATCGATTGCGGCGTATGCGAACCCGAATGCCCTGCCGAAGCGATCTTGCCCGATACCGAAACCGGGCTGGAACAATGGCTGGAGCTTAACACCAAATATTCCGCCGAGTGGCCCAACATCACCACCCGCCGCGACCCACCGGTCGATGCCGATGAACACAAAGGCGAAGCGGGCAAGTTCGACAAATATTTCTCCGCCGAACCCGGCGAGGGCGACTGAGCGGGGCCTGCCAGCGGCAAAACGCGCTTTTTGCCGCGCCGCCCGGCGCTAGACGCTGGTATTTTCGTCACAGACTTGCTATATTCCGCAGCAAGCGACGGGATAACGCGGTTTCGCTCCGTCGCGGGGTAACTCGTGTCAGGCAGGATCAGCAGCGGATACACAGTTGACGGTGCGCATGACCTTCGCGTCAGTTGGTCGTTTGCCGGGCCTTTTTCCCCATGGGCCGGATTGCGCGGGTTAACCCCGCCGCGCTGCCTGTTATCGAACAGGGTGCGCGGTACACGTCGTCCGTCGTTGGTTTTGCCGTGTCGAAAGGATTTGCGATGGCAGTCAAGGCTCTTGCCTTTGATGTTGGGGACTATGTGGTCTATCCCAAGCATGGTGTCGGCCGCGTGGTCGAACTGCAGAACGAAGAAATTGCCGGGATGAAGCTGGAGCTCTATGTGCTCCGCTTTGAAAAAGAGCGCATGACTTTGCGCGTGCCGGTCAACAAAGTTGAAGCCATCGGGATGCGCAAGCTGTCTTCGGACAAGACTTTGCGCGAAGCGCTCGACACGCTGAAGGGTAAGCCCAAAGTCAAACGCACGATGTGGTCGCGCCGCGCGCAGGAATACGAAGCCAAGATCAATTCGGGCGATCTGGTGTCGATTGCCGAAGTCACGCGCGATCTGTTCCGCGCCGACGATCAGCCCGAACAGTCCTATTCCGAGCGCCAAATCTTTGAAGCCGCATCATCGCGGCTGGCGCGCGAATTGGCGGCGATGGAAAAAACCGACGAGCCCGCCGCGCTCAAGAAGATCCTCGTGATCCTGAACGAGCACGCGCCAAAGTATTACGAAACCGCCTGAATCATGATCGCATGAGCGTGTGGGGTCCTCAGCGGGTCGGGCGGCTAGAGCGTGATGCGAACAAGTGGGAACCGGTTTTTACCTTCGGTGGCCTGCGGCTCGCAATAAATCACGCGAAAACAAAGACTCTAGAGCGGAATGCGATTCAATCTAATCGCATTCCGCTCTAGCCCGCTGATCCCATGGCGGTGCTGTCAGCCGATCAGCGCGAATTGTTCCTGCCGCTGGTCGAAGGCATCCATCACAGCCCGCCGTGGGGCACATTCCTGCGCAATCTGGTGGCGCGGATGCACGCGCGGCGGGCCTTCATGATTATCACGCTGGCCAATGCCATGGCCGATCAGCCGCCGACGGTGATCGCGGTTGCCGCGCCGCGCGCAGTGAATGAAGAACCGCTCGATTTCCGCCGGCTAGAGGCCTTGCGCCTGCACCCTTATGGCGCATTGCGGCCGGGGCGGATCTATGCGCTCGATGAATTGCTCGATTACGATAATCCTGCGCAGCTTGACCACCAGCGCCGCGCGCTGATCGCGATGGGTGTTCGCTATGCCCGGTTTTTGCGCGTTTCAGCGCCGGGCGCTGCCGATGCCTGGCTGGTGCTGGTGCGTGAGCGCGAAGATTTCAGCGGCGCGGCGGTGGCGGTGCTCGATGGCGTGGTGGCGCAGCTCGCTGCTGCCTTGCGCACATTGGCCGCGCTGATCGATCAACGGCTCCACACCGCGCTGGCGCAAGCCACGCTCGTGCGTTTGGGGGTGGGGCAAATTGCCTTCGATAGCGAGGGTCGGGTCATGGCCGCCGATGCGGAGGCGGAACGGGTGCTGGCCTTTGTTCCCGATCCCGACGCCCGTCCAGGCCGTCGGCTGCACGTGCGGGCCGAAGCCAGCCGCCGGATCGAAGCGGCTTGCGCCATGCTGGCTGCCGATCCGCAAGCCTTGCCGTGTGTGGTACGCGTGGACGACGCGCGCGGGATCGATCTGGTGTTGCGCCGGTCTGATCTGGTGCTGACCGGGCCGGGCGCGCATCCGACGGTGATCGCCACGCTGCGGCGCGATACGCGCGAAGCCGCGCGCCCGGCGATCCGCACGCTCGCCGCGCTGTATGGGCTGTCGCACAACGAAGCCGCGCTGGCGCACGCGCTGTCAGCGGGTGAAAGCCTGATCGCGGCAGGCACCCGCCTCCACCTGACCGCGCAGACCGCGCGCAACTATTCAAAGCGGATCTACGCCAAGACCGGCACACGCGGGCAGGCCGATTTGGTGCGGCTGGTGCTGACCGGGCTGGCACCGCTGGCGTAATACCCACTCAGGACGGGATGGCGGCAAGCACCATGGCAGCGTGTTCGCGGCGGCAGATCAGCAGATCGGGCATGTAGGTATCGCGCTGGTTGTAGATCAGCGGCGAACCATCGGCGCGGCTGGCGTGCAGGCCATGCGCCAGCGCGACCGCGACCGGTGCGCACGAATCCCATTCGTATTGCCCGCCGGTATGCAGATAGATGTCGGCTTCGCCCCGCACCACGGCCATCGCTTTGGCCCCGGCAGAGCCCATCGCGATCAGCTCTGCCCCCAGCGCGTCAGCCACTGCGAGCGCTTCGCGCGCCGGGCGGGTGCGGCTGACCACCATGCGCAGCCGTGCGGGCGGCGGAGGTACGAGCCGGGGCGCGTCGCTGCGCAAGACCAGCCCGGCACCGGGCAGCGCCACCGCGCCGATAGTGGCCACGCCATCGACCGCCAGCGCGACATGCACCGCCCAATCGGCGCGCGCCTCGCCATATTCACGCGTCCCGTCAACCGGATCGACGATCCACACGCGGCGCTGGTCCAGCCGGTCAAAGCTGTCCTTTTCTTCCTCTGACAGCACCGCATCGGCGGGGCGCGCCGCACGCAAGGCATGGCACAAGAACTGGTTGGCAGTGGCATCACCTGCCGCGCCCAGCGCCTTTGTCAGCAATAGGCCGCTATCGCGCACGGTCAGCAACAGGCGTCCGGCCACTTCGGCAAGTTGCGCAGCGAGTTCGCCATCGGTCATATCATCGCCAGCCTGTTGCCAAGGATATGGTTGACGATGCGTTCGGCGGCCTGTTCGGCGCTTTCGCGCGTGGTATCGACGCGGATTTCGGGCGCTTCGGGCGGTTCATACGGGCTGTCGATCCCGGTAAAGTTCTTGAGCGCCCCGGCGCGCGCCTTTTTGTACAGGCCTTTGACATCGCGGCGTTCGGCCTCATCGAGCGGCGTGTCGATGAACACTTCGACGAATTCGCCCGCTGCCATCATCGCGCGCACCAGCGCGCGTTCGGCGCGAAACGGGCTGATAAAGGCGGTAATGACGATCAGCCCGGCATCGGTCATCAGCCGCGCGACTTCGCCCACGCGGCGGATATTTTCGATCCGGTCGGCCTCGGTAAAGCCAAGATCTTTGTTCAACCCGTGGCGCACATTGTCGCCATCGAGCAGAAACGTGTGCTTGCCCAGCGCATGCAGCTTTTTTTCGACGAGATTGGCAATCGTCGATTTGCCCGATCCCGACAGCCCGGTGAACCACAGCACATGCGCGCTCTGCGTTTTGGCAGCGGCGCGCGCCTCGCGCGAGATATCGAGCGCCTGCCAGTGGACGTTTTGCGCGCGGCGCAAGGCAAAGTGCAGCATCCCGGCAGCGAGCGTGGCATTGGTGATCTTGTCGATCAGGATGAACCCGCCCAGCGTGCGGTTATCGGCGTAAGCGTCGAACACCAACGGCTTATCCGTGGTCAGTTCGACCACGCCGATGGCGTTGAGATCGAGCGTCTTGGCCGCCATATGTTCGGTGGTGTTGACATTGATGCTATATTTGGGGGCCTGCACGGTGGCCGACACGGTCTGGCTCGCCAGTTTGAGCCAGCAACCCCGGCCGGGTATCAGCGCTTCATCGGCAAGCCACACCAGCGTCGCTTCGAACTGGTCGGCAACTTGCGGCGGCGCGTCGGCGGCGGCGATGACATCGCCACGCGAACAGTCGATTTCATCGCTCAGGCACAGCGTCACCGCTTCGCCCGCCACAGCGACCGCGCGATCCCCGTCGAACGTCACGATGCGCGCCACTGTGCTGGTCTTGCCCGAAGGCAGCACGCGGATCGCATCGCCCGGCCGCACTGTGCCGCTGGCGATCAGCCCGGAAAACCCGCGAAAATCAAGGTTGGGCCGATTGACCCATTGCACCGGCAGCCGCAGCGGCGCGGATGCATCGCGCGCCGTATCGATCTCGACTCGTTCCAGCGCTTCAATCAGCGTCGGCCCGTCATACCACGGAGTCTGCGCCGAACGGGTGGTGACGTTGTCACCCTGAAACCCTGAAATCGGCAGCGCGGTAAAGCGCGTAATCCCGATCGAGCGGGCAAATTCGGCATAGTCGGCAACGATGGCGTCATAGCGTGCCTGATCATAGCCGATCAGATCCATCTTGTTGACCGCCAGCACCACGCTGCGGATGCCGATCAGGTGGCACAACCACGAATGGCGGCGGGTCTGCACCAGCACGCCTTTGCGCGCATCGATCAGGATCACCGCCAGATCGGCGGTCGATGCGCCGGTAATCATATTGCGCGTATATTGTTCGTGCCCCGGACAATCGGCGACGATAAACTTGCGCGCGGTGGTGGTGAAAAAGCGATAGGCAACATCGATGGTGATGCCCTGTTCGCGCTCTGCCGCCAGCCCATCGACCAGCAGCGCGAAATCGATGGCCTGACCTTGCGTGCCGACTTTTTTCGAATCGGCTTCGAGCGCGGTCAACTGATCGTCAAAAATCATTTTCGAGTCGTAGAGCAGCCGCCCGATCAGCGTCGATTTGCCGTCATCGACGCTGCCGCACGTGATGAAGCGCAGCATCGTCTTGTGCTGGTGCAGATCGAGATAGGCGTCGATATCGCGTGCGATCAGATCATCAACGGCATAGCCCGATGGTTCGGTGGTCGGGTGATCCATCAGAAATACCCCTGCTGCTTTTTGACTTCCATCCCCGCGCCACCGGCATCTTTGTCAATGGCGCGGCCCTGGCGTTCGCTGGTCGTCGTCAACAGCGTTTCCTGAATGACGTCCGCCAGCGTGGTCGCCGTGCTTTCGACCGCGCCGCTCAGCGGATAGCAGCCGAGCGTGCGAAAGCGGACCGAGCGCATGACCGGGGTTTCACCGGGGCGCAGCACGAACCGGTCATCATCAACCATCAGCAGCAGCCCGTCGCGTTCGACCGTCGGACGCGGCGCGGCGAAATAGAGCGGCACGATGGGGATCTGATTGAGCTGAATATATTGCCACACGTCGAGCTCGGTCCAGTTCGAAATCGGGAACACGCGGATCGATTCGCCTTTGTTTTTGCGCGCGTTGTACACGTTCCACAGTTCGGGCCGCTGGTTCTTCGGGTCCCAGCCGTGGCTGGCGCTGCGGAATGAAAAGATCCGCTCTTTGGCGCGGCTTTTTTCCTCATCGCGCCGCGCGCCGCCAAATGCTGCGTCAAACCCCCAGTGGTCGAGCGCCTGTTTCAGCCCTTCGGTCTTCCACATATCGGTGTGGAGCGCGCCGTGGTCGAACGGATTGATGCCGCGCGCCTTGGCCTCGGGATTTTGCCAGACCAGCAAGTCCATGCCCGATTCTTGCGCCATCCGACTGCGCAAGTCATACATCGCGCGAAATTTCCACGTGGTATCGACGTGCAGCAGGGGAAACGGCGGCGGCGCAGGGTAAAACGCCTTGCGCGCGAGATGCAGCATGACCGCGCTGTCTTTGCCCACCGAATAGAGCATCACCGGGTTGTGCGCTTCGGCCACGACTTCGCGCAAGATATGGATCGCTTCGGCTTCAAGCCGGGCGAGGTGGGTCAGCGGTTCGGCGGTGGCGGGCATAGGGCGGGACTGCCTGTGTGGGAAAAATCGCGATTGCGCGTCAATTCACCCATGGTGGGCAGCGTTGAACCTCCCATATGGGAGCAAAATGGGCAAGCGGGTTTACGCCGCCGCGCGGCGCAACCGGTCGTTGATCGCCTCACCAATCCCGTGATCGGGCACTGGGGCGATGGCGATGCGCGGCAGCGGCGCGGCAGCGGCGGTGTGCAAGCAGGCATAGAGCCGCGCCGCCGCTTCGGCACAATCGCCTGCCGCCGAGAGCGTGATAGCGCCTGCCACGGGGCCGAATCCGATCATGAATTCATCGTGGCTATGCGTCGCGGCATTCAGCCGCACCGGCTTGCCCGGCGCATAGTGGCTGGCAAGCTGGCCCGGTGCTTCGATCACCCCGCCCGCCAGACTTGCTTGGGCTGGACCGAGCAGCGCGGCGATATCTGCCGGTGCAATCGGTCCGGGGCGCAGCACGCTCCAACCGCCGCCGGGGCGAATGGCGACGATGGTTGATTCGATCCCGCGCTTGCAATCGCCGCCATCAAGGATCAGATCGACCCGATCCCCCAGCGATGCCGCGACATGCGCCGCGCTCGTCGGGCTGACGCTGCCGCTGCGGTTGGCCGATGGCGCGGCGAGCGGCAATCGCGCCTCCGCGATCAGCGCGCGGATCACCGGGTGCGCGGGCACGCGCAGCGCCAGCGTCGGCAACCCCGCCGAAACCGCTGCGCTCAACCCCGCCGCATCGTGGCGGGGCAGCACCAGTGTCAGCGGGCCAGGCCAGAACGCTGTGGCGAGCGCCCGCGCCGCGTGGTCGAACCGCGCGAGTGTTTCGGCTTGGGCCAAATCGCCGACATGCACGATCAACGGGTTGAAATCGGGCCGTCCTTTGGCGCGATAGATCGCCGCCACCGCCTGATCGCTGTCGGCGCGCGCGGCCAGGCCATAGACCGTTTCGGTCGGCACCGCGACGGTGCCTCCGGCGCGGATCACGGCGGCAGCGCGGGTGATCGCGGCGTGATCTGCCACGCCTTGCACGAGAGGACAGGGGAGCATTGTCGCAGGCACAAGTTCGGCTATAGGCAGCCGGGTATTCTTGCCAAGGAAAACCGCCCGATGGCCTATACTGCGCCCACTGCCGACCAGATTCTGGCGATGCGTGTCAATGCCGGGATCGACACTCTGGCGCGCGATGATCGCTTTGCGGCGGCCACCCCCGATGTGGTGGCGGCCATTGCCGAAGGGATCGGTGCATTGGCGGCGGGCGAATGGGCACCGCTCAACCGGGTGGGCGATACCCGAGGCGCGCGCTGGCACGATGGCGCGGTCGATCTGCCCGCTGGCTTTCGCGCCGCCTATCGCGCCTTTGTCGAACAGGGCTGGAACAGCGTGGCCGGGCCAGTCGCGCAAGGCGGGCAAGGCCTGCCGTTTACGCTGGCGACATGCGTGCTGGAAACGCTGGGCGGGGCCAATATGGGCTTTGCGCTGCTGCCGATGTTGACGGTGGGGGCGATCGAAGCCATCGATCACCACGGCAGCGACGCGCAAAAGGCGCGCTATCTGGGCAAGCTGGTATCGGGCGAATGGTCGGGCACGATGAACCTGACCGAACCGCAAGCCGGGTCCGACGTCGGCGCGCTGCGCACCACCGCCACCCCGATCAGCAGCGGCGAACACGCCGGCAAATATGCGATCAAGGGCACCAAGATCTATATCACGTGGGGTGAACACGATCTGGCGGACAATATCATCCACCTCGTGCTCGCGCGCACCCCCGGCGCGCCCGCCGGATCGCGCGGCATTTCGCTGTTTCTGGTGCCCAAATTTCATGTCGAGCCTGATGGTGCACCAGGTGCGCGCAACGACGTGCGCTGCGCCGCCATCGAACACAAGCTGGGGATCAATGCTTCGCCCACATGCACGATGGTGTTTGGCGATCACGATGCCTGCATCGGCGAATTGGTTGGGCGCGAACACGGTGGTCTGCGCGCGATGTTCACAATGATGAATTCGGCGCGGATCAATGTCGGTAGCCAGGGCGTGCAGATTGCCGAAGCCGCACTGCAACTGGCGCGCGGCTATGCGCGCGACCGCGTGCAATCGCCGCGCGCCAGCGGTGCCGACCGGGCAGCGGTGGCGATCATCGAACACCCCGATGTGCGCCGGATGCTGATGCGGATGCGCAGCCTGACCGAGGCGGCGCGCGCCTTGCTCTATTACACCGCCGGGCAAGTTGATCGTGGCGCGCTGGGCGATGCGGGCGCGCAAGCCCGCGCCGAAGTGCTGGTGCCACTGCTCAAAGCATGGGGTACCGATTTGGGGTGCGAAGTCGCCAGTCTGGGCATTCAGATCCACGGCGGCATGGGTTTTGTCGAAGATTGCGGTGCGGCGCAGTTCTATCGCGATGCGCGGATCGCGCCGATCTATGAAGGCACCAACGGCATTCAGGCCGCCGATTTCGTCACGCGCAAGCTGGGGTTGGAAGGCGGCGGCGTGGTGCAGGCCTTGCTGTCCGACGTGCTGGCAGATTGTGCCGACATCCCCGAACTGGCCGATCTGGCGCGCGATGCGGCGGCCATCGCGCAATGGATGGCTGGCGGTGGCGCGAGCCTCGATGACAAGCTGGCGGGATCAGTGCCGTTCACGACGATGAGCGCTGTCGTGGTGGCCGGTTGGCAACTGGCGCGGCAGGTCAAGGCCACAGGATCAGCCGATAAAGCCGCGATCAGCCGGTTTTTCAACCGCACGGTCGTACCCGAAGCGCGCGGGCTGCGCGCGGCGGCCATGGCGGGCGCGGCGCTGCTCTATGACCTCGATAGCGAGGCGCTGGCGGGATCGGCGTAATGGCAGACCCGGTGCTGCGCCGCATCGCCGATGCGCTCGACCGGCTGGCACCGCTGCCAGCGCCACCGGTCGATTGGCTGCTTCACCCGGCTTATGTCTGGCAAAACGGCGCGGCCCGCGCGGTGCCAAGGCTTGAGGCACCCGCACTCGCGCTGATTCAGGGTATCGATGCGCAAAAGAGCGCGGTGGTGGAAAATGTCCTGCGGCTGGCGGCTGGCCACGCCGCACACGACATGCTGTTATGGGGCGCACGCGGCATGGGCAAATCGGCGCTCGTGCGCGCCAGCGTGGTCGAAGCGGCCTTGCGGCACCCGGGGCAGATTGCGCTCGTTCAGGCCGGGGCCGATGCCAGCCTTGCCGCGCTGTTCGGTGTCTTGCGCATGGTTCCGCGCAATTTTGTCGTGTTCATCGATGATCTGGGGTTCGATGCCGACGACAGCGCCGGTCCGCGCGCCCTGCGGTCATGGCTCGAAGGCGGGGTAGAGGCGCGCCCGGTGAATGTGCGGCTGGCAGTGACGTCAAACCGCCGCGCCATCGTCGAACGCCACATGCGCGAACAGGACGATCCGATCAATCCGCGCGATGTCGTCGATGATCAGCTCGCGCTCGCCGACCGCTTCGGGCTGAGTCTGGGGTTTCATGCTTGTTCGCAGGACGATTATCTGGCGATCATCGCCGGATATGCCGCACATTTTGGCCTGAGCCACGACCCCGCCGACGCACTCGAATGGTCCAAACGGCGCGGCAGCCGCTCGGGCCGCATCGCGTGGCACTATGTTACCGAACTGGCCGGGCGCGCTGGGCGGGTGGTGTAAAGCACGCTTCTCCCCACTCTCCTTTAGGGGAGGGGCCGGGGGTGGGGGCGTGCGGCTCGATTCTTACCAAGCCGTTAGCCCCCACCCCCAACCCCCGCCCCTGAAGGGGCGGGGGCTTTTCGATCCAAGTTTTCCCGTAATATCTGCGTCTTACGGTCTTGGCTTGGTCAGATCGGAATTCTCATCCTTGCGGACGGTGAAATGGATCGGCTTGCTGCCGATTGGCGGCACTGGCGTGGTGGCAATCGGCACGATGGCCGGGGCCGGGGCTGCCCCCGGTGCGATCACCCGCCACACCACGCCGCCGACATCATCGCTGACCAGCAAAGCGCCATCGGGCGCAAATGTCAGCCAAGTCGGGCGACCATGCGCGCGCGAATCGCTGGTCAGAAACCCGGTCAGCACGGGTACCGGCGGCGCGGGCAGGGCATTGCCAAGCTGATCAAAACCCACGAACACCACGTCATAGCCCGCCAGCGGACGGCGGTTCCACGATCCATGGCGCGCGACAAAGGCCCCGCTGGCAAAGCGCGGCCCCAGCCGGTTGCCGCCTTTGGCGAACACCAGCCCCAGCGGCGCGACATGCGCGCCCAGGGCATATTCGGGTTTGCGCACATAGTCGGTCAGATATTGCGGGACCGGATCGTTTACCCGCCAATCGGGATTTTTCTTCCAGTACAGCCACGGCCAGCCATAATTTGCGCCCAGCGGCACATTGGTCAGATAATCGGGCACGAGGTCCGATCCCAGCATGTCGCGTTCGTTGACCACGGTCCACAATTCCCCCGTGCGCGGGTTGAGATCGAGCCCGTTGGGATTGCGCAAGCCGCTGGCATAGTCGCGCCGCCGCGCCTTGGTAAAATCATATTCGTAGATCGCTGCGCGGCCCTGTTCGCGCGCGATTCCGTCATCGGCGATATTGGTGGCCGATCCGACGGTAACATACAACTGCGCACCATCGGCGCTGAGGAACAGATTGCGCGCCCAATGGTTGCCCCCGCCGGGCAAGTCGATCAGCTTGTCCGGCTTGCCCACCAGACTGGTCTGGCCCGGCTGAAATGGCCACGAAACCACGGCATCGGTGTTGCCAACATAGAGCCGCCCCTTGCGCCAGACCATGCCGAACGGTGAATTGAGCGCCGGATTGGTCATCACAAAGCGCTGATCGGCACGGCCCGTCGCATGGCTGTCGCGCAATATGACCAGGCGGTTGGGCGACGGATCGCCCGCCCCTGCCGCGCGGAACAAGTATTGCGCGATCAACCCGGTCAACCCGCCCGGCCCATGGTCCGGCGGCGCATTGGTCTCGGCCACCAGCACATCGCCATTGGGCAATGTGGCCAGCGTGCGCGGATGGTTCAAGCCATCGGCAAACCGCGTAACTGCCAGCCCCGCTGCCGGAATCGGGGCCTCCCCCGCCGCCCAGCCCACCGGCTTGGCAATGCCGATCGTGGGAAACATCTGCGGGCGCGGCTCGGTCAATTTCGGTTGCGGGCCGGTGGTCTGTTCGAACGGCACTTGCGCGCTATCGCCCTGCACCAGCCACCACACGCCACCGCCAGCGATCAGCACCACGATGCCCATGGCGATCAGAAATTTCTTGATTTTGCTCATGCCGCCAAATCTACGCGGCACAGGCCGATCCGGCAATGGCGATGGTTACAATTTGCGCCCGATCAGCTCTTTCATGATTTCATTGGTGCCGCCAAAAATACGCGTAACGCGCGCGCCGCGCCAGGCGCGGGCAATGGGATATTCGTTCATATAACCCGCACCGCCGTGGAGTTGCAGGCATTTGTCGACCACCTCCCACTGCAATTCGGTATGCCACAGCTTGGCAGCAGCGCCTTCTTCGGGGGTAAGCCGTTTGTTGAGGTGGCGGGTCAGCGCCCAGTCGAGGTGTGCCCAGCCGACTTGCAGCTTGGTTTTGAGGTCGGCGAGCGTGAAGCGGGTGTTCTGAAAATCGAGCACGGGCTTGCCGAACGCCTTGCGATCACGCGTAAAGCTGACAGTGTCGTCGAACGCGCGTTGCGCCGCCGCTTGCGCGCTGATCGCGATCGACAACCGTTCTTGCGGCAGTTCGCTCATCAGATAAACAAAGCCTTGGCCCTCTTCGCCCAGGCAATTGGTGATCGGCACGCGCACGTCGTTGAAAAACAGTTCGGACGTATCGGCTTCGTCCTGCCCGATCTTGTCGAGATTGCGCCCGCGTTCAAACCCTTCGCGCTCCGCCTCGACCAGCACGATCGACACGCCTTTCCACGCCGGAGTGATATCGGGGTCGGTCTTGCAGCAGACGAGAATCAAATCGGCATTCTGACCATTGGTGATATAGGTCTTTGATCCGTTGATGACATAATGGTTGCCATCTTTGCGCGCAGTGGTGCGCATCGCCTGCAAATCGGACCCGGTGCCCGGCTCGGTCATGGCAATCGCGGTGACCACTTCACCCGCCACCATCAGCGGCAGCCATTTGCGTTTCTGCTCTTCAGAACCATACGTAATCAGATAGTTGACGACGATGTCCGATTGCAGCGAGAAACCGGTGGTCACGCGCCCGGTATAAGCGCCTTCTTCATCGACAATGGCATTATAGCCAAAATCGAGCCCCAGCCCGCCATACTGTTCGGGCACGGTCGGGCAGAGCAGCCCCAGTGCGCCCGCTTTTGGCCAAACCGATTTGGGCACCAACCCGGCTTGCGCCCAGTGTGCGCCGTTGGGTGCGATTTCCTCGGTCATAAACCGGCGCACGGTATGGCGGAATGCTTCGTGGTCTTCGCCATATGCGCTGCGGGGGATCAGATCGAGCGACATCGGTTCATGCCTTTTGTGCCGGGGGATTGCCCCGCACCTAAGCCGAAGCGCGCGGCGGGGTCAAATCAAATTAACCGACCGCTTAAACGCTTCCCACGCGCCTGTGTCAAATCGCCCCGCCGGTCAGGCGCTGGCAGATCAGATCAAGCTGATCGAGCGTCTTGTAGCGAATCGTCACTCCGCCGCTGCGCGGATCGCTGTCGGCGCGGATCGTCACTTTGAGCCCGAGAAATTCTTCGAGATGCGCTTGCACCGCTGCAATATCAGCCGCTTGCGCGGAATCGCGGCCAGTGCGGGCATGGCGCGGGCCGCTGCTTTCGGGGCGGGTAAGCCGTTTGGCAAGTTTTTCGGTTTCGCGCACCGACAGACCGCGCGACACCACATCGTGCGCGGCTGCAGTCGGATCGGGCACGGTCGCCAGCGCGCGCGCATGGCCCATCGACAATTCATTACGCTCGATCAACCCGAGCACGGCTTCGGGCAGGCCGAGCAAGCGCATGATATTGGCGACGTGGCTGCGCGATTTGTCGACAAAGTTGGCGATGTCTTGCTGGGTCAACCCATCGCGCTCGGACAGTTTTTGATAAGCGCGCGCTTCTTCAACCGGGTTGAGGTCTTCGCGTTGCAGGTTTTCGATCAGCGCTAGCGCCGTAACCTCGCTGTCGGACAATTCGCGGACAATCGCCGGGATATCGTGCACGCGCGCGCGCTGTGCGGCGCGCCAGCGACGCTCGCCCGCCACCAATTGATAACGCCCGCCACCCGACGGGCGCACGATCACGGGCTGAATCACCCCGCGCGCGGCAATCGATGCGGCGAGTTCGTTCAGCGCGGCTTCGTCAAAGTGGCGGCGGGGTTGATCTGGGTGCGGATCAATCTGCGATACGGGCAAGACCATCAACCCGCTAGCGCCTGCGCCGACGATCAGCGCGGCCTCTGCCGCATCGGTACCGGCAGGAATTGCTGCTTCGCGCCGCGTTTCGCCCAGCAATGCGCCCAATCCGCGTCCCAGCGCCGCACGCTTTGGCAGCGTCGGTTTGCTGGCGACCGGTGCGCCAGTCGAGGCCGAATCACTGCTCATGCGGCTTTCCTTTGTTGGGGCAGCCGGGCGATGATTTCGCGCGCCAGCTTGATATAGGCTTGCGATCCGGCGCAGGCATGGTCGTAAATCAGCGCGGGTAGCCCGTGGCTCGGCGCTTCCGACAGGCGAACATTGCGCGGAATGACCGCTTCGAACACGAGATCGTGCAGGCACGACCGCACGTCATCAGCAACCTGATCGGTCAGCCGGTTGCGCTTGTCATACATTGTCAGTACCACGCCCAGAATGCCAAGGTCCGCGTTGAACCGTTCCTGCACGCGCTCGACCGTGCGCAACAATTGGCTCAACCCTTCGAGCGCGAAAAATTCGCATTGCAACGGCACCAGCAAGGTATCAGCCGCCGTCAGCGCATTGAGTGTCAGCAATCCCAGCGACGGGGGGCAATCGATCAGGCAGATATCATGCGCGCGGTGATGCGCCAGCGCAGACCGCAAGCGCTCGGTGCGGTTTTCGACGCTGACCAGTTCGACTTCGGCCCCCGACAGATCGACCGTGGCGGGAACCAGATCGAGCCCAGGTATCCGCGTGGGAACGAAGCATTCGGCCACCGGGGTCTGGTCGATCAGCAGATCATAGCTTGATCGCACCCGGTCAGCCGCGCCAACGCCGATCCCGGTCGAGGCATTGCCTTGCGGATCGCAGTCGATCAGCAGCACTTTCCAGCCGGTTGCGGCCAGCGCAGTAGCAACATTGATCGCGGTGGTGGTCTTGCCGACCCCGCCCTTCTGGTTGGCAATCGCAATCGTAATCATCGGTGCGCGCCTTTGCTGTTGTCGATAGGTCCGCCAAGCACGTGCCCGATCAGCACTCCAGCCGCCGAATCGGTCAGCGATTGTTCCACGTGGAACACGGTGCGCCAGCTTTCGCCAAGCGCCGACAGTTCATGCCGGGCCTTTGCCCCTTTCGGCAAGAGCCAAACTGTTTGCGGTGTGGAAAATCGCGATGCCAGCGTCAGCAACCGGTCGAGTGGCGCGAATGCGCGTGCTGAAATCACCGCATATGTCTGATCCGGCATGTCTTCGACTCGCGAATGGATAATGCGCACCCACGGCAGCGCCAAAGCAGCAGCGGCGCGTTCCAACCATTCACACCGCAGGCGGCGCGAATCGACCAGCACCACGGGGCGGTCGGTTTGCAAGGCAGCAATCACCAGTCCCGGAAAGCCTGCACCCGTGCCGAGGTCAAGCCACGCCCCTGTCGCTCGTGAAGCACCGAGCAATTGCGCACTGTCAGCGATGTGCCGCTGCCAGACCTGATCGAGGCTGACCCGCGAGACAAGATTCTGGTGCTGGTTTTCCGCACGCAGCAGGGCAACCAGATGCTCAAGCCGGGCAATCGCGGCGGCGTCGAAACGCTCTGCCAACCAGACTCGCGCCGACACCTCATCGAAGAGCGCCGGGGTCATGCTGCGCGCCGCCGCGCGTGCACCAGCAGGCTGGCCAGCGCGGCGGGTGTGATCCCGGCAATCCGCCCGGCGGCCGCAAGCGTTTGGGGTTGCGCCGCGCTCAGCCGTTCGACCATTTCGCGCGACAACCCCGGTACATCGGCAAACGGAAAACCATCGCCCAGCGTGACCGCATCGCTGGCGCGCAAGTCCCGCAGTTCTGCGTCCTGCCGCTGCACATAGGGCGCATAGACCGCGTCTTCGACGATCTCGTCGGCCAAGGCAGCGTCAATGCTCTCAGTGTGCAACCAAGGTGCCAGATCGTCGAACGTAACCTCGGGAAAGCGCAGCCATTCGCGCAGACTGCGACGGGTTCCGTCGGGTCGGACATCCAGCCCATTCTGCGCAAGATCATTGGCACTCACCGCCGCTTCGAGCGCATCGTCGATCCGCGCGCGGTCTGCGCTTCGGCGCGAAAACCATTTGCGCCGCTCGTCCCCAACGCAGCCGACAGCGAGCGCGAGCGGGGTAAGCCGGGTATCGGCATTGTTTGCGCGCAAGCGGAGTCGGTATTCGGCGCGCGCGGTCAGCATCCGATAAGGCTCACTGACCCCATGCAGTGTGAGATCGTCGATCATCACCGCGATATAGCTGTTGGCGCGATCAAGCGGGGCCGGTGCGCGACCCAGCACGCCAGCCGCCGCATTCATCCCGGCAACGAGTCCTTGTGCGGCCGCTTCTTCATAGCCGGTGGTGCCATTGATCTGGCCCGCGCAATAGAGCCCGGAGATCGCGCGCAGTTCGAGGCTGGGCCGCAAGGCGCGCGGATCGATATGGTCATATTCGACCGCATAGCCGGGAATAGTCACGACCACATGTTCCAGCCCGGCGATGCTGCGCATCATCGCAATCTGGACATCGGTGGGCAGCGACGTGGAAACTCCGTTGGGATAAATCGCGGTATCGTTGAGACCTTCGGGTTCCAGAAAAATCTGGTGCCCATCGCGGTCGCCAAAGCGGTGAATCTTGTCCTCAATCGAGGGGCAGTAGCGGGGGCCTTGCGCATCAATCGCCCCGCTGAACAGCGGCGAGCGATCCAGCCCGGCGCGGATAATATCATGCGTGCGTGCATTGGTGCGCGCAATCGCGCAGAACAGTTGCGGCAATAGCCTGCCGGGGCCGAGCGATGACATCGTCCATGTGTCATCGTCGCTGGGCTGTTCGGGCAACTGTGCCCAATTGATCGTGCGCCCGTCAAGCCGGGGCGGCGTGCCGGTTTTGAGCCGTGCCATCGGCAAGTCGGCGTCGCGCAACTGCTGCGCCAGCCGCGATGCCGCCGCTTCACCGATCCGGCCACCCTCCATCCGCTCTTCACCGCGAAACAGCCGCCCACCAAGGAACGTACCGGTAGCGACCACGACTGCCGGTGCGGCAAGGATGCTGCCATCACCGAGCACAATTCCCGCCGCGCGCCCGCCGGACAGATGCAACGCGATTGCCTCACCGGCCACCACGGTCAATCCGCGCTGCGCCGCGAGCGCGGCTTGCACGGCGGCGCGGAACCGCTGGCGATCCGCCTGGATGCGTGGGCCTTGCACCGCGCTGCCCTTCGACCGGTTGAGCATCCGGTAATGGATCGCGCCAGCATCGGCGGCCCGCGCAATGATTCCATCAAAGGCATCGACTTCGCGTACCAGATGGCCTTTGCCCAACCCGCCAATCGCCGGGTTGCAGCTCATCGCGCCGATCATGGCGGGATCGAACGATACCAGCGCGGTGCGCGCGCCCATGCGCGCGGCGACTGCCGCCGCCTCGACTCCGGCGTGCCCGCCGCCCACCACGATTACGTCAAACGCTGCCATGCGCGCAGCGGTTAACCGATTCGCCCGATCAGGTCAAAGCCGCACGCCCGCGATTGTTCCACGTGGAACATTGGTGGCAGCATGATTACTTGCCGATGCAGAATCGCCCGAACAGCGCATCGAGCATCGCTTCGGTGTCGGTACTGCCGACCAACCGGTCAAGCCCGCGCCGCGCGAGCCGCAAGCCCTCGCCCACCAGCAAGGGGTCGCGTTCGCCACTTGCCGCAACGAGCGCATCACGCGTCGATTCCAGACATTCCGCCTGTCGCCGATTAAGCGCGGCCATTCCGGGGGACGGCAAGGCGGCACGCGCGGTTGCAATCAAGGCATGGCGCAATGCATCAATTCCTTCCCCGGTCACAGCAGACAGCCGCATACTGCCCGGTGCTTTCGCGCTCCACCCACTACGGTCGCATTGCGCGGCGATTTCCCAAAGCTGGCGACAGCGCGGCCCCTGACCTTCAGGCCCCAGCCACAACACCAGATCGGCAGATTGCGCTTCAACACGGGCGCGAGCAATGCCGATTGCTTCAACGTCTCCGGCTCCATCATCGCGTAAGCCAGCCGTATCAATGAAGCTGAACGGAACGCCCTGCAACGCCACCGCCGATACCAGCACATCGCGCGTCGTGCCAGGCTCAGAGGCGGTAATCGCCGCGTCGTGTTCTACCAGCGCATTGAACAACGTGGATTTTCCGGCGTTGGGTGGCCCCGCCAGCACGACGCGAAAACCCTCACGCAGCGGTTCAGCGCGTGGCCGGTCAAGCCATTGTCCCAATTCGCCAGCCAAAGCACGACAGCCAGCGCTCAGCGCAGCCGCCGCGCCATGGTCGTCATCGCTCACATCACCTTCGTCGGCAAAATCAAGGGTCGCTTCACACGCCGCTGACAGGCCGAGCAAGCGCACCCTCCAATCGTGACACGCACGCGACAATTGTCCCCCGGCTATCGCTTGCGCGCTGCGGCGCTGCAATTCGGTTTCCGCCGCCAGCACATCGGCCAGCCCTTCGACTTGCGCGAGATCGAGCCGACCATGGGCAAACGCCCGCCGCGTAAATTCCCCCGGCTCCGCCTTGCGCAGCCCCAACCCGACGAGCGCGGATTCGACCGCGCGTGCAACCGCGCGCCCACCATGCAGATGCAATTCGCCGCAATCTTCCCCCGTCGCGCTGTGCGGCGCGGGAAACCACAGCACCAGCGCGCGATCAAGCTCGCCCGCATCGCGCGAATCGACCAACCGCCGCAAACTCGCGCGGCGTGGCACTGGTAACGCACCTGCCAGCGCTGACAGTGCCAGTGCTGTGTGGGAACCGCTGATCCGGATGACACCCACCGCAGCGGGCAAGGCACCCGAACTCAGCGCAAAGATCGTGTCATCCGCCGCCACTTTTCGGCCCAGCCTTGAACCCGGCCATGGCCGCACCTGCGCCGTGTTCGAACAAGTTTTGAAACAGCTTCAACCCCGCTTCGCCCATCGGGGCCAGTTGGCGCACATAGCTGTTCAACTGATCGAGCGAGGCTTCGCCCTTCATCGCTTTGATGACTGCTTCGACATAAGCTTCGTTCGCTTTGCCGACATCGGGCAGGCCAAGAAACCGGCGGGCTTCTTCGGGTGTGCAGTCGATTTCGAAGTTTACTTTCATCGCCCGATCCTCTCCCGTGCTCAGCCGACTTTATTGGTTCATTGTTGCAAAGAAATCTTCGTTGGTCTTGGAATCTTTCATCTTGTCGAGCAGGAATTCCATTGCATCGACAGTGCCCATCTGCATCAGGATGCGGCGCAGCACCCACATTTTCGACAGTTGATCGCGCGGAACCAGCAGTTCTTCTTTGCGCGTTCCACTCTTTCCCACGTCGAGCGCAGGGAAAATGCGCTTGTCCGACACTTTGCGGTCGAGCACGATTTCCGAGTTGCCGGTGCCCTTGAATTCTTCAAAGATCACTTCATCCATGCGGCTGCCGGTGTCGATCAGCGCGGTGGCGATGATCGACAGCGATCCGCCTTCTTCGATATTGCGCGCCGCACCGAAAAAGCGTTTGGGCCGTTGCAACGCATTGGCATCGACCCCGCCGGTCAGGACTTTGCCCGAACTTGGCACAACGGTGTTGTACGCGCGGCCAAGCCGCGTGATCGAATCGAGCAGAATCACCACGTCGCGTTTGTGCTCGACCAGCCGTTTGGCTTTTTCGATCACCATTTCAGCCACTTGCACGTGGCGTGTGGCGGGCTCGTCAAATGTTGACGAAATCACTTCGCCTTTGACCGAACGCTGCATGTCGGTGACTTCTTCGGGCCGTTCGTCGATCAGCAGCACGATCAGAAACACTTCGGGATGGTTGTCGGTGATCGCTTTGGCCATGTTTTGCAGCAGCACGGTCTTGCCGGTGCGCGGCGGGGCGACGATCAGCGCGCGTTGGCCTTTGCCTTGCGGGCTGACCAGATCGATCACCCGCGCCGACTTGTCCTTGACCGTCGGATCGAGTGTGTCGAGCCGCAGGCGCTGGTTGGGGTAAAGTGGGGTCAGGTTGTCAAAGTTGACGCGGTGACGCACCGCATCGGGATCGTCAAAATTCACTTTGATCAGCCGGGTAATGGCAAAATAGCGCTCACCATCTTTGGGTGCGCGGATTTCGCCTTCGACCGTATCGCCGGTGCGCAAGCCCCATTTGCGGACCTGATTGGGCGAAACATAGATGTCATCGGGCCCAGCCAGATAGTTCGCTTCGGGGCTGCGCAGAAATCCAAAGCCGTCGGTCAGGACTTCGATCGTGCCCAGACCCATGATTTCTTCGCCGTCTTCGGCCATTTCCTTCAGGATGGCGAACATCAGATCCTGCCGCCGCATCGTGCTCGCGCCTTCGACGCCCAGCTCCTCGGCCATCGCAACCAGCTCTGCCGGGGTATTTTTCTTCAAATCTTTCAAATGCATCATTCATGTCCAACAAGGGATGTGGCAGGCCGGACGGTCACAGGGCTTGGGGAAAGCAGACCATTGGCGGGAACAGAGACCGCCGGGGATATCCGGAACTTGCTGATCCTGCATACGCGCGCCGACCCCGCGCGTCAATCAGGCGTCAGGTCAAAACGGCTTAACGATGACCAGCACGATAATGATCGCCGCCGCAATTCCCGGCACTTCATTAAGCAGGCGCAATTGCCGCCCGCTCAACTTGCGGCGCCCGACCGCGAGGTGGCGGGCATAATCGGCCAACCACACGTGATACCCGCTCAAAACCAGCACGGCAGCCAGTTTGGCATGAAGCCAACCCTGGTTGAGCCAGCCACCACTCAACGTCAGGCCCAAACCGAAGGCCCACACCAGCACGAGCGAAGGCCACAGGATGATCCGCAACAGCCGTGCTTCGCGATCCACCCATACGGCATTGTCAGGCGAGCTGGCCGCCACTTCCTGATGATAGACAAAAAAGCGCGGCAGCATGAACAACCCCGCCATCCAGAACACCACAAAAATGACGTGGCCGGCTTTGAGCCAAAGATAAAGCATCGCGAGCACCTGCAGCATGAGACATAGATAGTCCGATCCCGACGCTGCCGAAAGGGGGCATCGTTGGCAAGCGGTACGACGGTGCGTAGCTTACCCCGCTGGAATACTCTGCGCGGAATCAGGGCGTGGAATGCGTTTGCCCTTGCGACGGCTGGTCAGGTGCCAGCCGCGGCACCGGTCACAGCGATAGGCCCGCATCGCCGGGTCATGCCGCGCTGCAAGCGCCGCCTCTGCATCCGGAAACCGGCGCTTGGCCCGGCAGATCGCAAGCCGCGTGGCGATCACGGCGCGCGCCAGGCGCGCACCACTTCAAGCAAAGCTTCGACATGGGCAATCGGGGTGAACTGTCCGATGCCATGGCCAAGGTTGAACACGTGCGGCCGGTCGGCAAACGCATCGAGCACTGCCCGCACGCCCGATTCGAGTTCGGACCCGCCCGCCAAGAGCAGCAGCGGATCAAGATTGCCCTGCACCGGCAGGCCTTCGGGAAGCGCGGCGGCAGCCCAGAGCGGGTCAATGGTTTCATCGATCCCGACGGCGGCCACCCCGGTTTCGCGCGCATAAGCCGGCAGCTTTTCGCCCGCGCCTTTGGGAAAGCCGATCACTGGCACGCCCGGATGACGGTCTGCCAAAGCCGCTACGATCCGCGCGTTCGGCGCGATCACCCAACGTTCGAATTCGCGCGGGGCCAGACTGCCCGACCACGAATCGAACAGTTGCACCGCCTCTGCCCCGGCAGCAATTTGTCCAGAAAGATAGTCGATGGTTACCGCGCTGATCGCATCGATGATCGCCTGAAACGCGGGTGGATCGCGATAGGCGAGTTCACGCGTTTCGTGTTGATCGCGGCTGCCTTCGCCCGCGACCATATACGTCGCTACCGTCCACGGGCTGCCGGCAAAGCCCAGCAGCGTGGTCTGTGGCCCGAGCGCGGCACGCACTTGGGCAACGGTGGCATAAATCGTATCGAGGCGCTGTGGCACCGCGCTCAGGCTGTCCAGCGCGGCATCGAGCAGGCGCGGCGACAACCGGGGGCCTTCACCGGCCAGAAATTCGAGGGTCTGGCCGATGGCATGGGGCACGATCAGGATATCGCTGAACAGGATAGCCCCGTCAAAACCGAACCGGCGGACCGGCTGCAGCGTGATTTCACAGGCTGCGGCGCTGTCATAGACCAATTCGAGAAATCCGCCTTTGTCGGCGCGCAAGGCGCGATATTCGGGCAAATAGCGACCAGCCTGGCGCATCAGCCAGACCGGGCGCTGCGCCAGGTTTGCACCGCACAGCGTATCGAACAAGGGGCCGGGCATCGTGTTCGCTTCCCTCTAACTTCAAATAAGAGTCTTATTATATATGGATGTAGCAGTATGATGGGGGTGTGGATATCGCGTATGGGCACACTATGCGCAGATTGATCCACCAAACCCACAGGAAAATTGCCGCTGCGACTCCGCAGCAATCGCGTGCCAAGCAAAACTTGTCCGCCTTGTCCACAGGCTGTGGGTAAACGGCTGCAACCTGTGGCCAAAATGGCCCGGGCGAATGCGATGATGGGTATGGAATCAGCAGCGGTGCTTGTCGATGGACTCATCCCGTGGTTTATCCGGTGCCTGTCCACAGGTCTATCCTAGGCCGGTCGGCGTCAGCGTGTTCAGGGTTCATGCAGCGGCTTCACCTTCATCTTTTGTCGGATTCGACTGGCGAAACGCTGGAAATGATCGCCAAAGCCGCTTTGGCGCAGTTCGAAGCCGCCGAAGTGGTGCGCCATTTCTGGCCGATGGTGCGATCCCAACAGCATCTTGACCGGATCATGGGCGAAATCAGCGCCAACCCCGGTCTGGTGCTGTTCACCGTGGTCAGCACCGAATTGCGCGAACGTCTGGAAGCGCGCTGCACGGCGCTGGGTTTGCGCCATGTCCCCGCGCTCGACAGCGTAACGGGTGCGCTCGAAGCCTTGCTGGGGCAGGAAGCCAAAGGCCGTCCGGGCCGTCAGCACGCGATGGATGAGGCCTATTTTCGCCGGGTTGATGCGATCCAGTTCACGATTGCCCATGATGACGGCATCGGCTGGGACAATTGGGAAGCGGCGGATATCATTCTTGCGGGGGTATCACGCAGTTCCAAGACGCCGACGTCGATCTATCTTGCCAACCGCGGGTTTCGCGTCGCCAATATCCCCATCGTGGTGGAAAGCCCGCCGCCGGTATCGCTGTTTGCGCTGCGCCGTCCGCTCGTGGTGGGTTTGACCACCAGCCCCGAACGGCTGATTCAGGTGCGCCGAAACCGCCTGCTATCGCTTAACCAGCCGCCCGAAACCAGCTATGTCGATGCCGATCATGTGTCGCGCGAAGTGCAATTTGCCCGCCGCATGTTTGCCGACAACGGCTGGCCAGTGATCGATGTCAGCCGCCGGTCGATCGAGGAAACCGCTGCTGCGGTGATCAATTTGTACAATGACCGCCACAACAGCCGCGCTGCCGGTGGGGGCGAAAGCTGGGAAGCGGGTGAAGTATGATCGTGCTGGCTTCGCACAGCGCATCGCGCAAGGCGATGCTCGATGCTGCAGGCGTCGCCTATGAAGCGCACGCCTCGGCAGTTGATGAGGCCGCGCTCAAGGCCGTGCACACGGGTTTGCCGGGGGCCGAATTGGCGGTGACGCTGGCGACGGCGAAAGCATGTGACGTGTCGCTGGCGTTTCCTGGGCGGCTGGTGCTGGGTGGCGATTCGCTGGTCGAAGTGGCAGGGCGGCAATTCGACAAACCATCGTCGCGCGCCGAAGCGGCAGCGCATCTGGCGTTCTTTTCGGGCCAGACGATGGCGCTGTCATCGGCTGCGGTGCTGGTGCGTGATGGTGTGGCCGTGTGGCACTCGGTCGAAACCGCGCAGCTTCAGATGCGCGCGTTATCGCCCGCATTTATCGAACACTATCTTGATCGCGAATGGCCGGCAGTAGCGGCTTGTGTCGGGGTATTCCGGATCGAGGCGCTGGGGCCGCAGTTGTTTGAAACGATTTCGGGCAGTCATTTCACCGTGCTGGGGATGCCTTTGCTGGCGGTGCTGGCGGCCTTGCGCGCGAACGGGGTCTTGCCCGCGTGACGGATAGGCTTTTGCCTTATGCCGAAGTGATCGGCGACCCGGTGGCGCTGTCGAAGTCACCGGCGATCCATGGGTATTGGCTCGAACGGCTCGCCATGGCGGGCAGCTATCGCGCCACGCGGGTATCTGGCGCCGGGCTGGCCGAATATATCGCCGCGCGCCGGGCCGATCCCGCGTGGCGCGGGTGCAATGTCACGATGCCGCACAAAGCGGCGGTGATCGGCTTGCTTGATCGGCTCGATCCACTCGCGGCGCGCGTCGGTGCGGTCAACACTGTGGTGCCCGAAGTGGGCGAATTGGTCGGCTATAATACCGATGTGCCGGGGTTTCTTGAACCCTTGCGCCCGCTGCTTGATCGCCGGCACGTGTTCCGCATGGCGCGGGTGCTGGGCACCGGCGGCGCGGCGCGGGCGGTGATTGCAGCGCTGGCGGGTGCGGGCATGGTGCTGGTGGTGGCCGGGCGCGACCCCGGCAAAGCACGCGCCTTGCTCGATGAACTGGCACCGGGCGGGGATCATCACGCGATTGCTCTGGCGCATTTTGCCACCCCGACCGACTTTGTGTTTGATGATCGCGCAGGCTGTCTGGATCTGATCGTCAACACCACGGCGCTGGGCATGACCGGGCATCCACCGCTGCTGTTTGATCTGAGCCATGCGCCGCCCGGCGCGGTGTTTTACGATATCGTCACCAGCCCGCGCGATACCCCATGGCTTCAGGCAGCGCGCGGTGCGGGGTTTGCGACCATCGATGGCTTGGCGATGCTGATCGGGCAGGCCGACCACGCCTTTCGCCGCTTTTTCGGCGCGGCGCCGCCACGCGATGCCGGTGATGCAGCGTTGCGCGCCCGGCTGTTGGCATGACGCGCGCATTCATCCTCGGGCTGACCGGATCGATTGGCATGGGCAAATCCGCGGTGGCGCAGATGTTGCGTGACGCCGGGGTGCCGGTGTTCGATGCCGATGCCGTGGTCCATGCGTTACAAGCCCCCGGCAGCGCGCTGCTACCGGTGATCGAGGCGGCCTTTCCCGGCACCACGGGCGCGCAAGGCGTGCTGCGCGCCGAGCTCGGCGGGCGCGTGTTTGGCGATCCGGCGGCGTTGGCCCGGCTTGAGGCGATTATGCATCCGGCGGTGGCCGATGCGCGCCGCGCCTTTGTGCGCGACCATGCGCAAGCCCCGCTGATCGTGTTCGATATCCCGCTGCTCTATGAAAAAGGCCACGCCGAAGGGCTTGATGCGGTGGTGGTGGTATCAGCCCCGGCAGACGTACAGCGCGCGCGGGTCTTGGCGCGGCCCGGCATGACCGAGGCACGATTGGCGCAGATCCTCGCGCTGCAAGTCCCCGATGCGGTCAAGCGCGCGCGCGCCGACTATGTCATCGATACCGGCGCGTCGCTGGCTGAAACCGAAGCAGCGGTTTTGGCATTAGTCGCCACCTTGCGTGATCGCGCAACGGTCTGAAAAATCGCGGAACCGGCTTGTCAGCGGCGGCGCGCGGGTCCATCGTTACCCCGATGCGCGAGATAGTATTCGATACCGAAACGACCGGATTCGATCCGAAGGGTGGCCACCGGCTGGTGGAAATCGGCTGTATCGAACTGGTCAACCGGATGCCGACCGGCGCGATCTTTCACGCTTATTGCGACCCACAGCGCGACATGCCGGCCGAGGCAGAGGCGGTGCACGGGTTGTCAGCGGCGTTTCTGACCGGCAAGCCGCGCTTTGCCGACCACGCGCCCGCGCTGATCGCGTTTTTGGGCGATGCGCCGCTGGTGGCGCACAATGCCGCGTTCGATTTCGGCTTTCTCAATGCCGAACTGGCGCTTGCCGGGCTTTCCCCCGTGTCGCTCGACCGGATGGTCGATACGATTGCGATTGCGCGGCGCAAGCATCCGGGCGCAAAGCTGAGCCTTGACGCACTGTGTTCGCGCTATGGCATCGACCGGAGCCACCGTACCAAACATGGCGCGCTGCTCGATGCCGAATTGCTGGCGCAGCTCTATGTCGAATTGCTGGGCGGGCGGCAGATCGGGCTGGAATTGGCGCGTGACGACGCCACTGCGGGCGTGGTGATCGCTCAACCAACCGTGCTGGCACCTGCGCGCCCGGTGCGCGCGGCCAGACCGCACCAGGCCAGCGAAGCGGAACTGGCCCGCCACAAGACTTTCATCGCGGGTTTTGCCGACCCGTTGTGGACGCGCGCATAAAGGAGAAGAACGATGGATATTCGCGTTTCGGGGCATCAGGTCGATACCGGCGCAGCGTTCGAAGCCCATGCCGGGCAGCGGCTGGCGACGATTGTCGACAAATATTTTTCGCGCGCGCTGTCGAGCCACGTTACGCTGGGCAAAGCGCCGCATGGCGGATTTCGCTGCGATATCGTCACCCATGTTGCCCAAGGCCTGATCCTTAAGGGCAGCGCGATTGCGCAAGACGCGCATCAGGCGCTCGACCAGTCGGCGGAAAAGATTGATCGGCAATTGAGCCGCTACAAACGGCGGATCAAAGACCGGCACGAAAACTCGCAGCACGCGCGGCGGCAGGATGAATCCAACTTTGCCGGCTTTGCCGGGGGCAGTGAAGATGCCACCTATACCCTGTTTGCCGAATCGAGCGGCGATGAAGAACCCGCCGATGCGCCACTGGTGATCGCCGAAACGCGCGTCGATGTGCCCACCGCGACGGTATCCGATGCGGTGATGATGCTCGATTTGCGCAATACCACCGCGCTGCTGTTCAAGAACGCCGGCACCGGGGTGCACAATATGGTCTATCGGCGCGGCGACGGGTCGATCGGCTGGGTCGAGCCGCAGCGCTGAACTGTACGCCAATCGAGGCTTGCACGCGGTTCGATTCAAGCGCATTGCGCCGCCGGTAGGGACTGTGCCGTCCCAAGCCGATGGTAAGCAACTGGCGATGACCGCGCTTTTTTCGATTGATCCGCACGCTGTCCGGGTGATCCGCGCCGAATCCAAGGCGCAGATCATGACGTTGCTCGCCGCGTGTTTTGGCGCGGTCTATGGACTCGATCCTGCGGACGTGGGCGAACGCATCCTTGAGCGTGAGGCGCTGGGCAGCACCGGTTTCGGACGTGGGGTGGCGATTCCCCATGCGCGCATCAGCGGGCTTGCCCGCCCGGTGGCGGTGTTTCTGCGGCTGGAAACGCCGGTCGAATTCGCCTCTGCCGATGGGATGCCGGTCGATTGCGTGTTTGGCCTGTTATCACCCGATCAGGCCGGGGCGGTCCATCTGCAAGCGCTGGCGGCGATTTCGCGGCTGATGCGCGATGATCGGATGCACGCTCGGCTGCTGGCCGCACCCGACGCCGATGCGCTGTACGCGCTGCTATCCAGCGTCATCGACCGCGACGCCGCCTGATCGCGAACGCGTGATGCGAACAAGTGGAAACCGATTTTTCGCTATATATTCAATTCCATCGCATTCCCCGCCAGACCGGAATGCGATTAGATTGAATCGCATTCCGGTCTTGATTCTTTGTTTTCGCGTGATTTTTTGCAAAAAACCGGTTCCCACTTTTTCGCATCACGCGCTAGCATGACGACCCCGCGCCTGCCCGCCGCGCTCGAAGCGTCGGCGTTGGTGCGAAGCACCGAAGCGGCGGGCGGTTTTGCCATGGTCCTGCACAAAGGCGAGGCGGACAGCGGCACGATTCTGGTGGTGGCGCTTGATCGGGCCGGGCTTGGCACGCTGTACGAGCGCTTGCCCGATGCGGCGGGGGAGCGACGCTGGACGGCGGTTCGGCGACAGGACAGCGATGCGCGCGATAGCTTCGACGCGGCGCTTGCCCGCCGCCGGACACAAGATCCCGACGTGTGGATCATCGAACTGACGCTGGATGATGTTGAGCAGGTGATCCTGAACGCTCGATAAACCTAATGCCGGAAATGGCGCATCCCGGTGAACACCATCGCCAGCCCGGCGTCGTCGGCGGCCTGTATCACATCGGCATCGCGAATCGAACCGCCGGGCTGGATCACGCATGTCGCGCCCGCTTCGACCGCCGCCAGCAAGCCATCGGCAAACGGGAAGAACGCGTCAGACGCGACCGCAGAGCCGACTGTGCGCGGTTCATCCCACCCTTCGGTCTGCGCCGCTTCGCGCGCTTTGGCCGCGGCGATCCGCGATGAATCGCGACGGTTCATCTGCCCCGCACCGATTCCGGCGGTAACGCCATCGCGCGCATAGACGATGGCGTTGGATTTGACATGGCGCGCCACGGTCCACGCAAACAGCGCATCGGCCATTTCGCGCGGAGTCGGCGCACGCCGGGTCACCACGGTCAGACCGGTGGCGTCGATGCGTCCGTTGTCGCGATCCTGCACCAGCAGCCCGCCGATGATCGGCACCGAGGTCAGCGCGGTGCGCGTGGCATCGGGCAAGCCCGGCACCAGCAGCAGCCGGATATTTTTCTTGCGGGCAAATTCGGCGCGCGCGGCGGCATCGGCACCCGGCGCGACCACGACTTCGGTAAAAATCGCGGTGATCGCAGCGGCGGTCGGGCCATCGAGCGGCATATTGGTGGCAACGATCCCGCCAAACGCCGAAACCGGATCACAGGCAAGCGCCGCTGCCCAAGCCGCCGCCAGACTGGGCGCGCTGGCAACACCGCAAGGGTTGGCGTGTTTGACGATCACCACGGTCGGCGCGGCCCCGGCGAATTCGGCAATCAGTTCGAGCGCGGCGTTGGCATCGTTGTAATTGTTATAGGACAGCTCTTTGCCCTGGACTTGTTCTGCTTGCGGCAGGCCCGCCACGGCTGGTCCATGCGGCACATAGAGCGCGGCGCGCTGGTGGGGGTTTTCGCCGTAGCGCAACGGGGTCACCAACCGGTGTGGCAGGGTTAGCGTGGCGGGGAAATGCTGGCCCTGATCCACGCGCGCAAACCATGCGGCAATGGCCGCATCATACGCGGCGGTGGCGGCATAAGCTTTGGCGGCAAGCTGGCGGCGAAAGGCGAGCGTGGTTGCGCCGTCGCCCTGATCGAGTTCGGCGATCAGCGCGCCATAGTCGGCGGGGTCGGTGACGATGGCGACATAGGCGTGGTTCTTGGCGGCGGACCGCACCATCGACGGGCCGCCGATATCGATGTTTTCGATCACCTCGTCACGCCCGGCACCGCGCGCGACGGTGGCCTCGAACGGATAGAGATTGACCACCACCAGATCGATTGCGCCAATCGCGTGCGCGACCAGCGCGGCGGCGTGTTCAGGATTGTCGCGCACTGCCAGCAAGCCACCATGGACATTGGGGTGCAGCGTCTTGACCCGGCCATCCATCATTTCGGGAAATCCGGTCAGATCGGCAATGTCGCGCACGGCAAGCCCGGCATCGCGCAACGCGCTGGCCGTACCGCCGGTCGAGACCAGTTCAACCCCGTGTGCCGCCAAGGCCCGGCCCAGATCAACCAGCCCCGATTTGTCGGACACTGACAGCAGAGCCCGACCGATTTTCACAGTATTCACGTGTTCAACCCCAATTTTAGAGCGTGATGCAAAAAAGTGGGAACCGGTTTTTTGCAAAAAATCACGCGAAAACAAAGACTCTAGAGCGGAATGCGATTCAATCTAATCGCCTTTCCGCTCTAGAGCATGATGCGATAAGAAAGAATCGCATCATGCTCTAGGAGTCTCTGTTTTCGCATGATTTTTTGCGAAAAACCGGTGCCCACTTTTTCGCATCATGCTCTAGCGCATTTTCTTCAACAGCCACGAAAATGTCTCGCCACTGCGCGCCACTTTCGCCGCGATCACCAGTTGGCGGGTGGCGACGGGCCGCCCCTCGCCATCGGCCCACAGGCTTTCCTCGATCGTCACCGCATCGCGCCCGGACCGGAACTGCCAGACGCTGCCATCGGGCAGCGCCAGCGTCACGCCCAGCCCATCCCCGCCCGGTGCGAGGTCAATATGCGGGCCGAGGTGAAAGCGCATGGCGACGCTGATCGTGCCGCGCTTGCCTTTGCGCACGCTGGGCAGCAAGCTGTCTTCGCCGCGCAGTTCGGTGCCATCATCGCGCACGATCAGGATACGGCGATGCGTAAGGCCATAGCGCGCGCCATAGCCGTTGTGGCTGGCTTCGAGCCGGGTCGCACCGGGTGTGGAGCCTTCGCCCGCGATGCGCCGCCGGTCGATGGCGACTTCGGATACGCCGCTGCCCAGTTTGCCGTTAATCAGCACCGCGGTTGAATTGAAATCGTCGATCGTCAGCGTTGAATGCGCGGCGGTCGTGCGCAAGCTTTGCGCCAGCCGCGCCGGAATCAGACCCCCGGCACACGCTGCGCCGCCGCAATTGACGATGATCCGCTCCGCCCCGTGGCTGAATTCGAACGCCAGTGTCGAAGCACAGCCATCGCGCGCATGGCGCGCCACCGGCGGCGGGGCCGCATCGAACAGCACAATCGAACGTTGCGCAGCGATGCGCTGATATCCCCATTGCTGCGCCTCGCGCAGCGGCCGGGTGCGTATCCCGGTGGCGCGGATCAGGCCAGCGATCCGGTCGGATGATACCGCATTGGCACCCTGCCAGGCACCCAGCGCGCCATCGCCGTGCAGCACCGCGAGCAGCGGCGGCACCAGCAGCGCGAGGATGGAATCGAGCTGATGCGGCGGTTCCTTGCGCACGGCGCCGTAACACGACTTGAGCCGGACCAGCAGCTCGATCACCTCGATCTGGTCGAGCGGGCTGCGCGATAGTACCCCGCCATCATCGCCGATCAGATCACCCAGCGCGCGCATCAGCCCCGCTTCGCCATAGAGCCGCCGCGCGCGGCCATCACCCAGCAGCAGTCCGGCAGCGGTGATCGCGACCCAGCCTGCAACTTGCGACACGATGTGTTCGGCCCGCACGACATGGCTGTCGAGCCAGGTCGCGGTGGCTTCGGTCGCGTGGAGCGCGCGGCTGCGAAACTTGCGATCCGGCCCCGACAGGATCAGCGGCGCATGGATCAGCCACGCGAGCAAGCGGTGGCCGACATTGCCGACATCCCACGCCGGGGTGGCATCGGGACGCGGATTGGCGATCAGCCAGTGACCAAAGATGCGTTCGGCCACCCCGGTGCATTGCGGCCGTGCCGCGCAAGCGTCGAGATCGGCCAGCCAGCCAAACCCATGGATCAGCCGTTCGAACGGTGGCGCCAGCCGCGGCCCGGAAAATTCGATATCGGCGATCGGTGCTTTCAGCCCGTGGAGCAGAAAATGCCCGGCGCGCAGCGCGGTTCCCGCCACCGGATCGCCGGGCAAAGCGCTGGTGACCGTCGCGATCAGGCGCGGCGCGGTGCGTTTGGCAAAGGGGTTGAACGTGCGCGGGCCCAAGCCGATGCGATAGGCAAAGCGGATCAGGCGTTCGCCCGTGCGCAAGCGGGGCGGCGAAAAATCGGCCAGTGCCAGCGCGCGCGACGGTTCGATCAGCCCCGATTCGATCACGCCGGGATCAGCTTCGGGCAAAGGCAGGGCAGGTTGATCGGCCTGAAATTCGGGCGCGGGGCCGAGCGGCAGCGCGGCGGGTGCCAGACGTGCGTTTGCCGCCGTGTCAGAACCACCGGCAATGCGATCCGCATCGGTCAGGCCGGGTCGCTCCATCGCGCTTAACGGGCTGCCTTCAGCGCGGCGATATTGGCGGCATAGTGGGCAGGCCCGCCGCGAAAGCTGGCCGTTCCTGCCACCAGCACGTCGGCCCCGGCGCGCACGCAGGCCCCGGCAGTGGTCAGATCGACCCCGCCATCGACTTCGAGATGGATCGTCCGGCCCGACTTGTCGATGGCGCGGCGGATCGCTTCGATCTTGCGCAACTGGCTGGTGATAAAGCTTTGCCCGCCAAAGCCGGGGTTGACGCTCATCACCAGCACCAGATCGATATCGTCGATGAGATAATCGAGCATTTTTGCCGGGGTGCCGGGATTGAGCGCAACCCCCGCGCGTTTGCCCAGCGCCCTGATCGCCTGCACTGTGCGGTGGATATGCGGCCCGGCTTCGGGATGAACGGTGATGATATCGGCCCCGGCATCGGCAAATGCCTGCAAAAAGCCATCAACCGGCGCAATCATCAGGTGGATGTCGAATGGCTTGGTGGTGTGCGGGCGCAAGGCTTTGACCACGCCCGGCCCAATCGTCAGATTGGGCACGAAATGTCCGTCCATGACGTCGACATGGATCCAGTCGGCACCCGCCGCATCGATCAGGCGGACTTCATCACCCAGTCTGGCAAAATCGGCCGACAGGATCGAGGGTGAAATCAGCGGCACAGTCATCGCGGCAACCCCGTCCATGTCATGCGCCAAACGGGCAATGGCGGCGCGGTATGATGGCTGTCGCCGACGCTACCCGTGGCGTGCCAGCGGGGCAAGCGGTGGGCGCCGCGTTTTCCACACGCTGGCATGAGCAATGGGTAAATGTCGCAGGCTTGCGACACATTGGTATCGCCTCGCTATCTTGCGCGCGGCACCAGTCTGGCGCATGGCAAGGCCGCAGCGCTTACTTCAAGTCCGGGATTGCGAATGGCTTTCACCTT
Organism: uncultured Sphingomonadales bacterium; assembly: GCA_903848655.1. GTDB lineage: Bacteria > Pseudomonadota > Alphaproteobacteria > Sphingomonadales > Sphingomonadaceae > Novosphingobium. The sequence continues at coordinate 59,658 of CAINGT010000050.1, forward strand.
TCGGATTAACCGCCAGGCCGGTACCGGATTACCCGATTTCAGGAAATTTGCGCGCAGCGTCGCGGCGCTCGTCATGCTGTTGCTGGCCGTGCCCGCGCACGCTGCGCCGCCGTGCCTTGGCCCGCACAGCGATACGTGGATCTATCTGTCGGTCGATCAGGTGCGCAATGGTGCCGGGCAGATCGCCGCGACGATTTATGCCGATGATCCCGACCGCTTTTTGATCAAGAACGGGTCGCTCTATGTCGTCCGCACCCCGACAGTGGCACCGATGACGCGGTTTTGCGTGTTCGTGCCGAAAACCGGGGTCTATGCGATCGCGATCTATCACGACGAAGATAATTCGGGCACGATTAACCGATCTGGCGTGCTGGGTGTGCCGACCGAAGGCTTTGGCTTTACCAACAATCCGCCCACACTGATGAGCCTGCCGACATTCCGGTCCGTGCGGATCGCCATCCCGCGCACCAATCTGGCGACCACGATCCACCTGACTTATCCCTGATCGCGCATTCCGCTCTAGAGCATGATGCGATAAGAAAGAATCGCATCATGCTCTAGGAGTCTTTGTTTTCGCATGATTTTTTGCGAAAAACCGGTGCCCACTTTTTCGCATCACGCTCTAGAGTCTCTGTTTTCGCGTGATGTATTGCGAGCCGCAGGCCACCGAAGGTAAAAACCGGTTC
>CAINGT010000051.1 GCA_903848655.1 uncultured Sphingomonadales bacterium
CCCTGCGGGCTGCCACCTCCCCCAAAGGGGGAGGAACTGGATGGCACTGCGCTCCTGACGTCTCACCCGGTTTCGGATTGGGTTCTGCCGCAGGTTGCGAGCGAGGGGTGCAGAAGGCGGCAATGCAAATCTGGGTCGGTCTAGGCAATCCCGGCGCGCTCTATGCGCTTAACCGGCACAATGCCGGGTTCATGGCGGTGGATACGCTGGCCGATGTCCATGACTTTGGCCCGACGCGCAAACAGTTTCAGGGCTGGGTGCGCGAAGGGCGGATTGGCGGCGCGCGTGTGCTGCTGCTCAAACCCGCCACATTCATGAACGAAAGCGGCCGCTCGGTGGGAGAGACGCTGCGGTTCTATAAGCTCGCCAGCAATGCGCTGACCGTGTTTCATGACGAACTCGATCTGCCCGCGCACAAAGTCCGCGTCAAGATCGGCGGCGGCACCGCCGGGCATAATGGTCTGCGATCGATCGAGCAGCATGGCGATGGCGATTTCCGCCGCGTGCGGCTGGGGATTGGCCATCCGGGGCACAAAGACCGCGTGACCAGCCATGTGCTGGGCAATTATGCCAAAGCCGAAACCGATGATCTGGCTACGATGCTGGGCGCGGTGGCGCGCGCCGCGCCATGGCTGGCACAAGGCGATGACGTACGCTTTGTCAACGATGTGGCATTGATCCAGCAGGGCTGATCGCGCCCTGCCCCCTTGACCTGATGGAAAAGCCATCCCATCGCGCCTCCACACCTGCCGGGCACCCCGGCGACCGATCAGGAAAGTGACTTTGCCATGGGTTTTCGTTGCGGCATCGTGGGCCTGCCCAATGTCGGCAAATCGACATTGTTCAACGCGTTGACCGAAACGCAAGCGGCGCAAGCGGCTAACTATCCGTTTTGCACCATCGAGCCCAATATCGGCAATGTCGGTGTGCCCGATCCCCGGCTTGACCGTTTGGCGGCGATTGCCGGCAGTCTGAAGATCATTCCGACGCAACTGGGCTTTGTCGATATTGCCGGGCTGGTGCGCGGCGCATCAAAGGGCGAAGGGCTGGGCAACCAGTTTCTCGGCAATATCCGCGAAGTCGATGCCATCGTGCATGTGCTGCGCTGCTTTGAAAACGACGACATTCAGCATGTCGATAACCGCGTCGATCCGGTGTCGGATGCCGAAACGGTCGAAACCGAACTGATGCTAGCCGATCTCGACAGTCTGGAAAAGCGCGTTCCCGCCGCGCAGAAAAAGGCCAATGGCGGCGACAAGGACGCGCGCATCATGGCATCAGTGCTGGGCCAGGCGCTCGATCTGTTGCGCGCGGGCAAGCCCGCGCGGCTGACCCAGCCCAAAGACGAAGAAGAACAGCGCGTATTTGCGCAGGCGCAATTGCTGACCGCCAAGCCGGTGCTCTATGTCTGCAATGTCGATGAAGACAGCGCCGCCACGGGCAATGCCTTTTCCGCGCAAGTGTTCGCCAAAGCGCGCGCCGAAGGGGCCGAAGCGGTGATCGTGTCGGCGGCCATCGAATCCGATCTGGTCGGCATGGACGGCGATGAACGGCTGGCGTTTCTCGAAGAGCTGGGCTTGCACGAAACCGGGCTGAACCGCGTGATCCGCGCGGGCTATGGGCTGCTCCACCTGATTACCTTTTTTACCGTCGGGCCAAAGGAAACGCGCGCCTGGACGGTGCACGAAGGCGCGCGCGCGCCACAGGCCGCAGGCGAAATCCATTCCGATTTCGAACGGGGCTTTATCCGCGCCGAAACAATCGGCTATGACGACTATATCGCGCTTGGCGGCGAAAGCGGCGCGCGTGATGCGGGCAAGCTCCGGCAAGAAGGCAAAGATTACGTGGTCAAGGATGGCGATGTGCTCAACTTCCGCTTCAACGTGTGATGCGCCATGCAGTTCTATGAAGATCTGGTCGTGGGCGACAGCGAACGCTTTGGCGCCTATCCCGTCACTCGCGAAGAGGTGATCGCCTTCGCCGCGCGCTATGATCCGCAGCCGTTTCATCTGGACGACGAGGCCGCCGCGCAAACGCATTTCGGGCGGTTATCGGCAAGCGGCTGGCATACTTGCGCGATGACAATGGCGCTGCTGGTCGAACGCCACCAGCGCGTCGGCCATCAGGGGCTGGGTTCGCCGGGGGTGGATGATCTGCGCTGGCTGCGCCCGGTCTATCCCGGCGACACGCTCAGCGTCGAAATCGAAGTGCTGTCCAAACGCCGCAGCCAGACCAAGCCTGATCGCGGGCTGTTTCAAACCGCCACGCGGGTTTACAATCAGGACAATGTGCTGGTCCTGACCATGACCAGCCACGCGATGGTGCGCACCCGCGATCCCGGCGGCAAGGACTGACCGGTAAAATCACCAGAGCGAGTCAGGTCCGCCCGAACAGCTTTGCGATATCGCCGTGCGCCAGCTTGATCCATGTCGGGCGACCATGGTTGCACTGGCCTGATCGCGGGGTGACCTCCATTTCGCGCAGCAGCGCGTTCATTTCCGCCACTGACAGCACGCGCCCGGCGCGGACCGAGCCGTGGCAGGCCATTGTCGCCAGCACCAGATCGATCCGTTCACCCACCAGCAGGCTGGCCCCGTGGCGCGCCAGATCATCGGCAACATCGCGCACCAAGGCTTGCGGATCGCCTTTGGCCAACGCGGCGGGCACTGCGCGCACCAGCACCGCCGCCGGGCCAAACCGTTCGAGCACCAGCCCGAACCGCGCAAGATCGGCGCTGGCTTCCTCAAGCCGATCAGCTTCCGGCTCATCCAGTTCGACCACTTCGGGCAGGAGCAGCGCTTGCGCCGGGGCATCCCCCTGCCCCGCCCCGCTGGCGCGCAAGGCTTCGAGCACCAGCCGTTCGTGCGCGGCGTGCTGATCGACGATGACCAGCCCGTCATCGGCTTCGGCCACGATATACGTCCGCGCGACTTGCCCGCGCGCCACGCCCAAGGGATGCGCGGTGCCATCGGGCACCGGGGTGGTCGCGGGTTCGGCGCGCGCCGCCAGCGGGGCCATGACCGCCGCTTCATAGCCGCGCCACGCCGCGCCCGCTTCGCCCAAGCGCGGGGCGGCATGGGCAAACAGGCTGACCGGGCGCGGCAGCACGGGCGCATCGGGGCCAACGGGTTCAGCCTGCCACGCCGCCATGCCCAGCCGGTCGGGCGCTTGCGCGCTGCGCTGATCGCCGCTGGTCAGCGCATGGCGCAGCCCGGTGACGATCAGCCCGCGCACCAGCGCGGTATCGCGGAACCGCACTTCGGTCTTGGCCGGGTGCACATTGACATCGACCGCTTCGGCCGGCAGCGACAGAAACAGCGCCAAGACCGCATGACGGTCGCGCGCCAGCATATCGGCATAAGCGCCGCGCACCGCCCCGATCAGCAAGCGGTCTTTGACCGGGCGGCCATTGACGAACAGATACTGGTGATCGGCCACCCCCCGGTTATAGGTTGGCAATCCGGCCACGCCGACGAGATGATAATCGCCGCGCGCCAGATCGACCGCCACCGCGTTTTCGGGCAGATCGCGCGCCACCAGTTGCGCCACCCGCACATCGAGCCGGTCTCCCGGCTGAACATGGAGCGCGCGGCGGCCATCGTGATCGAGCGAAAAGCCGATATCGGGCCGCGCCATCGCCAGCCGCCGCACGACATCGAGCGCGGCGGCCCATTCGCTGCGCGCCGACCGCAGGAATTTGCGCCGTGCCGGGACTTGGCCAAACAAGTGTTCGACCCGCACGCGCGTTCCGGGGGGCAGCGCCGCCGGGCCATCGGCGATCAACACGCCGTGATCGACCACCCGCCGCCACGCTTCGCCGCCTGCGCGCGCGCGGCTTTCAATCGTCACCCGCGCGACCGAGGCAATCGAGGGCAGCGCTTCGCCGCGAAACCCCAAAGTCACCACACGGTCGAGCGCATGGTCGCTGCCGATCAGGCTTTCGGGCAGTTTTGACGTGGCATGGCGTTCAAGCGCGAGCGCAATCTCGTCCGCCGTCATGCCGCAGCCATCGTCGGTCACTTCGATCAGCGTCAGCCCGCCTTCGCCCAGCCGCACGGTAATCTGCCCGGCCCCGGCATCGATGGCGTTTTCTATCAATTCCTTCAACGCGCTGGCCGGACGCTCGACCACTTCACCCGCCGCGATGCGGTTGACAAGCGCTTCGGGCAAGCGGCGGATATGGCGAAGTTCGGGCACGATCCCCGCTGTCTAGGACAAAGGCGATCCGGTTGTCATGTGAAGATCGTAGAGGTTGGCTACTCCCGGCCGCGCGGACGTTCAAAGCCCCCTCCTCTTTAGGGGAGGGGGTTGGGGGTGGGGGCTATCGTCTTGGTGGGAGTTTAGCCGCGCGCCCCCACCCCCAACCCCTCCCCTGAAGGGGAGGGGGGCAGAATGCACCGGACTTCTATCTGATTCATTTGCATTTATCGACAAGCCAACACTGCGTGAATCCCGCCACTCCAAAACCCACTGTCCCCGACAATCACGCAGGCGCAACAATTCTGTGGGTTTTGATCAAGCCATGCGCTAATGCGGCCCCCTCGCTGGTGCACCCAACGCCACGACTTGTCGGCAGACGCGCCAACCCTATGATTTGACGGATTTTCTGATGGCCTCGATGTTTTCCCGATTCTTCAAATTTGGTTCGCAGAATATTGCCATTGACCTCGGCACGGCCAATACGCTGGTCTATGTGCAGGATCGCGGAATCGTGCTCAACGAGCCATCGGTGGTCGCCATCGAAACGATCAACGGGATCAAGCGGGTCAAGGCCGTGGGCGATGATGCCAAAATGATGATGGGCAAGACGCCGGACAATATCGAAGCGATCCGCCCACTGCGCGACGGGGTGATCGCCGATATCGAAGTGGCCGAAGCGATGATAAAGCACTTTATCCAGAAAGTGCACGGCAAAAAGAGCGTGCTGCGCTACCCCGAAATCGTGATTTGCGTGCCTTCGGGATCGACGTCGGTCGAACGCCGCGCGATCCGCGATGCGGCCAGCAACGCCGGGGCGAGCCAGGTGTTTCTGATCCTTGAACCGATGGCCGCTGCCATCGGCGCGGATATGCCGGTGACCGAACCGGTCGGATCGATGGTGGTCGATATTGGCGGCGGCACGACCGAAGTTGCGGTGCTGTCGCTGCGCGGGCTTGCCTATACCACGTCGGTGCGTGTGGGCGGTGACAAGATGGACGAAGCCATTGTGTCGTATGTGCGCCGCCATCACAACTTGCTGATCGGCGAAGCGACGGCGGAACGCATCAAAAAGGATTATGGCATCGCCATTGTCCCCGCCGACGGGGTGGGTGAAACCATCCAGATCAAAGGCCGCGACCTCGTCAACGGGGTGCCCAAGGAAATCACCATTACTCAGGCCAATGTCGCCGATGCGCTGTCCGAACCGATCGGTGCGATTGTCGAAGGCGTGCGCATCGCGCTGGAAAACACCGCGCCCGAACTCGCCGCCGATATTGTCGATCAGGGCATCGTACTGACCGGTGGCGGCGCGCTGATTCGCGGGCTGGACGATCATTTGCGGCAGGAAACCGGGCTGCCGGTATCGGTAGCCGAAGATCCGTTGAGCTGCGTTGCACTCGGCACGGGCCGGGCGATGGAAGATCCGATCTATCGCGGCGTGCTGATGACGGCCTGATCGCGGCGCGGACAAGCCGGTCGCGCCGCGCTGGCGCGACGGGCACGGTAAAGGACACTTGACGTATGGCGCGGTCGCGAGATTTGCGCCCGGGCTATTCACGCAGGGCGCAATACGGCATTTTTACCGGCTATGTGATCACCGTCGCCGGGCTGGTGGCCGGGCTGGTGGCGCTGGGCGTGTCGTTTTACAACCCCGGCGCGTTTGCGTGGTTGCGCGGCCCGGCGAGCGAAGTTGCGGCCCCGGTGGGCGAAGCCTCTGCCGCGACGCGCCGGTCAGGCGCGGGGTTGATCGCCGCGATCAACGCGTGGTTCGAAGCGGGCCACCAAAATCTGGCAATGGCGCGCGAAATCGCCGCCGCGCGCGCCGCATCAGCCAGCGCGCGCGCCACGGCTGATGAAAACCGGCGGTTGAAGGCCTTGCTCGGGATTATCGATCCGGCTGCGCCGCCCATCGCGACCGCGCGGCTGATCGGATCGACCGCCGCCAGCGCGCGCCGGTATGCGGTGATCGACGCGGGAACCGCGCGCGGGGTCCACGAAGGCCAGCCGGTGCGCGGGGCCGCCGGACTGATCGGCCGGGTGGTCGAAGCCGGGCGCAATACTGCGCGCGTGTTGCTGGTGAGCGATGCCGCCAATGTCGTGCCGGTGCGCCGTGCGAGCGATGGCCTGCCCGGCTTTGTCCAAGGCACCGCCAATGGCAGGATTGCGATCCGGCTGCTGACGATGGGCAACAACCCGCTGCACCCCGGCGATGTGTTCACCACGTCGGGTTCGGGCGGAATCTATCCTCCCGGAATCCCGGTGGCGGTCGTCAGCGCGCCGCGCCGCGATGGGGCAGAGGGGCAATTGGCGGCCGATCCCGCTGCCAGCGATTATGTCATCGTGCTGCCGGTCTATCAGGCCGCAGCGGTCGAAGCGATGGCCGCGAGTGTCAAAGCCGGTGGGCCGCCGATCAAGGACGACAACTGACGCCGTGGTGCCCGCCCCGCGCCTTGCCAGTGGTACCGACGCCGCGCGGCGCCGCCCGATCAACCGCGCGCCGCTGCCGTGGCTGGCGGCAGGATTGCCGTGGGTGTCGATCATGGTGCTGTCGCTGGTACCATTTTCGCCGGTGATCGCTTCAGCCCCGGTGATGCCGCCGCTGGGGTTGATGGCGCTGCTCGGCTGGCGCATGTTGCGCCCCAGCTTTCTGCCGGTCTGGGCCGGATTGCCGCTGGGGGCGTGGGATGATCTGTTCAGCGGGCAGCCATTCGGTTCGGGCATCGTGCTGTGGTCAGTGGCAATGCTGGCGATGGAAGTGATCGACGAACGCTTTTTGTGGCGCGGGTTCGTGCAGGACTGGCTGGCCGCCATCGCCTTGCTAAGCACGTATCTCGTGCTGGCGGCGGGCATCGCCGGGCTGGCGGCGGGCTATCCCCTGCCCCTGACCATCGGGCCGCAATGGCTGGTGACCATCGCGCTGTTCCCGCTGGTCAATCGCGGCGTGGCGCTGCTGGATCGCGTGCGGCTGCTGCCGCTGCGCAAGCTGTAACCCGTGGCGAAACAGCCCCGGCTGCCGATGACCGCGTCGCGGCTGACGCAGTCGTTTCAGCGCCGCACGTTTTTGCTCGGCGCGGTGCAAGGCGGGGTCGGGCTGCTGCTGGCGGGGCGGCTGGGCTATCTGGCGGTGGCGCAAAACGCCAAATACCGCGCTGCGTCAGAAAGCAACCGAGTCAATCTGTCGCTGATCCCACCCCGGCGCGGCTGGGTGCTTGATCGTGACGGGGTGGCGCTGGCCGCCAACCGCGCCGATTTTCGCGTCGATCTCATCCCCGACCGGCTGGTTGATCGCGATGCCACACTTGCCAGTTTGCAAACATTGCTGGCGCTGTCGGCCGACCACGTAGCCGATATCCGCGACAAGATCGACCAGTCGCGCGGGTTTCAACCGGTCGAAGTCGCCAGCAAGCTCGATTGGGATACGTTTGCCGCGATCAGCGTGCGCCTGCCCGAATTGCCCGGTGTGATCCCGCAGCGCGGTTTTTCGCGCTATTACCCGGCGGGCGCGGCGGTGGGCCATCTGATCGGCTATGTCGGCCCGGCATCGGCGGATGACTATGTGCGCGAACACAATCCGCTGCTGATTACGCCGGGGTTCAAGATCGGCAAAGACGGGCTGGAAAAAGCCTTTGAAGTGCACTTGCGCGGGGTGCCGGGCGCGCGGCGGATTGAGGCAACCGCCGGCGGGCGCGTGGTGCGCGAACTGGGCACGCGCGAAGATGTGCCGGGCCAGCCGATGCAATTGACCATCCATGCCGGGTTGCAGGACTATGCCGCGCGGCGGATCGGGCTGGAAAGCGGATCGGTGGTGGTGATGGACTGCCAGACCGGCGACGTGCTCGCGATGGTGTCGATGCCCTGCTATGATCCCAACGCCTTTTCCGACGGGATCGGCCGGATCGAATGGAAAATGCTGTCCGAAGACGACCATGTTCCCTTGCGCAACAAAGTGCTGCGCGGACTGTACCCGCCGGGATCGACGGTCAAGCCGATGGTGGCGCTGGCATTCCTTGAAGCCGGGCTCGACCCCAAAGCAGCGGTCACGTGTGCCGGGGGCTTGCGCGTCGGCAACCGCGTGTTCCATTGTTGGAACCATCATGGCCACGGCACGACCGACATGATGAAGGGCATCTATCAGTCGTGCGATGTCTATTTCTACCACTTTGCGCAACAAATCGGCATGGACACGATTGCCGCGATGATGCGCCGCATGGGGCTGGGCGGGCAATTCCCCCTGCCCTATCCCGGCCAGTCGTATGGCACCGTGCCCGATCCGGCGTGGAAACAGCGCAAATATCACAAGCCGTGGGCGGTCTATGACACGGTCAACGCCACGATTGGCCAAGGCTATATGCTGGTCAATCCGCTGCAACAGGCGGTCTATGCCGCGCGGCTGGCATCGGGCCTCAACCACATGCCCCGGCTGGTGCTCGACCGCCACGCCGCGCCGCCGCCAAGCATGGGGTTCAAACAGGATCATCTCGATCTGGTTCATGCCGCGATGAACGAAGTGGTCAATGGGCGCGGCACTGCGGGCAAGGCGCGGCTGCCCATTCCCGGCGTGCAGATGGCGGGCAAGACCGGCACGGCGCAAGTCGTCGGGCTGAACATGGGCAATGGCAAAAGCGGCGAATGGAAACGCCGCGACCACGGCCATTTCATCGCCTTTGCCCCGTTTGATAAGCCACGCTATGCGTGTGCGGTGGTGATCGAGCACGGCGGCGGATCGGGCGCGGCCTATCCGGTGGCGCGCGATGTGATGACGTATCTGTTCGATCAGGGCAAAGCCTTGGCCGTGCTCGATGATTATGAACGCCAGTGGGGTGGCAATCTGCAACAGCGCATGGCCGCCAAATATGCGACATATGCCGCGCGGTTCGGGGCCAGCGCGCCGCCCCCACCGCGCGAGGCGGCAGAACCCGCCGGGACCGCGACCGACGAACCGGGCGCGGAACCCGCCAGCCCCGAAACCGCCGCCGCCAGCCCCGCGCCCGAGCCAGAGGCGCAGCCTTTACCGACCACCGCGCCTGAACCTGCGGCCACCCCCAGCGCGGTGCCCGCACCATGATGCCGCGTCTGTTCGTGCCGCAAGCATTGGCGCGTCAGCCGTGGCAGGTGATTGTGCCGCTGACGCTGCTGACGCTGTTTGGCGGCACTGTGCTCTATTCGGCCGCGGGCGGGCGGTTGCAGCCGTGGGCCGCGCTCCATGTCATCCGCTTTTTCGGGTTTCTGGTCATGGCCATGCTGCTGGCGCGGGTGCCGCAACCATGGTTCAAACGCGCCGCGCTGCCCGGCTATGGCTTGCTCTGCGGGTTGCTCGTGCTGGTCGAACTGATCGGGCGGATCGGCGGGGGCAGCCAGCGCTGGCTGAACCTCGGGTTCATGACGCTGCAACCCTCTGAATTGATGAAACCGGCCATCGTGCTGGTGCTGGCGTGGTTTTACGCGATGCTGCCGCTCAACGAATTGCGCGGCGCGCGTGCCATCGTGCCGCCGCTGGTGCTGCTGGCGATCCCGGCGGCGCTCGTCATGCTGCAACCCGATCTCGGCACCGCGCTCGCGATCAGCTTTGGCGCGCTGGTCATGATGTTTCTGGCGGGCCTGCCGCTGTGGCTGTTCATCGGCGGCGGCGCGGCGGCGGCGATTGCCGCGCCGGTGATGTTCTTTTTCGTGCTCCACGATTATCAGCGCAAACGCGTGCTGGTGTTCCTCGATCCCGAAAGCGATCCGCTGGGATCGGGCTATCACATCACCCAGTCCAAGATCGCAATCGGTTCGGGCGGGATCTTGGGCAAAGGGTTTGGCAACGGATCGCAAAGCCATCTCGACTATCTGCCCGAGGCGCATACCGATTTCGTGTTCGCCACGATGGCCGAAGAATGGGGGATGCTGGGCGGGCTGTTCGTGCTGACGGTGTTTGCCATCGTGCTCGGCTGGGGGCTGAAAGTCGCGTTGCGCGCGCCCGATCGCTTTTCGCGCCTGCTGGCCGCCGGCATGGTCACCACGATATTTTTCTATGTCTGCATCAATATGATGATGGTGATGGGCCTTGCCCCGGTGGTCGGCATCCCGCTGCCGTTCCTTAGCCATGGTGGATCATCGATGATGACGAACATGATCTGCATCGGCACGATCATGGCGGTTGACCGCTGGGCGCGGCTGCGGCCCCCGGGGTTGCGGTGAAGCAGGTCGCGGTCAGAACTGAAAATAGATGAACGGTGCCACCCCCGCACCGCGCAAGCCTTCGATCACCAGCAGCAGCGCGGTGCCGATCAGCGCGACCACCCCGAATGGCAGCCGGGCGATGCCGCGCCCCAGCCGCTGGATCGCATCAGCGGGGCCGAACTGACACGCCAGCCCGAGCGCGATCATCCCCACCGTCCAGGGGGAGGCGATGACATCACCCGGCTGGCCTTGCGCGATTCGGCGCAGGAACGCGGTGGCATCATCGAAGCGGGTGCAGCGAAAGAACACCCACGCGACTGTCACGCCATGAAAAACGCCGATCCGCGCCAGCCACGGGGGCAGCGGCGGCAACCACGCCGGGCGCGCCATGCCCCACAGCCGCTCAGCCACCAGCAATCCGCCGTGGAGCGCGCCCCAGATCAGGAAATTGACGCTCGCGCCGTGCCACAGCCCGCCCAGCACCATCGTCGCAAAAATCGCCAGACAGGTCCACACGACGCCATGCCGATTGCCGCCGAACACGCCGATATAAAGGTAATCGGTCAGCCAGCTCGACAAGCTGATATGCCAGCGCCGCCAGAAATTGCGGAACGATGCGGCGCGATAGGGCTGATCGAAATTGCGCGGGAACCGAAACCCCAGCAACCCCGCCAATCCTATCGCCATATCGCTATAGGCTGAAAAATCGCAATAAATCTGGATGGCATAGCCATAGGCGGCGACCACCAGATCGGTCGCGCCATGCGCGGCGGGATCATTGAACACCGGATCGACCAGATGCAGCGCCAATTCGTTGGCGATTACCACTTTCTTGACCAGCCCCCAGCCGATCAGCACGAGACTGGTCGCCGCCACCCCCCGGCTCAGCCCCGGATTTTCGCGCAATTGCGGCAGGATATGCCCCGGCCGCACAATCGGCCCGGCGGCGAGATGGGGAAAAAAGCTCATCAACAGCGACAGTTCGAGCAGCCGCGCGGGCGCGCTGCGGCGGGCATAGACATCGGCGATATAGCTGATCGCCTGAAACGTGAAAAACGACACGCCGATTGACACCAAGACTTCGGTGGTCGGCAAGCTGACCGACAGCCCCAGCCGCGCGAACAGCGCATTGGCCCCGCCGATCAGGAATTCATCGTATTTGCAATACGCCAGCGCGACCAGATTGACGATCACGCCGAAGATCAGCCATGCGCGCGCCAGGCGGGGAACGGCCAGAATCACCCGGCCAATCGCCCAGTTGAACAGGCTGCTGACGATCAGCAGCAGCACGAACCGCGCATCCATCCAGCCGTAGAAAATCCACGACGCCACCAGCAGCACGATCAGCCGCCAGTCGCCCGCGCGCCGCAAGGCCCAGTTGCCTGCGAACACCGCGATGAAAAACACATGAAAGGCCAGCGTCGGAAACAGCATGGGTGCAGACTTTACCGGGGCAGTCCACGACGCGCCTGATCGAGATCATCGGCCAGCGCCTCGCCCAGCACTTGTCCACCGAGCGGGGTAAAGTGCACATGATCGCCGCGCTGCAGCCCTTGCTCCACCCACGCCGATGACGCGCAAGCCCCGCCCATCGCCTGTTGCCAATCCCAGAACGCCAGCCCCAGTTCGTTCGCCAGCCGCAGTTGCAGCGCGCGGATGCGCGCCAGATGGCCCGGCATCATCCAGCCATTACCGCATTGCACCGTTTCGGGCAGGCCGGGCAGCGCAATTTCGGCGCGATTGCTGGCGGCGTCGGGGGGGCCAAGCAACAGGATCGGCACCGCATAACCCAGCAAAGTGCGGATGCGGGCCACTTGCCCCCGGATCGCTGCTTCGGCTTCATCGAGGTGGAGCGCGGGATCAAAGCCTTCGTTGGTGCCAAACGCGATGACCACCAGATCGGGGTGCGACGCGCGCAGTTCGACCCCGGTAATCGCGTCGGTGTTGCGGCTGAAATGCGCTAGCCGAGACCCGACCACGCCCAGATTGGCCAGCACGATGCCGCCAGACTGACGCGTCGCGGCCCACGATGTCAGATTGACCGGGCGATCATCAAGCGTGGTCACGCTGGCCCCAGCTTCGGGCCGCGCCGCCGCCAGATCGAGACAGGCCGCGCCCGGCGCAGCGGCGGCAAAGCTGTAATCGCGCGCTTGGGCACCGAACACGACACGCACCGCGCCCTGATCGGGGCCGGTCAGCCCGCACAAGCCGAACCGGTCAAACTGGTCTGCCGGACTGTCGGCGGCGAGTTGCACCCATGCCCCGGCGCGGCGCGCGGTGCGGGTGAACCCGGCCAACCCAAGCGGCGCACCATCGCTGGCGTGCTGTCGCCCGAACAGCGCATTGACCGCCCAATCCGCGCTTTCCCGCGCGGTGACGCCCCACGTCAAATAGCCCTGATAGGGCCTGCCCACCGCCATCAGCCCGCGCCCACCGCTGCCATATTCGGCCTGCCAGCGCCGCCGCCAGCCGTTGGTGACCATATCACCCGCCGTATGGCTGTCGCCGATCTGGATGATCGAGACCGGCGGGCTGACGGCATAAGCGGTGGGCAATTTGCGCAAAAACGCGGCCAGCGCTTCGCCATTGTAGAGTTGCGCGGGAACCACCACCGCCTGCGCGCGGGCGCAAGGGATCGGCAACCCCGCCAGCACCAGCAGGCACACACCAAGCAAGCGCAGCATCATGGGTCCGCGTCCGCGCCGGGTTTATCAGGTGCGGCCAGCAGCGTGATTTGGTCCAACAGGGGCCGGGCAATCACGCGATAGCCGTGCGGGGTCATGTGAATGCCATCAGCCGCGCGCGCAACATAGCGCGCCTTGGTCGCGGGATCGATCAGCTCTTTGGCAAAGCGGTGGTCGCGATCTTCGCTGACCGCCACCGGATTGACGAACGGCACGTGCAAGCGGCACATCAGCCCAGCATAAAACCCGTTCATCGCCTGAATCTGGGCATCGAATTCGGGCTTGCGCATTCGCGGCAGGCCGATCCAGCCGACCGCCACCCCCTGATCGTGCAGATAGGTGACGAGCGCACTGGCGCGCTGCCCGATCACCGCTTGCCAGCGCGGGCTCATATAGGCCACCGCTTTGCCGTCCGCCCACACCCCTTGCGTGTCATTGGCCCCAAAAGAAATCAAGGCAATGTCGATGGGTTGTTCGTTCAGCCGGGATTTGGCATCGGCGAGCAGATCGCGGCTTTGATAGCGGGTAAACCCCGTGCCTTCGCGCGAAAGCTGATAGACCTTGAAATCACGCTGGCCATGCAGCACTTGCGCCGTTGCCACCCATACCCCGTCGCCAAAACTGTCCCCCAGCACGCCGATCCGCAGGGGCCGGTTGGCGCGCAACCCTGCCAGCACCCGCGCCGAAAGCGGAAAATGATCGGTACAGGCCGGTGCCGCGCGCACCACGACCGGCGCGGGCGGCGCAGCGGGTGGAGGATTGCCCCCGGTCTGAAAAGCGCGCCACAACACCGCGCCGACCGCCATGCCGATAAACAGCACCGCGCCCCGGTCAAGTGCGGCCAAGCCTTTCATGACACCGCGCAATCGCTGAACGCGGGCTGCCAAAAAGTGGGCACCGGTTGTTCGCAATACGTCCCGCGCAAACAAGGAAATTGGAACGTGCCACGATTCACGCTCATCGCATCACGCTTCAGGCGATCAAATTGCGCGCTCCACGCCGCAGCGTCAGCCATCGCGCGTCAGGACGCAGGCGAGGGCAAAGGTTGTACCACGGGCTGCGGGTCGATCACCGGGGGCGGTGCAGCAGGCAGCGGCGGCGGTGCCGGCACCGGATCGGGGTGCAGCGGGCGGGCGAACGGTGCCACGCCGGTCTGCCCGTTGGCGAGCGGGCCGCGCCCGTGCAGCGCCTCGATCTCGTCATGCCGGGTCTTGAGATAGAGCTGGCGATAACTCGCATAAGGGCTGCTCGTCTGGCGCACCGTGTTCAGATCGTCATCAATCTCCACCCGGTAATCCAGCGAGATGATCGCCCCTGCCGCCGTGACATAGTAGCGATTGTTGAACGGCGATCCCACCAGCGTCGGCAATGTGGCCTGGCCCAGCAGCGTACCGATCAGATCGCGCACCGTTGTCGGGCCGACCAGCGGCAGGAACAGATAAGGGCCCGGTCCAATGCCGTAATAACCCATCGTGTTGGCAAAGCCATTGGCGCGATAGGGTAAGTTGAACGGCTTGCGCGCCGCCATATCGATCAGCCCTGCCACCCCGATGGTGGAATTGATACCGAACCGCGCGACAACTTTGAGCGCGCGGCCCGGATGCAATTGCAACATGTGGTTGATGGCGTTGACCGGCTCGGTCAGATTAAAGAAAAAGTTGTGCAGTCCCTGTCGCGCCGGCTTTGGCAATTTATCGCGATAGACATGCGCAATCGGGCCGACAAACGCCTTGTCCACCCCTTCCATCACCTGAAACGAGACTTTGTTGACGGCAGCGGCAGGGTCGATCTTTTGCAGATTGCGTGTGCCGGACACGACAATCTCGCCACTGGCCGGTGGCGTGGACGATGGTGCGTCCGGGAGTGTCGCTGGAAGCGTGGCTGAGGGCGTAACCTGGGGTAAAGCAGGAGCCAAAACTATCGGCGCAACGGCAGCTTCAGGAACGGAAACGGCAACCGGCGGGGGCGATTGTGCCAACGCCGGTGCTGATGCTGCCAGCAAAGCTGCGGCCACAGCGGTTATCACGATCAAATCTTGTTCCTTCGCCGTGTTTTCACACACACAACACCGAATATCCGGGCTGGCGCATACCCGCATGACACGCAAACGTCAAAAATGACTCGCGCGCGGGCGGGCCGGTCAGAATGGCAGTTTGAACCCGGGCGGAATTCCCGCCGCCATCTGCACTTTCTGCATTTCTTCGGCGGCGGTGGCATCGGCGCGCGCGCGGGCGTCGTTGAAGGCCGCTGCGACCAGATCTTCCAGAATGCCTTTGTCGGGCACCGACACCAGACTGTCGTCTATCGCCACGCCAATCACACGCCCTTTGGCCGATGCACGGATCCGCACCAAGCCGCCCCCGGCCAGCCCTTCGACCTCGATGGCGTCAAGCCGGTTTTGCGCGTCGCCCATTTGTTTCTGGATCGTTTCGGCGGCGCGCTGCGCGGCCTGGATCATCTCTTCCATCGATTTCATCTGCGGTGGCTCCGTCATGTTGCGCCCGGCCGGGCGCAGGGATCATCGTGGTGCGCCCGGACGGGCGCAGGGGTCAATGTCTGGCGTGAAGCGATTGGGCAAACCCCGGTTCGCGTGGCTGATCGTCTGCCGGGATCAGCCGCGCACCCGGAAAGGCGGCAAAGGCGGCTTTTACCAGTGGGTGATCGTGCAGCGCCGCGGCCTGCGCGGCGGCGGCGGCGGCGCGCGCTTCTTCAAGGCTGGGCGCAGCCGGCCCCTCGCCCAGTGCAACCTGCCAGGGTTCGCCGGTTGCGGCTTGCAATGCGCGGCTGATGTCCGCCGCCGGATCGCCCGGTACCCCCGGCGCCATCTGATAGACCAGGTGTCCGGGCGTCAGGCTGACCACGCGCACCGCCAGCCGCAGCAGCGCCCCCACGCGCGGCTGCACCGCCTCTACCCGGTCAACCAGATCGGACCATGCCAGTGCGGTTGGCGGCGCATCGCGCGTATCGCCCGGCGCTACGGCGGGCAATGCGCCTGCGCCATCGCGCAACAGCCCCTCGATCCGCCGCACCAGCCCGGCGGGATCGGGCAGATCGGCGGCATGAGTCACGCGCAGCAGCGCCATTTGCGCCGCCGCCAGCGGGTCGGGCGCGGCGCGCACTTCGTCGTGCGCTTTGAGCAGCAATTGCCACAAGCGGTGCACCTGCCCCGCGCCCAGCGCCCCGGCCCAATGGCTGATCGCCGCGCGCTCCTCAGCCCCCGGCGCATCGGCGCTGCCCATGACTTGCGCCAAAGTCACCTGATGCACCAGCGCGAGTTGCGCCGCGATCAGCGCCAACGGCTCGATCCCCAGCGCATATTGCCCGGCCACTTCGTCGATCACCGCGCGCGCTTGGCCCGCGAGCACCGCCGCGAACAGCCGCCGCTGCATCGCCTGATCCGCCAAGCCCAGCATCGTGCGCACTTGCGCGGCGCTGACATGCGTCGCGCCATCGCCGCTCGCAGCCAGATCGGCATGGCTGATCGCTTGATCGAGGATCGACAGGCCATCGCGTACCGAACCATCGGCCGCCGCCGCGATCAGTTCCAGCGCCTCGGCATCGGCGCTGACATGCTCTTTGGTGCAGATCATCGCGAAATGCGCGGCAAGCACCGCAGGCTCGATCCGCCGCAGATCAAACCGCTGACACCGCGACAGCACGGTAACCGGCAATTTGTCGGCATCGGTGGTGGCGAACAGAAACTTCACATGCGCGGGCGGTTCTTCCAGCGTCTTGAGCAGGGCGTTGAACGCCGCCTTGCTCAGCATGTGAACTTCGTCGATGATATAGATCTTATAGCGCGCCGATACCGCCATATAGCGCGTGGCATCGGTCAGCGCACGCATTTCGTCCACGCCGTTATGGCTCGCGGCATCCATTTCGATCACATCGATATGCCGCCCTTCGGCAATCGCGCGACACGGTTCGCACACCCCGCACGGGTCGATGGTCGGCCCGCCCTGTCCATCGGGGCCGATACAGTTGAGCGCTTTGGCGATCAGCCGCGCGGTCGAAGTCTTGCCCACACCGCGAATGCCGGTCATCAAAAAGGCATGGGCCAGCCGCCCGCGCCGGATCGCATTGCCCAGCGTCTGCACCATCGCATCCTGCCCGATCAGCTCGGAAAATGTCTGCGAGCGGTACTTGCGCGCCAGCACGCGATAGGGCTGCATCGGCGCGGGCGTGGCATCGCCGAACAGCCCGCCCTGCCCCGCCGCCTCAAGCGCGGCGGCAGTCACAGCGGCATCATCGTCGTGCACGGGTTCGCCCAACAAGTCAGTGGAGTCGGCCATAGCGCCAATCGGTACCGGACAGACCCGCAAATGTCGATTGACCGCGTTCGCGCCATCCCCGGTTCCGAGTGCGCATCAGCGGGAAAAAGGAGCCGGGCGACCCGCCGCTATCCGTTGTGGCTGCTTCCTTCCGGACCTGACCCGATTGGCGGACGCAAACGCCCACCCGACTCCCGGATGAGCCTATAGCCCGCACGGCGGCGCAAAGGCAACCCGCAACGCATCAAAGCGCCGGATCCAAAGCAGACTCAAAGACTCAACCTCAACGGCGATACCGCTATTGCAATCAGGCGCGCTTCTTCTTTTCCGAAAAGCGCCTCGGTTCGGCGACCGTCGAAGTGTTCCCCTTGGCTGCTTCAAACACGCCGGATAACGGTGAAATAAAGGATTTCAAAGCCTCCGACGCTTCGGCGCGCAAATACGCACCATCGAGAACGAATGTTTCTGAATCATTTGCAGTTGTCTTTTTCATTGCGATTTCCATTCGTTCATGAGACCACGTATCAGGTGGAGTACCTCACTCAAGATGAACAAACCAAAGCAAAAAAGGTCCAAGCCAAACAGTGTCTTTTCGGCCATTTCGCCTCCGGCTGCGACCCATTTCGGCACCATGCCATCAGCACCTTTCACAAAGATGGAGATGGTGGCTGCAACCACGAAAACAACCGTGAAGGCACCGGCACCGATAATCACGTGCACGGTGAAATCGAGCATTGGCTTGACGCGCTTCGGAATTGTAAACGCCATGCCTGCCCTCCGTGGCGCGGTTTTGCGCCAAGCTTGGGGGTATAACAAGCCTTTTTCCACAGATTGCCGTGTAAATTCGGGCTGCGGCCTGCACCGGAGCGATCAGCGAAAATTGTCGGCGTAGCTTTGCAGTTTCAGCCGACGCGGCGGGGTGGCGGTGACATGGACGGCAATGCCGTGGCGGTCGGCATACGCTTGCGCGGCGGCAGCGCTGGGGAAAGTCAGCACGACTTGCGCCCGGGTATCGCCGGATCCGGCCCAGCCGGTCAGCGGGTCGGGCCGTTTCGCTTCGGCGGGGGCGAATTCGAGCAGCCAGTCGCCGGTCCGGGCTTTGCCGGACTGCATGGCGTTTTTCGGGCGTTGATAGATGCGTGCAGACATGGCGCGAGTTTGCATCCGAATCGGGGTGCAAGGCAAGTGCGTCTTTACGTTATGCGCGCGTCTGCCGGTCAAAAGCGTTGCGGGTCTTCAGGCTGGGTTGTTCGGTCCACGGCGTGTCGGGCCAGCGGTGGCGGGGATAGCGGCCTTTCATGTCCTTCACCACATCGCGCCACGATCCGCGCCAGAACCCGGGCAGATCGGCGGTAGTCTGGATCGGCGATCCGCCGGGCGATGTCAGCGACAGCAGCAAGGCGCGCGGCGGCTGGCCGATCATGGGGTGCCGATCAAGCCCGAACAGCGCCTGCACGCGCAATTCCACCGTCGGCCCGCCGTCATGGGCATAATCGATGCCATGGCGGCTGCCGGTCGGCGCGACGAATTCCGCCGGGGCCAGCCGGTCGAGTTCGCGGCGCTGGGCATGGTCAAGCCGCGCCAGCAGCGCATCATGCAAGCGTGCGGGCGACACCGCGAAATCGCGCCGCCCGGTCAACGATGGAGCCAACCACGAGTCCGCCTCGGCCAGCAGCACCGCCGGGTCGAGCGCGGTGATCCCGGCATAATGCGCGCGTTCGATCAGCGCCGCGCTCGCTTTGCCGAGCGGCAACAGGCCAAGCCCGTGGTCGCGCAACGCCGCGATCAGCCGAGCCACCACCGCCGCATCGTCGGGCGCGGGATCGGGCACCCGGGCCAGCACGATAGCCCCCAGCCGCCGTTCGCTGCGCGCCTCGACTCGTGCCTCTGCCGCATGCCAGTCGAGCGTGCTGCGCACCTCCAACCGATGCGCCAACAGCCGCACGATATCGGCCTCATCAAGCGCCAGCGCGGCGGTGATGCGCGGCCCACGCGCCTCACCCTGCGCATCGCCGATCACCAGCCAACGCGCGGTTATCAGCGGCGATGCGGGGTCGAGCCGATAGCCGCGCCCGCCCGCCGCCAGCCAGTCTTCGCCATTGCTGGTGCGCGCCCGCGCGATCCGGTCAGGAAACGCTTCGGCCAGCAGCACTGCCGCCGGGACATCGCCCGCCGCATCGCCCGGCTGCGCCAGCCGCAACGCGGCGCGCGCCCAGCGCCCGGCCAGATCGCGCGCCGCCCCGGCCCGTGCCGACCGGTCCGCGTTCCACCGGTCAAGGCGCTGCGCCAGATCATCCCCCGCCCCGCCCAGCCCGCGTTCCTGCAACATCAGCGCCAGCCGCGCCGCCGTGGTGGCCGCCCCGACCCCGTGGCTGGCGCCGAACAGCACCATATGCGCCAACGCCGGTTCCATCGGCAGGCTGGCCATCGCAGTGCCGTGCGGCGTGATCCGCCCGAGCGGATCGAGCGCGCCGAGCGCGGTCAGCCCCGTGCGCGCGGCATCGAGCGCGACAGCAGGCGGCGGATCGAGCCACGCCAGCGCGGCGGCATCGCTTGCCCCCCATTGCGCCAGCGTCAGCGCGAGCGTCGCGAGATCCTGATTGAGGATTTCGGGCGGCGCAAAGGCCGCGCGCCCCGGATGCGCCGCTTCGTCCCACAAGCGATAAGCCACACCCGGCCCTTGCCGCGCCGCGCGTCCGGCGCGCTGCGCCGCCGCCGCTTGGGCGGCGCGTGTGGTCACCAGCCGCGTGACCCCAGCCGCTTTGTCGAATTCGGCCTGCCGCGTCAGCCCGGAATCGACCACGATGCACACCCCATCGAGCGTGAGCGAGGTTTCGGCAATATTGGTTGCCAGCACCACACGGCGGCGACCGGCGGGATCGGCGCGGATCGCGGCGCGCTGGCCCGCGGGGTCGATCTGCCCGTGGAGCGGCAGCACCAGCGCTTGCGGCAAGCGGCTGGCAAGCAAGTCTGCCGTGCGATCAATCTGCCGCACGCCGGGCAGAAACGCCAGAATATCGCCCGTGGTCTCGCCCCAGGCGCGGGCGATGGCAGCGCACATTTGCATTTCGACCGGCTGATCGGTGCGCCAGCCCAGCCAGCGAATGGCGAGCGGCCACGCGATCCCCGCGCTTTCCACCACTGGCACCGCCGCCCCGCCGCGCGCGAGCAATGCGGCAAACCGCGCACCATCGAGCGTGGCCGACATCACCAGCAGCCGCAGATCGGGGCGCAGCACGGCTTGCGCCTCGATTGCCAGCGCCAGCGCCAGATCGGCGGCGGCATGGCGTTCGTGTGCTTCGTCAAACAGCACCGCCGATACCCCGGCAAGATCGGGATCGGCGAGCAGCGCGGCGACGAAAATCGCCTCGGTCATCACCACGATCCGCGTTGCCGCGCTGCGCCGCGAATCGAGCCGGGTAACATAACCCACCGTCTGACCGGCGGATTCGCCGATCAATTCAGCCATGCGTTCTGCCGCGGCGCGCGCTGCCACGCGCCGGGGGCTGAGCACGATGACCGTGCCCTGGCACCACGCCTGCCCGATCAGCGCGGGTGCCACCGCTGTGGTCTTGCCCGCACCCGGCGGCGCAATCAGCACCGCCGCCCGTCCTTGCGCCAGCGCGGCCAGCAGTTGATCGAGCACGGCATGGATCGGCAAATCAGCCACTGTGCTCACCCGAAAACCAGCAGCGCCGGCATAAAACTATTTGCTGTCCAGCCGGTTATAGGCCTGCTCGATCGCCATTGGCACGTCTTCAAAGCTGTCCCACGGCAAATCCTTGTTCAGCGTGATCGACCAGCGTTCCAGCCATTCGATCCCGTCTTTGCCGGAATAGCCGTCGGCAGTGCGGTAGGCGGGATCGCGCAAAGCCTGCTCCAGCGTGACCGGATGCAGGTTTTGCCGCGCCAGAATCGCCGCCAGCGCATCAAAACAATCCGCATTCAGCCGCGAATCGTGCAGCAGCATGACATAAGCGATATCGCGCCCGAACAACGCGCGTGATGCGCGACGGTACCAGCCGATGGTGCGTTCGGTATAGCCAAGATAGGCATTGCGGATGCGCCGCACCCCGGCAGCGTCACCATGCAGCATCGCTTCGTCATAAGGTTCGGCAAATTCCCAGTCATCGGCATCAATCGTGACCGGCGCAACGCGATAGCCATGCGCTGCCAGCCAGCCGTCGATCTGCGCCTTGACCGGTGCCGGACTGCCGGTTTCAAGATAAGGATGGCGAAACCACTGCAACCGGCGGTGCGCCGCCGCCATCAATGGGCGGATCACGGTTTCGCCCTTGGCGATATCGGCAATATAGGCGCTCGCGCCGATCTCATTTGGGCTGGAATGGTCGAATGTATGATTGCCAAGATCAAACCCGGCATTCAGCCAGCGCCGTAACAGCGCAATCTGGCGCGGGCGGATCATGTCGTCCAGCTTGCCCTCGTTGACAAAACCGATGGCGGGGGCGCGGTGCCGCCGCAGGCCTGCGATCAGCGCCGCGCTGGTGGCATCGGCATAAGCCTGATCGGGCTTGAGCACGATGCCCGGCAGATCATCGAAAGTCAGCGCGACTTCGGCGCGCGGAGGCAGTGGCTGCGCAGCGAACGCCACCGGAGTTGCCACAGTCAGCGTGGCCACGGCAAAAAGAAACCAGCGAAGCGGCACGTAAAATCCTGTTGGGTAAGCGAGGAAACAGTCGCTTGCCTTATAATCATGGCCCATGGTGCAGTGCAGGGCAATTATGCTGTTCGCACCAAAAATCCGGGGAAAACAGACGCAGACCCGCCGGTCAGCGTGGGATTTGGCGGTGTGCTGGACCCATGCCTTTCGGCCATGGCGGTACGCCTTTCGGCCATGGCGGTGCTTGACGGCGAAGCCCGATTTCGGGCAATCCCGATCGATCCCTGAACAGTTCGCTTAAAAAGGCCCGATTATGCAACACCGCCGCCTTGGCACATCAGCAATCGTCGTATCCGCGATCTGCATGGGTACGATGACATTCGGCAGTCAGGCGGATGAGGCGACTGCGCTGCGCGTGCTTGATCGCAGCTTTGACGCGGGGATCGACTTTTATGACACCGCCGAAACCTATCCGGTGCCACCCGATGTCAAATGGGCCGGGCGGACCGAAGACATCGTCGGCAAATGGCTGAAAACCAAGCCGCGCGATGCGATCATCGTGGCCACCAAAGTGTCGGGACCCAGCCATACCTGGTTCAAAAGCCCCAAACGCAGCGGCATGACCGCGCTTGACCGGCGCAATATCCTGACCGCCGTCGATGAAAGCCTGACCCGGCTGGGCACCGACTATATCGACTTGTACCAGACCCATTGGCCCGACCACGATACCGCCTATGACGAAACGCTCGATGTGCTCGATGAACTGGTGCGCGCGGGCAAAGTGCGGATAACCGGCTGTTCCAACGAAACCGCCTGGGGGTTGATGAAATCGCTGGCAACCGCAGAGCGGCTCGGTACAGCGCGGTATCAGACGATCCAGAACAATTTCAGCCTCAACCACCGACGCTTCGAAGATGAACTGGCACAAGTCTGCCGCAAGGAAGGGGTCAGCCTGATCCCCTATTCGCCCATCGCAGGCGGGGTGCTGGCCACCAAGTACAGCAACGGCGCAAGGCCGGCCAAAGCGCGGTTTTCGCACTATCTTGAACTGGGCGGGCGTCAGGCCGCGATGGCACAGCGCTTTGTCAACGACCGCTCGATCACGGCTGCCGAACGCTTTGCCGCCGTGGCCGCCGATCACGGGCTGGACCCGGTAACGCTTGCGGTGGCGTGGTCAAAGCAGCACGATTTCGTTGCCTCAACGATTGTCGGGGTCAGCACCGAAGCCCAGCTTGATCCGATTTTCGCCGCCGCCGATCTGATCCTGCCCGATAGCGCGCTGGACGCCATCAACGCTGTCAGCCGCGAAATTCCTTACCCGATGGGATAAAACTGTGCGTCGGTTTGCCCCTGGTGATGCGGATACGGCACGGGCACCCCGACCGTGAACTTGCACGGCACTGATATAAAGATATCTTTATATTATTATCTGATGGCGCTAAGGGGGTGGAAATCCGCTTGTGCAGGGAGTGCCATTCAGTGAGCCAACAGGACTACGTGATCGCCGATATCGGCCTTGCCGACTATGGCCGTGCCGAAATCGCCATTGCGGAAACCGAAATGCCCGGGCTGATGGCCTTGCGCCGCGAATTCGGGCCGTCGCAACCGCTGCGCGGCGCGCGCATTACCGGATCGCTGCATATGACGATCCAGACCGCGGTGCTGATCGAAACGCTGGTCGCGCTGGGCGCGCACGTGCGCTGGGCGACGTGCAATATCTTTTCGACGCAAGACCATGCCGCCGCCGCGATTGCCGCCGCCGGGATCCCGGTGTTCGCGATCAAGGGCGAAACACTGGCGGATTACTGGGACTATGTCGGGCGCATTTTCGATTGGGACGATGGCAGCGGGCGCACCGCCAACCTGATCCTTGACGATGGCGGTGATGCCACGATGTTTGCGCTGTGGGGCGCGCGGATCGAAGCGGGCGATGCCTTGCCTGACCCCGCCAATGCCGAAGAAATCGAATTCCAGCGCGCGCTCAAAGCGTTCGTCAAAGCCCGCCCCGGCTATTTGACGATGAGCGTGGCGCATATCAAAGGCGTGTCCGAAGAAACCACCACCGGGGTGCACCGGTTGTACCATATCGCCAAAGACGGCAAGCTGCCGTTCCCCGCGATCAATGTGAACGATTCGGTCACCAAGTCGAAATTCGACAATTTGTATGGCTGCAAGGAATCGCTGGTCGATGCCATCCGCCGCGCCACCGATGTCATGCTGGCGGGCAAAGTCGCCTGCGTGGCCGGGTTTGGTGATGTCGGCAAAGGCTCCGCCGCCAGCTTGCGCAACGGCGGCGCGCGCGTGATCGTGACAGAAATCGACCCGATCTGCGCGTTGCAGGCGGCGATGGAAGGCTATGAAGTCGTGACGATGGAAGACGCGGTCACCCGCGCGGACATTTTCGTGACTGCCACCGGCAACGAGGATGTCATCACCGCCGACCACATGAAGGCGATGAAGCCGATGAGCATCGTGTGCAACATCGGGCACTTTGACAGCGAAATCCAGATTGCCGCGCTGTCGAACTACAAATGGACCGAAGTGAAGCCGGGTACCGATCTGGTCGAATTTCCCGATGGCAAGCAGATCATCGTGCTGGCCAAAGGGCGGCTGGTCAATCTGGGTTGCGCCACCGGCCACCCCAGTTTCGTGATGTCGGCCAGCTTTACCAACCAGACGCTGGCGCAGATCGAACTGTTCACCAAAGCGGCGGACTATGGCAACACCGTGCACGTGCTGCCCAAACACCTCGATGAAAAAGTCGCGGCGCTGCATCTGGAAAAACTCGGCGTCCGGCTGACCACGCTGACCGACCGCCAGTCGAGCTATATCGGCGTTCCGGCGCAAGGGCCGTTCAAGCCGGACCATTACCGGTATTGAGAGTCTGCTGCGAAAGTCGCCTGACGGCGACTTCGTGCCACCCACCGCCCGCCATTGTAATTCCGGCGTGGCGGCTTTAGCGTCGCGCCAATGGTGCTGAACCAAACCGCGCTGGTGGTGATCGGTCTGATGATGGCCGGCTGGACTGGCGCGGCAGCGTGGGCCGTGCTGGTGACGCGGGTGCGCCAGGCGCAGATCGAAGCGGGGCTGCGGCTGGCGCGCCGTTTGGCGCGAATGGCCGACAATGCGCCTGCATTGCCGCTGGTGGTGCGCGTCGATGGCCGGATCGAAGGCTCGGCGCGGCTGGCGGGGTGGTTCGGCTTTGCGACGATGCCCGACACTTTGTCCGAACTCGATGCCAACGTAGCGGGCGGCGAACGGGGATTTGACGAATACCAGTTGTCGTTGCTCAACGATGCGGTGCGGCGCACGCAAAAGACCGGTGGCCCGTTCCGGCTGACGCTGCGCCCGCGCGGCAGCGACCGGACACTGGGGGTGCGCGGCGATCTGGCCGACGCGCAAGTTTCGCCCGGCGGCGCGGCGCTGGTGTGGTTTTTCGATTTCACCGAAAGCGAGGATGAACTGCGCCAGTTGCGCGCGCAAGCCGCGGGTGCACGGGCGGATTTTGCGGGATTGTCGGGGCTGATCGAGGCAGCGCCGCTGCCAATGTGGTTTCGCGGGTCCGATCTGGCGTTGCGGCTGGTCAATACCGCTTATGTCCGCGCGGTGGGCGCGCGCAGTGGTGCCGAGGTCGTGGCCAGCGGTGCCGAATTGGTCGAACCCGTCGATGGGGCCAACCCGCGCGATGTGGCGCGGTCTGCACAATTGCGCGGGATGCCGATCGAGCGCGTGGTATCGGCCACGATTGGCGGGCAACGCCGCTCATTGCGCGTGATCGACTTGCCGCTCGGCGATGACGGCGTGGCCGGTTATGCGGTCGATATCGAAGAAGTGGAGGAATTGACCCGCCAGTTTCGCCGGTTCCGCGCGGCACAGCGCCAGATGCTTGATACGATGTCGGCGGCGGTGGCGCAATTTGATGAACGGCGCAATCTGGTGTTCGTCAACCAGCCGTTCTTGCGCCTGTTCAGCATTGCCCCGGCATGGGTGGCGGATACGCCCCCGTTTGACCGGGTGCTCGATCAGTTGCGCGATCGCGGCCGTCTGCCCGAAGTGCGCGATTTTCCCGAATGGCGGCGCGAACGCCAGGGCTGGTTCCTAAGCCGCGAGGCGCGCGAGGAATCGTGGCATTTGTCCGATGCCACGCATTTGCGCGTGGTCGGCCAGCCGATGCCCGATGGCGGGCTGTTGATGATTTTTGAAGACCGGACCGAACAGTTGCAACTGTCCGCGACGCGCGACACGCTGGTGCTGACGCGTACTGCGACATTTGACAACTTGTTCGAATCGCTGGCGGTGTTCGGCCCTGACAGCAAGTTGCAATTGTGGAACCAGCGGTTTGCCGCCGATTGGGGGCTGGATGAAGGTTGGCTGGCGGATCAGCCGCGCGCCGATGCGATCCTTGCCCAGATTGCCACGCGGCTGCGCGATCCTGCCCAAGTCGCCGCCATTGCCTCCGCGATCGAGGTGGCAACGCTTGAACGACGACAGGAAGCCGGGCGGCTGACGCTGGCCGACGGGCGCTATCTGGCGTTTGCCGGGGTGCCGCTGCCCGATGGCAACGGCATGCTGACTGTGCTTGACATCACCGATTCGCAAAAAGCCGAAACAATGCTGCGCGAACGCAACGCCGCGCTGGTCGAAGCTGACGCGCTCAAGACCCGGTTCATTGCCAATATGAGCTATGAATTCCGCACCCCGCTGACTTCGATCCGTGGCTTTGCCGAAATGTTGCAGGCCGGGCTGGCGGGCGATCTGCCCGATCCGGCGCGCGACTATATTGATGCGATCATGACCTCGGTCGAACGGTTGAGCGAACAGATCGAAAACGTGCTGGATCTGTCGCAAGCAGAAGCCGGAACTTTGCCGATCACGCGCGACCCCGTGGCGGTGTTCGCCTTGCTGGGCGAAGTGGTCAACGATCGGGCAGAACGGATCGATCAGGCGCACCTGACGCTCGACTTGCGCGTGAGTGCAACGCTTGGCAGCGTGACCGGCGATGCTCGGCGGCTGCACCGCGCATTCGGCCATTTGCTGGACAATGCCATCGCCGCGACCCCGGCAGGCGGGCGCATTGTCGTGGCGGCAGATCGCCGCTCCGACCGCATGGTGCAGATTACCGTGGCCGATAATGGCTCCGGCATGGAACCGGGGCAATTGGCGCGGGCGCTCGAAGGCCTGACGCTTGCCCCCGATGACCAAGGGATCGCGCGCCGCAGTGGATTGGGACTGCCGCTGGTGCGCCAGGTGATCGCCGCGCACGGCGGTACGATGGAAATCATGTCAGAGCCGGGCCGCGGCACCACTGCGGTCGTGGTGCTGCCATGATCCGGATCGATTTGCCCGATCTGGCTGCGACCACGGCGCTGGCCGAAATGATCGCGGGCGCGCTGGTGCCGGGCGATGTGGTTGCGCTGCACGGCGATCTGGGGGTGGGCAAAACCACGCTGGCGCGCGCGGTTCTGGCCGCGCTGGGGCATCACGGCGAAGTGCCTTCGCCAAGCTTTGCCATTATCGAACTGTATGAACCGCCCGCCGTCCGGCTGCCGGTGGTCCATGCCGATTTTTACCGGCTGAACCGCCCGGCTGACCTCGCCGAAATCGGGCTGGATGATTATCGTGCCGGTGCCGTGCTGCTGGCGGAATGGCCCGATCACGCGGGGGGCTTTGCGCACGAGCCGGGCTGCTTGACGCTGCGCATCGAAATCCGGGATAACGCGCGCCGGGCCATTGTCGATCCGGGGCCGCTTTGGCACAATCGAGGCTTATGGACTTGACCATTCCCGAAGGTGCCCTGCCGTTTCTGACCCGGGCGGGTTGGGCCGGTGCGACCCATGAACCTTTGCCCGGCGATGCCTCGTTCCGTCGCTATGTGCGCGTGCGCAAGCCCGATGGCGCGTGCGCCATGCTGATGATCGCGCCACCCCCGCGCGAAGATCCCGGACCATTTCTGCGGGTGGCACACTGGCTTGATGGCAATGGGTTACGCCCCCCGCGTATTCTGGCCGAAGACGCCGGTGCCGGGTTCGTGCTGCTCGAAGATTTCGGCGACGTGCGGATGGGCGAATATGTCGCGGCCTGGCCCGATGATGAAACGCCGGTCTATCACGCCGCCATCGACACGCTGCTGACGCTGCACCGGCTGCCGCCGGGGCCGTTTACCGGCTATGGTATGCGCGAATACATCCGCGAAGTGCGGCTGTTCATCGAATGGTATTGCCCGGCGCGCGCGCTTTATGTCGATAACCACGGCTGGATTGCGGCATGGGAAGAGGTGCTTGCCCCGGTGCTGGCGCGTCAGCGACCGGGGGTAACGGTGCTGCGCGATTATCACGCCGAAAACATCATGCTGCTCGGCGGGATCGAACAGCAAGGCCTGCTCGATTTTCAGGACGCGCTGGTCGGTCATCGCGCCTATGATCTGGTATCGCTGTTGCAGGATGCGCGCCGCGATGTGTCATCCGAACTGGAAACCGCGATGTTCGCCTATTATTGTCAGGGCGCATCCGCCAGCGACGGTGGGTTCGCAATAGAGACCTTCCTTTCCGATTATGCGCGGCTGGGGGCGCAGCGCAATGCCAAGATTCTCGGCATTTTCGTGCGGTTGTGGAAACGCGATGCCAAACCGCGCTATCTTGATCTGATCGCGCGCGTCTGGATGCTGTTCGAACGCGATCTTGCGCATCCCGCGCTGGCCCCGGTCAAGGCCTGGGTTGCGCGCAATATTCCGGCCGACATGCGCGCGCCAGACGGGCTGACCGCCGCGCGGTTCACGCGATGACGCTGCCCCATCCGCTGCCGGGCGGGCCGCTGGTCAGCGATGTGGCGATGCTGCTCGCCGCCGGGATCGGCAAACGCATGCGCCCGCTGACCACGACCCGGCCCAAACCGCTGGTCCGCGTGGCGGGCAAGCCGCTGATCGATTATGGGCTGGACCGGCTGGTCGAAGCCGGGGTTTCGCGCGCGGTGGTCAATGTGCATTATCTCGCCGATCAATTGACCGCGCATCTGGCGGCGCGCGACAATCTCGCCATCGCGATTTCGGATGAAACCGCTGGCTTGCTCGAAACCGGCGGCGGCATCGTGCGCGCGCTGCCGCTGATCGGCGCGGACCCGTTCTTTTGCCTCAACACCGATGCGATCTGGCTCGATGGACCGCGCAACGCCTTTGCCGCGCTGAGCCAGGCGTGGGATCCGGCGCGGATGGATGCGCTGCTGCTGCTGGTCAGCCATGCCCGCGCGTACAACTATACCGGGATGGGTGATTTCAACCTCGATCCAATGGGGCTGATCGCGCGGGCGCGGCCGGGGCGGGTGGCACCGTTCATCTATACCGGTATCCAGATCGTGTCGCACCGGCTGTTGCGCGATGCTCCGCCGGGCAAGTTTTCGACCGGGCTGCTGTGGGACCGCGCGATTGCCGAAGGGCGGCTCTATGGCCTGCCGCACACCGGGCTGTGGTTTGAAGTGGGCGCGCCGGAGATGATTGCCCCGACCGAAGCCGCGCTGGCCAGCGCGTGAGCAGCGCGACCCAGCCACGCATCTATACGATTGCGGCGCACCGGGGGTTTGCCGATGCGCTCGTGGCGGGGTTGATTCCGCGCTATCGTGAAGACGTGTTCGGGCTGGCGCGGCTGACGCTGCTGCTGCCCAGCCGCCGCGCGGTGCGCACCGTGACCGAAGCGTTCGTGCGTGCCAGCGGCGGCGCGCTGCTGCTTCCGCGCATGGCGGTGGTGGGCGATCTCGACCTTGATGAAACATTGGGCACGCTGTTCGACCCGCTGACCAGCGCGATTGCCCCGGCGGTCGATCCCGTGCTGCGGCTGCTGTTGCTGGCGCGGCTGGTGCGCGATGAACTGGCGCTCGACACCACCCTTGCCGTGCCGGGTGAAGCGGCGCTGCTGCGGTTGGCGCGCGCGCTGGGCGATACCATTGACCGGCTGCTGATCGAAGAGATCGCGCCCGAACGGCTGCTCGATCCCGAGGTAATCGGCGTGGTGGGCGATCTGGCGCAGCACTGGGCCGCATCGACCCGGCTGTTTGCGCGCGTGCTGGCGCGTTGGCAGGCCGAATGTGCAGGCAGAGGAGCCATTGATGCGCCGGATCGGCGCAACCGCCTGTTGCGCGCATTGGCCGACCACTGGCGCGACCGCCCGCCCGCGCATCCGGTGGTCGCCGCCGGGGTGACATCGGCGGCACCGGCGGTGGCGCGCTTGTTGCGGGTGATGGCGCATATGCCCGGCGGCGCGGTGATTCTGCCCGATTGCGATCTGGCGCTCGATCCTGCGGTGTGGGATGCGCTTGGCCAAGCGGGCGCGCCCGCCGATGATGGCAGCGTGTTTGCGCGCGGCGATCTGGTCACGCATCCGCAATATCATCTCAAAGTGCTGCTCAACCGGATGGGCATCGCGCGCGATGAAGTGCAGCCGTGGCACCGCGCCGGGCCGGGTGCCGCGCCCCCGGCGCGCAGCCGGGCGATCTCCAACCTGTTCCTGCCCCCGGCGGCGAGCGCGGTCTGGGCCAGACTGCCCGCGCCCGCGCGCAGTCTGGCGGGGGTGCGGCTGATGGAAAGCGCGCATCCCGGCGAAGAGGCATTGGCCATCGCGCTGCTCGTGCGCCAGGCGCTGGCCGTGCCCGAACGGCGCGTGGCGGTCATCACCCCTGACCGGGGGCTGGCCGAACGTGTAATCGCGCAATTGCAGCGCTGGCACATCGCCGCCGATGACAGCGCCGGGCGACCGCTGCCGCAGACCGCCGCCGGACGGCTGGTGCTGCTGCTTGCCGAAGTCTGGGCCGAATGTGCCGCACCCGTGGCGCTGATCGCGCTGCTCGGCCATCCACTGGTGCGCGCGGGCGATACGCGGCCCGCATGGCTCGATCATGTGCGGCGGCTCGATCTGGCCTTGCGCGGTCCGCGCCCCGCACCGGGGTTGGCAGCGCTGCGCGACCGGCTGGCGCGTTTGCGGCATCCCGATCCCGCGCTGATCGCGTGGTGGGATGATGTTGCGCGGGTGCTGGCACCGCTGCTCGCGCATGAGGCACCTTTGCCGCTGGCCGAAGCGCTGGCGCTACTGGTGGCAACCGCCGAAGACGTGTGCGGTCCGGGGCTATGGGCACAAGCCGATGGCCGCGCGCTGGCGCAATGGGTCGAAGCGTGGAGCGTGGCAGCGGACGATCCGGCGCTGACCGCTACGCGCGTCGATCCTGCCGAATTGCCCGCTTTGTTGCGCGATGCGCTCGATCAGGTGGCGGTGCGCCCGCCGTATGGCGGGCATCCGCGCGTGGCGATCTATGGCCTGATCGAGGCGCGGATGAGCCGGGCCGATCTGGTGATCTGCGGCGGGCTGGTCGAAGGCAACTGGCCCGCTGCCCCCGCGTCAGACCCGGTGCTGGCCCCGGCGGTGCTGCGCGCGCTGGGCATTCCCGGTGCCGATTTCCGCATCGGCCTTGCCGCGCACGATTTCGCCGCCGCGCTGGGCGCGCCCGAAGTGGTGCTGAGCCATGCCGCGCGCGACAGCGGCGGGCCAAGCGTGCCGTCGCGCTTTTTGCTGCGCATCCGCGCAATGCTGGGCGATCTGGTGCGGCTGGAGGACAATGCCGTGCTGTGGGCGCGGGCATTCGACCACGCGCCATCCGTGCCGCCCAGCCCGCGCCCCCGGCCCCTGCCCAGCGCGGCGCAACGGCGCGTTGCGCTTGCCGCCACCGCGCTCGACCGGCTGCGCGGCGATCCCTATCAGTTTTATGCCAGCGCGATCCTGCGGCTGGCGGTGCTCGATTCGCTCGATGCCGCGCCCAGCGCGGCGTGGCGCGGGATCGCGGTGCACGCCATTTTGGAAGCGTGGCACACAGCGGGCACTCCGCCGGGCGAACTGGTCGAAATTGCGACGCGCGAACTGGCGGGGATGAGCGCGCATCCGCTGGTGCGCGCGCTGTGGCAGCCGCGCCTGAGCGCGGCGCTCGGCTGGATCGAACAGGAACATGGGCGATTGACGCGCGAAGGGCGCAGCGTCGCGGCGTTTGAACGCTGGGGCGAAATCACGGTCAAGGGCGTGGCGATCAAAGCGCGCGCCGACCGCATCGACCGGCTGGCCGATGGCACGCTGGCGATTGTCGATTACAAGACTGGCAAACCACCCAGCGGCACGATGGTCGCCGAAGGGTTCGCGCTGCAATTGGGGGTCATCGGGCTGATCGCGGCAAACCATGGCATCAGCGGGCTGACCGGAACGCCGACGCGGTTCGAATATTGGTCGCTGGCGCGCAGCCGCGACGGGTTTGGCTATTGCGAAGAACCGGTGCGCGAAGGCACCAAGCGCAGCGGCGTGGCGCGCGAAGACTTTTTGGCCGAAGCGCGGCGCTATCTGCACGATGCGCTCGACCGCTGGATTTTGGGCAATGCACCATTCACCGCGCGGCTCAACCCCGATTATCCCGGCTATGCCGATTATGACCAGCTGATGCGGCTCGACGAATGGATCAGCCGCGATGAGGCGGAAGCGCCGCAATGAGCGCGATCAAAACGCTCGCACAACAGGTGCGCCGGTTGCAGGACAACCAGTTGGCCGCGGTCGCGCCCGACCGCACGGTGTGGCTGTCGGCTTCGGCTGGCACGGGCAAGACGCAAGTGCTGACCGCGCGGGTGCTGCGGCTGCTGCTCGAACCCGGTGTCACGCCCGATCAGATCTTGTGCCTGACCTTTACCAAAGCCGGGGCCGCCGAAATGGCGACGCGGATTGCCGAAGATCTGGCCGACTGGGTGCGAATGCCCGACACGCTGCTCGCCACCCGGCTTCAGGCGATCGGTGCGGATCATGATCCGGCCACGCTGGCGCGCGCGCGCAGCCGCTTTGCCGAAGTGCTCGATTGCCCCGGCGGTGGCATCCGCATCGAAACCATCCATGCTTTTGCGCAATGGCTGCTGGCGGCATTTCCCGAAGAAGCCGGGTTGCGCCCCGGTGCGCGCGCGATGGAAGACCGCGACCGCGATTTGCTGGTGCGCAGCGTGCTGGCCGACGTGCTGGTACGCGCCGAAGCGCAAGGCGATGCGGCGTTCAATGCGGCATTCGCCACGCTCAGCTTGCGACTTGACGAAGCGGGGCTGGCGCAATTCCTGTTGCGCTGTGCCGGAGCGCACGACCTGTGGACCGGCACCGGGGCGTGGCAAGCGCCGCTGCGCCCCCGGCTCAACCGGCTGATCGGGTTGCCCGCCGATGCGGACCGCTGCCTGCTGGCCGATTGCTTTGCCGATGCGCGGTTTCCGGTGGCGGCGCTTGCGCGGTGCTGTGATGCCTTGCGCGTTTGGGGGACCAAATCGGCGCAAGACATGCTTGCACCGATTGGCACGTGGCTGGCGGCCTTGCCCGATCAGCGCGCCGCCACCAGCGACGCGCTGACCCGCGCGCTCTACACCACCGCAGGAGAGGCCAAGTATCGCAAAAATCTGGAAAAGATCGATCCCGACTATACCGAGTATGCCGCGCAAGTCAGCGAAGCGCTGCACGCAACGGTCGATCTGGCGCAAAGCCTTGCGCTGGTCGAGTGGGCCGAACCGGCGCTGCTGATTGGTGAACGCTTTGCTCTGGCGTGGGAAGCCGCCAAATCGCGCGAAGGGTTTATCGACTTTGACGACCAGATCCGCGCCGCCGCCGCGCTGCTGACCGAGCGCGCACCCGCCGACTGGATCCGCTTTAAGCTCGACCGCCGGTTCGATCATGTGCTGGTCGATGAAGCGCAAGATACCAATGCGGCGCAATGGCGCATCGTGCTCGACGGGCTGACCGGCGATTTCTTCAGCGGTGCAGGCAAACCGCGCGGCAGCGATGCCCCGCGCACGCTGTTCGTGGTGGGCGATTACAAACAGGCGATCTTTGGCTTTCAAGGCACCAGCCCCGACAAGTTCGAAGCGGCGCGCCAGCGCGTTGACCGGCAATTGCGCGACCTCGCAGAGGCGGCGGGCGATCCGGAACTGGCATTGCGCGATCTCGGGCTGGGGCGCTCGTTTCGCAGCGCGCAACCGGTGCTCGATTTTGTCGATGCGGCGATGGCCACCATTGGCCATGACGCATTCGGCCTGCCCGCCGCGCCACAGCGGCACATCGGCTTTGCCGGTCCGGGTATCGTCAGCCTGTGGCAGCCGGTCGGGCTGGCGCTTGCCGCCAATGACGATGCGCCCGATCCGGATGGCGAGGAAACCTGGCTGTCCGGCCCCGAGCGCGAACTGGCGGGGCGGATCGCGCGGCAAGTGCGCCACTGGCTCGACCACGGCTTTGCGCTCGCCAAAGGGCACCCGCGCCGTGCCAGCGCGGGCGATGTGATGGTGCTGGTGCGCAAACGCGGCGCGCTGGCGGCGCTGATCGTGGCGCGGCTTCATGCCGAAGGCGTGCCGGTGGCAGGGGTTGACCGGCTGCGACTGGGCGCGCCGCTCGCGGTCAAGGATTTGCTCGCCGCCTTGCGGTTTTGCGTCCAGCCCGGTGATGATTGCAATCTGGCGGCGCTGCTGGTTTCGCCCTTGCTGGGGTGGAGCCAGCAGGACTTGCTGGAGCACGGCTATCGCCCGGCGGGCGTGCGGTTGTGGGACCATCTGCGCGATCACGCCGCGCCACAGAGCGCGACGCTCGCCCGCTTGCGCGAACTGCTGACGCGCGCCGACTATGTCACCCATGCTGCGCTGCTGGAATGGTTGCTGGTCGGGCCGTGGCAGGGGCGGCGGGCCTTGCTGGCGCGGCTGGGGGCCGAAGCGGGCGATCCGATTGACGAGCTCGTCAATGCCGCGATGGCGCATGGGGCCAGCCATGTGCCCAGCCTCGCCGGATTTCTGCACTGGTTTGCGGCGGGCGATGGCGATGTCAAGCGCGAGCCAGGCGGGCAGAGCGATCTGGTGCGGGTGATGACGGTGCACGGGGCCAAAGGCTTGCAAGCCCCGATTGTGATCCTGGCCGATGCCACCGCCGATCCTGATCGCGCGCGCGCCGCGCCGGTCGACCTTGTTGACAGTCATGGCCGACAAGTGCCGCTGCCGCCGCTGCGCAAAGAGGAAAAACCCGCACGCGTGCGCGCGGCCGAAGCAGCGGTACGCGCGGAAGAACGCGCCGAACACTGGCGGCTGTTGTATGTGGCGATGACCCGCGCCGAAGAAGCGCTGTTCGTGACCGGCGCGCTTGGCCCGCGCGCCAAAGGCGAAGTCCCCGCGCACAGCTGGTACGCGGCGCTCGACCGGACGATGCCCGCTGGTGCGGCGCACGCCGATCCGCTGTGGAACCGGCGGCGCGATTTTGGCCACGCCGCGCCACTGCCGCCACGCGATCCGGGCACCGCGCCCGCGCCGCCCATTGCCGTGCCCGCGGTGCTGCGCGCCGTGATCGGGCCGGAACCGCGCCCGGCACGCCCGCTGACGCCCAGCGCGCTGGGTGAAGACGATGCCCCCGCCGCGCCGATTCGTCCCGGCCCGGGCGCGCGGCTGGCCGCGCGGCGCGGAACCTTGCTGCACCGCTTGCTCGAACGCCTGCCCGATGTGGCACCGGATCGCCGCGCGCCAGTCGCGGCGCAATGGCTGGAGCGGATGGCCGCCGATTGGTCGCATGACGACCGCACCGCGCTGGCGCAAGCCGCGCTCGCGGTGCTCGATCAGCCCGACTGGGCGGCGGTGTTCGGCCCCGGATCGCTCGCCGAAGTGCCGATTGCCGCGCTGGTCGGCACGCGCATGGTCAGCGGCACTATCGACC
Source organism: uncultured Sphingomonadales bacterium (assembly GCA_903848655.1). Lineage (GTDB taxonomy): Bacteria > Pseudomonadota > Alphaproteobacteria > Sphingomonadales > Sphingomonadaceae > Novosphingobium. Next base: position 35,660 of record CAINGT010000051.1, read on the forward strand.
GCCTGCTGATTACCGCCGATGCGGTGCTGATCGTCGATTTCAAGACCGACCGCCGCCCACCCGCCGCGATCAGCGCCATTGCCCCCGCCTATCTGCGGCAGATGGCGGCCTATGTCGCGGCGATGCGGGTGATCCACCCCGGTCGGCGCGTGGCGGCCGCGCTGCTCTATACCGCGATCCCGCGCCTGTTTGCTTTGCCCGATGATCTGCTGGCGGCGCAAACCTTGCGGCTGGTGTCGGCAGAGTAAACCTTTTGCGCTTGATCGGTTGTATGTCGCGCACAGCCGCCTAAATGAGAAGTCGTTCTTTTGCGGAGTTTGTCCCGATGTCCACCAAAGCCGTTACCGATGCCAGCTTCGCCGAAGATGTGCTGTCCGCCGCCAAGCCGGTGCTGGTCGATTTCTGGGCCGACTGGTGCGGGCCATGCAAGATGATCGCCCCCGCGCTCGAAGAAATCTCGGCCGAACTGGCCGACCGGGTGTCGATCGTGAAGATGGACATTATGGAAAACACCACTGTCCCCGGCCAAATCGGGGTGCAATCGATCCCGCTGCTGGTGCTGTTCAAGGATGGCAAACCGGTCGCGCAAAAGCTGGGCGCGGCGCCCAAAAGCCAGCTCAAAAGCTGGCTTGAAAGCGCGCTGTAAGCACCGCGCCATTCGGACATTTTCTTCCCCCCTCCCCTGAAAGCAGGGCAATCGCATATGGAATCTAGCTCCTCCCCCTTTGGGGGAGGTGGCAGC
>CAINGT010000052.1 GCA_903848655.1 uncultured Sphingomonadales bacterium
CAAAACACCTCCATCGCTGATTCGCGACGGAATAGATTCAGACTTTACCGCCTTTTGCAAGGACGCAAGCCACTAGAGCGTGATGCGATAAGAAAGAATCGCATCATGCTCTCGCCACCTTTTTTGCGCGTGGGGGCTTGCCTTGGCTGATGATGCGCGGCGATGATGATTTATGATTGCATCGTCTCCAATTGCGCGTCCGCGCCTGTCGCGCCGTTCGTTGATCGCCTTGGCGGCTGTGGCTGCAGCGCTGATAACGCGCCGCGCCACCGCTGCCACGCCTGGGCCATCCGGGCCATTGACGCAGTGGAGCGCGCGCGCCTTGGCCGCCGCGATTGCCGCGCGGCAGGTGTCGGCGGCAGAAGTGATGACTGCGCACCTTGACCGCATTGCCGCGATCAATCCGCAGCTCAACGCGATCATCGGCTTGCGCGATCCCGCCGTACTGATCGCCGAAGCGCAAGCGGCGGACCGTGTGGTGGCAAGCGGTGCCGCGCTTGGCCCGCTGCACGGACTGCCGCACGCGGTCAAAGATCTGGAGCCGGTGGCCGGGCTGGTATGGACACAAGGTTCGCCGATTCTGGCGCAGCAGGTGGCCGCGCACGATGGCATTCTGGCCGAACGCTTGCGCCGTGCCGGGGTGACGTTCATCGGCAAGACCAATGTGCCCGAATTCGGGTTCGGATCGCACAGCTATAACCCGGTGTGGGGGGTGACGCGCAATCCGTGGAACCCGGCGCTGTCGGCCGGGGGCAGCAGCGGCGGCGCGGCGGCGGCGCTCGCGGCCGATATGGTTCCTTTGGCCGATGGCAGCGATTATGGCGGATCGTTGCGCAACCCGGCGGGGTGGAATGGCGTATGGGGCTTTCGCACGAGCATCGGGCGGATCGCGCGCGATACGGCGGACGACTGGATCCCTACCCCCGGGGTTACCGGGCCGATGGCGCGCAATCTGGGCGATCTGGCACTGCTGCTGTCGGTCATGGCGGGGTGGGACGCGCGGATGCCGCTGGCGATGGAATCAGACGGCGCAGCCTTGCGCCACATCCAGCCCGAAGCGATGAAGGGCAAACGCATCGCGTGGTCGGGCGATTTTGGCGGGGCGGTGCCGTTCGATCCGGGCGTGCTCGATACCTGCGCGGCGGCAGTGAACAAGTTTGCCGCGATGGGCGCGCATATCGATGTGGCGGTGCCCGATTTTCCCGTGGCGCAGGCATGGCGCGCCTTCGTCGGCTTGCGCCACTGGCACAGCGGTCCCGGCTTGTTGCCTTACTATAACGATCCTGCCCGCCGCGCGCTACTCAAACCCGAAGCGGTGTGGGAAATCGAGGGCGGGTTCGGCCTGTCAGCCTACAATATCGCCGCGCTGTCGGCGATCCAGACGCAATGGAGCCGCGCCGTCGCCGCGCTGCTGCGCCGTTATGACTATTGGATCGTGCCCACCGCGCAAGTCTGGCCCTTTGCGGTCGAAGCGCACTGGCCGCAGGTCGTGGGCGGCAAACCGATGCAGACGTATCATGAATGGATGCAGGCGGTCTGTCTGGTCACGCTGTCCGGCTGCCCCGCGCTCGCCATGCCAGCGGGATTCGGCCCCGGCGGGCTGCCCATGGGTATCCAGATCGTCGCCCCGGTGCACGGCGAGGCGCGATGCCTTGCCGCCGCCGCTGCCTACGAAGCGGCGGCGAGCGATTGCATTGCGCGCCGCCCCATGATTTAATTGCGCGCGAAATCTGCGAGAATCCAAGCCCCTCCCCCTCTGGGGGAGGTGGCAGCCCGCAGGGCTGACGGAGGGGGTACAACTTCAGGAATTCGCACGATATTCTGCCCGCCGCACCCCCTCCGTCAGCG
>CAINGT010000053.1 GCA_903848655.1 uncultured Sphingomonadales bacterium
CAGAATGGCTGTCATGTGATGGTGTATTCCTCGGGTGAAAACGTGCGGGTCATCTGCCAATAATCGACCAGCCGATACGGCAGGAGCGCAAACACTCGGCCCTGATCGTTACGGTACCAGTTGGTCAGCCCTTTGTGCGTCCACACCATTCCGGCATGCAAAGCATCGACTTGGGCAATATGGGCGTCGAACACAGCGGGCTTGACGTCGGCCGCCTGCGCGCCGCGCTCGATCACTTCGCGCAGCGCGCTCAGGATATAGCGCACCTGGCATTCGGTGATGAAGATCACATTGCCGCCATGCGCCAGCCCCGTGTTTGGCCCCATCAGCATGAAGAAGTTGGGAAATCCCGGTACCATCGTGCCAAGATAGGCGGTTGCGTCATCCGGACCCCAGAATTGGTGCAAATCCTTTCCGCCGACCCCGGTGATGGTCATCGGTGCGAGCACTTTGCTGGCCTGAAAGCCGGTGGCATAAATGATCGCGTCAAGCGCGATATGCTCGCCGCTTTCGGTTTCGATCCCGTCGGGGACGATGCGCGCAATGCGTCCTGTTTCCAGGTCGACATTGTCGCGCTTGAGCATTTCGAACCAGTTGTTGTCGATCAGGATGCGCTTGCCATAAGGCGGATAGCCGGGAGTAACTTTGTCGATCAGCGGCGATCCTTCACCCAGCTTGCCACGCAGATAACGCACCATGAATTCGCGATGGCGGGCGTTGATGGCATTGATCGAGCGACCACCATCCGCCCACTCCGGATCAACCTTTAGCGCGGCGTGCAGGCCATCGGCAAAGGCCCAGAACAACTGAAAACGGTACCAGCGGGCGAAATAGGGGATATGCGCCAATGCCCATTTCATCCCGTCTGCCACTTCGGCAAAGTAATTGGGATTGGGCACCACCCAATGCGGAGAACGCTGAAATATCGTCAGCCGCGCCACATCGGGCGCCAGTGTGGGGCCAACCTGCTGTCCCGATGCGCCCGTGCCGATCATGCCGACCCGCTTGCCGCGCCAGTCGAAAGTGCTGTCCCACGCCGCGGTATGGAGCGCGGTGCCGGCGAAAGTCTCCCGGCCCGGAATGTCGGGCAGTTTCGGGCGATTGAGCACGCCGACGGCAGAGATTACCGCTTTGGCGCGGATCTGGTATTGCGAACCATCCGTGCGGCGCAAGCGCACATGCCAATCGCTGTTGCTGTCCGACCACGTGGCCGAAACGACCTCGGTGCCAAACTGAATGTGGTCACGAATGCCGAATTGATCGGCGGCGCGTTCGAAATATGCCCAAAGCTCATCGCGTTTGGCGAAAAAATGGGACCAGTCATGATTGAGAAAAAACGAATAGGAATAAAAATGGTTTGGCGTATCCACCCCGCAGCCGGGATAGAAATTTTCATACCAACTGCCGCCAACTGACTGGTTTTTTTCAATAATCGTAAAGGGCAAGCCTGCTTGTTTGATCCGGATGGCCGCGCACAAGCCGGACATCCCGCCGCCAATAATCACGACCGGAAACCGTTCAAGCTGTGCCGGATCGGGCGGATTGCGCCACGCCATGCCGCGCGGATCGATTTCAGCCGGTTCCAGATCTTCGCGCATCATGGCGGTATAGTCTTGCGCAACATCTTCGCCCGCCGCCGTGCTCAACATCGCGCGCAGCATCTCGCCCGCGGGTATCGGCGGCAACGGGATGCGCCTTTGCGCATAGTCGGTCAGAACCGCGCTCAACCGGTCGCGGATTTCGCTCCGAAGCGTTTCGGGCATCGTTTCGTGGTAATTCAAAGGGCCGCTGATAAAGGGCTTGGCGCGCGCCAACAGGTCGAGATCCCCGGTAAACTGCACGAGTACCAAGAGCAGCGTGCCAGCGTCTGCGCTTTCCAGCGCCGCGCGCAAGGCGGCGGGATCGCTGGCCAGTTCGGCGAGGTTTGGCCCAAGGCCGGAACCATCGGCATGTGCGCCTGCCACGTGTACGTCGTCCACACCGCTCTCCGTTTTCGCTAGCCACGCTTGGCCCGATTTCACGCTTGCAAGCTACCTAAGATACAATATATCTACGCGATAGTATAAAATGCGGTGCAACGATAACACGCTCAAACGATAACACGCTTAAACTATAACACGAGGGGAGAGAGATGGTGCGGGTGTCAACAACGGGTGCCGTGCTGCGTGCGGCGGTATCGGCGCGGGCGATGGCGGTTTTGGGTGTGGCGTGCACAACGCTGATGGCCATTCCGGCGCACGCGCAACAGACTGCTGCCGCCGATGGTGCAAAAGCGGGTGCCGCGTCCGGTACGGGTCTTGGTGACATCGTCGTAACGGCAACACGCCAATCCACGTCGCTGTCCAAAGTCGCCGCTGCGGTCACGGCGGTACAGGCCGGTGATCTGGGCGCGGGCAAGATCAAGGATGTGCAATCGCTGGCGGCCTCGATTCCCAATCTGTCGGTTGGCGATCAGTTCGGCGTGAACCGCATTTTCATCCGGGGCATCGGGCTTACCAGCATCGACCTCGGTGCAGACGGCGGTGTGGCATTTCTGCAAGATGGAGCCCAGATTCCACGGCCAGCGGCCCAACTTGCCGGGTTTTATGACTTGCAACAAGTCGAAGTGCTGAGGGGGCCGCAAGGCACGCTTTATGGTCGCGGTGCGACAGCCGGTGCGATCAATCTGATTACCAAGCGGCCGACTGAAGCGCTCGACGGCTATCTGCGCGCAACTTACGGGAATTACAATGCCGTCGCGATCGAAGGTGGCGTGGGTGGAGCCGTGGTCAAAGACACGGTGATGGTGCGCATTTCGGGGAAATATGACACGCGTGACGGTTATGGCACCAATACATTTACGCACAGCCAGATCGACAACCGCAATGCATATGCCTTTCGCGGCAGTGTGCTGCTGAAGGCGGCGGAAGATTTCAGCATCCTGGTGTCAGGCGAAACGTTTCACGAAAACGACAACAACTATGCATTTCACTATTTCGGACCGACCGTTGCGGCGGAAAACGCGCTGGGCGCGTTGCTTGGTGGTCAATCAATTTTCACGATTGCCGCTGCAAAAGGTGTAAAGCCCAATTTGCGGGATCTCTATTCGGGCACTGACCCGGTCAACCATCGCAACGGCACCAGTTTTACCGGCACGATGGAATGGACCCCGGAAAACTGGTCGATCAAATCGATCACGTCATATCATGACTTCGAACGGTTCAACCGCGATGACCTCAATGGGTCGAATGTGAACATGTTCGGGCAGAATAACTATACCGAAAACAGCAAAAGCTACAGTCAGGAGTTTGTTGGTAGTTATAAAGGCAATCGCTTTGATGCCTTGTTCGGCACAGTCTATTTCCACGAAGATTTGAGCGGTGAAGTGCGTGTGCCGCTTACCAACCTTGGTATTTTGTTCAATTTGCCTGCGAATTACTTCGACAGCAAAAACTACCTGCAAACCGGCACGGTGAAAATCGATGCGCTTGGCCTCTATGCGCAAGGTTCGTATGCTTTTACCGATAGCTTGAAACTGACGCTGGGTGGACGTTTCAGCCACGAAAAGCGCCAGGGAATTGGCGTGTTCGACTTCCTTGCGACCAACGTCTTGACCAACAAGCAGAAAGCGTGGGACGCGTTCACACCTACCATGACGCTGAATTATCAGGCCAATCCTGATACGCTGTTCTATGCGACGGTGACGCGCGGTTTCAAATCGGGCGTGATCAACGTTGGCTCGCAAAACGACGTGATCGATCCTGAATATGTCTGGAGCTATGAACTTGGCGTGAAGACGGCTGCGCTAGACAACCGGCTGCAAGCCAATCTTTCGGCATTCTACATGGATTATTCGAACCTTCAGGTCGGGTTCGTGAATGCCCAAAGCATCGTTTCCACCGTCAACGCGGCATCGGCGCGCAACTATGGGTTCGAGGCCGAACTGCGGGCCAAACCGGCAACCGGTCTGACGGTTGAACTGTTCGGCACGTATCTCAATGCCAAATACCGGCAGTTCGAAAATGGCTATTATCGCGCCAATTTCGCAACAGTCAGCCTGGCCGGAAACACGCTGGACAATGCACCCAAATTTTCGTTCCGGGCGGGCGTAAACTATGATCTGCCTGTCAGCCTGCCGGGCAAGATCACCGTGCGTGGCGATCTGACGTGGCAGGACCGGGTCTACTTCACCGAATTCAACAATGCCGACGCAACCCAGGCACCCTATGCCCTACTGAATGCCGGTATCGGCTATACCACTGAAGACAAACGGTGGACCCTCGACATCTGGGGCCGCAACCTGACTGACCACTTCATCTTTTCAAACAACATCATCACCGCGCCGCTTTACAACAGCGTTCGCGTTGGCACAGTTGCGCCGCCACGGACGTTCGGCGTTACGCTGGGTCTGAAAATCTGAGCAACCGCACCTGCACCGACGGCGCGCCCCGCGCCTCGGTGCAGGCCTGCCGCTTCCGGCTTTGAGTGATTACGCGTTAAAGCGTGATGCAAAAAAGTGGGAACCGGTTTTTTGCAATAAATCACGCGAAAACAAAGACTCCTAAGCAGAATGCGATTCAATCTAATCGCATTCCGCTCTAAAGCTTTTCCTTGCGCAATTTGATACCATTCGCTTCGCGATCCCACGTGCCGATCGCGAGTCCCTCAACCCGCAATTTGGCTTTCATGACTTTGGCGGTTGGCGTCTTGGGCAGTTCGTCAAGGACGCGGATATAGCGCGGGACCATGAAGTAGGGCAGGCGCTCCACCAGAAATTCGATCAGTTCGATAGGATCGATGGTGGCACCGGGGACCGGAGCGACGACTGCCAGCACTTCGTCCTCGGAATATTCGCTCGGAACGGCGACCACCGCCGCTTCGCGCACGGCGGGGTGGCCGATAACCTGGCCTTCCACTTCAAAGGACGAGATATTTTCGCCTCGTCGGCGGATCGCATCTTTCACCCGGTCAACAAAATAGAAATAGCCGTCTTCATCGCGGCGGAATGCATCGCCGGTATGAAACCAGCCATTGCGCCAGGCCTGCGCCGTGGCTTCGGGATTTTTGTAATAACCGCTGTTCATGGTCCAAGGTCGATCGGTGCGCACCATCATTTCCCCGACCGCGCCAATCGGTACTTCGCGGTCATGCGCATCGACAAGGCGAACTTCGACACCCGCGCGGCGCAAACCGCAAGTCCCCGGCTTGACCGGATTGGGCCCGGATACGATTGGTGACGAAATTTCAGTCATGTTGAAAATGGTATAAATATCAATGCCAAATCTGTCATGAAACGGTGCCGCAGCAGGTGTGAGTGGCACCATGAAGGCAAGCCGGACACTGTGGTCACGATCATTGGCTGCGGGCGGGCGCTTCATCAGGAATGTCGCCATCACCCCGAGCAGAAAAATTGCGGTGCAACCGGTGTGCCGCACAAATGGCCAGAATCCTTCGGTCGTGAAGTTTTCCATCAGCGCGATCGATCCGCCGCGCGCCAGCATCACAAACGGAATGCCCAGACCGCCGATATGAAAAATCGGCATGTTCACCAGAAATCGGTCATCCCCGGTAACGAAATGCCAGCTATCCGGCCCGGCATTGGTGTAAAGATGCAGATAGGACGACAGCACCCCTTTCGACGGGCCGGTCGTGCCTGACGTGTAGATGATGGCCTGATTGTCCCACGGTTCGATCGGGCGGGCCAAGGCTGTCAACGCGCCTTCATCACCCATCACGGATGCATAAGCAATGCCGGGAACCGGCAGGATTGCTGGCATGTCACCCAGCACGACCAGCCGTTCGATGCGGGCAAGATCGATGCCGTGCAGCCGCTGCACCAGCCCGGCATGGGCGATCAGCAAGCGCGCGTCGGAATTGGCGAGAACATGTGCAAGAATCGCCCCGCGATAGGCGGTGTTGAACGGAACGAACACGGCACCAAGATAATTGATCGCAAAAAACACCGTCAGCGCGTCGCGGCCATCCGGCAACCAGACGGCAACGTGATCGCCCTGGCTTACGCCCAATTGCTGCAGGCCCACCGCCTTGGCAATGACGCGTGCGCGCAATTCGCGGTAAGTCCAAGTCTCCCCGTCATCGAACACTGCGTAGATTTTATCGCCACGCAAGTCAGCCCAATCATCGAGCAGATAGCGCAACACGCACGCGCGACGGTCGGGCAGGGCCGATTGGGCCAGATCAGCCACGATAAGCGCGTCCCGGTGAAACCATCTTCATGACCATTGTCAGCGCATCCATGACAACTTCGGTTGCCGACCAACTGCCGCCTTCATGGTACCACAGCGCAATCCATGTCAGCAGACCGCTGACCCAGATCGCGGCACGTGATGGGTCCTGGATCCCGAACTCCCCGCTCTTGCAGCCTTTGTCCAGCAGATCGCCCAGCAGTTCGTCAAAATGATGGCGCATCACCCGGATGCTGCGGGCATCATCAGGATCAAGGCGTTTTTCCTCACGCAGATAGATGCTGATATAACGCTGGTTTTCAATGATAATCCGTGCAACCCGCTCGACCACAGCTTTCAGCTTGTCGGTTGCCGTTCCCTCGACCGCCAGCGATTGTTCAAGCGCCACGAGCGACAGCTTTATCCCGGTCTGACAAATTTCGAACAGCAGTTCACCTTTGTTTTTGTAATAGGTGTAAATGAACGGCTTCGACACGTTGAGCCGGTCGGCCACTTTATCAAGCGTGGTAGTATCATAGCCTTCGGTCGAAAACAGGTGGCTCGCCTCTTCAAGGATACGCCGCCGCTTGAATGCGGCAATTTCCTCTTTCAGTTGGACGGGTCGTTGTCCGGATGTTCGCGTTGGCAAGTGCGGTTCCTTGATGGTCGGGACACGCCGGTTATCGGGTTGATGATATCGCGCGATGAGTTGACAAAAGCCCGGTGCCGCGTGGTGTCGCCATGCTCGGATCAGCCCAGCGCGGTACGCAGGATTGTCATGACATCTTCGGCACACGTAATCGGCCTGGGATTGGTACGGCCCCAGATATCTTCCAGAGTATATTCGGCGATCTGCTGCAATTGGGCTTCACCAACGCCGACATCTTTCAGGGATCGCGGCATACCCAATCCGCGGATCAGTGCGTCGAGCAATTCCGATGCGGGGCGGGCGGCATCGCCAAGACATGCGCTGATGCGTTTCTGGCGATGGGCGTTGACCGAAAGATTATAGGCCTGAACGAATGGTGCCATCACGCACGAGGTATAGCCATGCGGCACATCGCACGTGCCCCCCAACGTGTGGCCGATGGCATGGCTTGCCCCCATCGGCACCCCGGCAATGATCGGGATCATCGATTGCCATGCGCCAACCTGGCATTTGAGCCGGGCATCGAGGTTCGCCGGATCGGCCTTTACTTGCGGCAGGCCCTCTGCAAGCAGCCGCAACGCTGAATCGGCCAGCCCGTCAGCAAAGTAATTTGACTGCAGCGACGCCAATGTCTCGGTGGCATGATCGACCGAGCGAACCCCGGTTGACAGCCACAGCCATTCGGGCGTGTGCACGGTAATGGCGGGGTCAAGCACCACCATCACGGGCACCATATTGCGCTGGGTATAAGCCTGTTTTTGCTTGTTGCGCTGATCGGTTGCCCCCGACAGCGGGTTGAATTCGCCGCCGGACAGCGTGGTCGGAACACATACGCATCGGATGTCTGGCCCGGCAAAGACCGGAATGACCATATTGCCGGCATCATCCATGCGCACACGATAGTTGTCAAAATCTTCAACCGTAGTGATGTCGTGCTTCAGGCAGATCAGCAAGATCTTGCCGGCATCGGTGACCGAGCCACCACCAACCGTCACGACCAGATCGGCGTGCACATCGCGCGCGTGCGCGGCCGCCCTCAACACGTCTTCACGCGGTGCATGGGGCTGAATTCCGTCATGCGTGGCGGCATGGCGGGCACCCAGCGCCGCTTCGATGCGGCGGATCTCGTCGGTGTTGCGGTTCAGATGGCCGCTGGCGAGGATAAACACTTTGCGCGCATCGTGCGTTGCGGCAAGGCCCGCGATCGCTTCTGCCGCCGGCAATCCGATCGACACCGTTTCGGTTGCGGTCAACACCACTTGCGTACCCTGGCTCATGCCATGTCTCCCGATAGAGCCCGATGCAAAAAAGTGGGCACCGATTTTTTGCAATACACTTTGCAATACACCATGCGAAAACAACCACCCTGAACCATGCTGCGATTCGAGGTAATCGCGGCATGGTTTGGGCGCCGACGCCCTTATCTACCAGACGGTAGCACCAACACTGATGCGGTCAAGTTTGGCGATAAGGGATCATCGCGGAAAGCCGGGGCGGGTGATGGCAGATTTGCAACAGCCTTTCAGCCGGCGTTCCGTCCGCTGTTCACAAGGATCAGGCTGGTCACCGCAAACCAGCCCACCGCCGCGACCAGAATGTAAACGGGACCATCCGGCTTTAGCCGCAGCGGTATCATGCCGCAGATAAAGGGCCCTTGACAGGCCGCCGCAGAAGGCCAGATTGAACCCGGACCGGTAGCAGCCGTTCAGCTTTACGGCGCCCGTAAGCAGCGATCACAACGCCGAGGTGCCATTTGCAGCGTTTGGCGGTTGGCATGGGGGTGGTCCCGGAATCATGGGGGTTGGATGTGATCGGGCTGGTGGACGGTCATCGCTGGTTTGCGTTGGCGGTCGCGGCGGGGGTAGTGGCCGGGATTGGCACGGTGCATGATTATCGGCATATGCGGCGGCGTGATCGGGATCGGGTGTCGCTGGTGGCATGGGGCAAAGTGTCGGCGCTGGCGTTGATCGTGGCGATTGTGGCCGTGGCAAAAGCGTTGCGGGCGGGGTGACTGTCGCGCGATTGTGCATCGTGCAAAAAACCGGTTCCCACTTTTTACTTTCGGTGGACTTCGGCTCGCAATAAATCACGCGAAAACAATGACTCTAGAGCGGAATGCGATTCAATCTCATCGCTTTTTGCTCTAAACGCGTCATGCTTTGGTCATCAAGCGGTGGTAGTATGTGCGCTTGTTTGACATGATGCCATGGTGATGATCCCCCAGCCTGCTGTTTCCGATGCCGCGCGCCTGCCGCGCGGGGGCGTGGCTGTGGCGCTGGTCTGCGGTTTGGTGATGGTGATCGTGGGCGCGAGCGTGGTGCTGGCGGGGCTGGTGGTCGTGGCGTGGCTGGGCACGCTGTGGCTGATGCGGCCCGAGCCTGCGGTCGAAGTGCGCCAGGCGGAAGAACCCGCACTGTCGCGCCGCGCGATGATCGATCTGATCGAGCCGTTCGGGGTGCCGGTGCTGATGCTCGATGGGCAGCGCATTGCCGCTGCCAATGCGGCGGCACGCGGCGAACTGGGCGGGCATATCGTGGGGCAGGATGCGCGCGTGGCGTTGCGCCATCCCGAAGCGATCACTTTGCTCGACAGCCGCGAAGGCAGCGTGACAGTGCGCGGGTTGACCAGTCCACGCAGCATCTGGCAAGTGCGGCGGGTGGCGGTGGACGACCGGTTTTCGCTGATCGAACTGATTGATCGCAGCGCAGAGGCCGATATCAGCCGTGCGCATACCGATTTTGTCGCCAATGCCAGCCATGAATTGCGCACGCCTTTGGCATCGATCATCGGCTATATCGAAACGCTGGCCGATCCCGATGCGCGCATCGATGTCCCCACCCGCGCGCGCTTTCACGCGACGGTGTTGCGAGAGGCGCGGCGGCTGCAATATCTGGTCGAAGATCTGATGTCGCTGTCGCGGATTGAAGCGGAAAAGCACGATGTGCCGCGCGATCCGGTCGATCTGGGGCTGCTGGTGGCCTCGATCGGTGGCGAACTGGTGGTAACGCTGGGCGATGGCCGGATCAAAGTCACCGCCGAACCGGCGGTCGTGCCGGGGGATCGCCAGCAACTCGATCAGGTGATCCGCAATCTGGTCGACAATTCGATCAAGTATTCCGATGCCGCACGCCCGGTCGAACTGCGGCTGACTCGTGGCGAGCGCGAAGCGGTGCTGACCGTGACCGACCATGGCGAAGGCATCCACCCCGATCATATTCCGCACCTGACCCGCCGCTTTTACCGCACCGATCCCGGCCGCAGCCGCGCGGCGGGGGGCACCGGGCTGGGGCTGGCGATTGTCAAACATATCGTTGAACGCCATCGCGGGCGGCTGGACATCACCAGTCGGCTGGGCCAGGGCACCACGGTATCGATCCGGCTGGCCTTGCTCGCAACGCCGGAACCGACCGGTGGCTGAGACCGCTGTACGAGGATCCGCGCGCATGGTTGCTGAACACACCGTCAAAGCGTTTGATGAAGATATCACCCGGTTGCGCGGGATGGTGGCGGAAATGGGCGGGCTCGCCGAACTGTCGATAGCCCAGGCGATGGATGCGCTGGTCAGCGGGGATGAACGGCTGGCCGCCGGGGTGATCGCGCGCGACCGCCGGATCGATCAACTGGAGGGCGAAGTTGATCGGCTGGCGGTGCGGGTGCTGGCACTGCGCGCGCCGATGGCCGAAGACTTGCGCGAAGTGCTGGCCGCGCTCAAGATCGCCGGAGTGATCGAACGGATCGGCGACTATGCCAAAAACATCGCCAAACGCGTGGGCCATATCGAAGGGCACAAACGCTTTGAACCCTTGACGCTGCTGCCGATGATGAACGAACTGGCGGGCGACATGGTGCACGATGTGCTGACGGCCTATGCCGCGCGCGATCCGGTTGCCGCCGCCGATATCGTGCAGCGCGATGCCAAAGTCGATGCATTCTATGACAGCGTGTTTCGCAATTTTGTGTCGTATATGGTCGAAAATCCGGCCACGATCAGCAGCGTGGCGCAACTGATGTTCGTGGCGCGCAATATCGAACGGATCGGGGATCAGGCCACCAACATTGCCGAAGTGGTGCACTATGCCGCCACCGGCACCTACCTGCCCGATCGGGAAGACGTGATGCCGCCGTCCGGTTCGTCATGACACGGTAACATTGCCGGTGTCTGCGGCGAGCTATCAAGACCTTTCGCGAAACAGGACACGTGCCGATGACCGCGCCCAAACTGCTGCTGGTCGAAGATGATGCAGCACTGGCCGAACTGGTCGAATACCGCTTTCGCGGTGAAGGCTATGATGTGCGCACCACCGATGATGGTGATGAAGCGCTGCTGCTCGCTGCCGAAGAAACGCCCGATCTGGTACTGCTCGACTGGATGATCGGGGGCACCAGCGGTATCGAAGTGTGCCGCCGTTTGCGACGGCAAAAAGCCACCGCGCACGTGCCGATCATCATGCTGACCGCGCGCAGCGATGAAGATGACCGGGTGCGCGGGCTGGAAATCGGCGCCGATGACTATGTGACCAAACCGTTTTCGCCGCGCGAGCTGATCGCGCGCGTCGGCGCGGTGCTGCGCCGCGTGCGCCCCGCGCTGGCGGGCGAAACCATCACCGTGGGTGATCTGTCGCTTGATCCGACCGCGCACCGCGTCAACCGGCAGGGAGAGGCAATCCGCATCGGCCCCACCGAATTTCGCCTGTTGCGCCATTTCATGGAACATCCGGGCCGGGTGTTTTCGCGCGGGCAATTGCTCGATGCGGTCTGGGGCAGCGGCAGCGATATCGAATTGCGCACGGTCGACGTGCACATCCGCCGCTTGCGCCAGGCCATCGCGCTGCCCGGCGCGGCTGACCCGGTACGCACCGTGCGCTCGGCGGGCTATGCGCTGGAAGCGGTTTAGGGTCTTTCCTGCACCATGCCGAGTGAAACGTTCGGTGCGCAGTCACACCCCAATTCCTCCCACCAAGGGGGAGGGGCTATCGCATATGAAGTCTGACACAATGATACGGAGCATACTGACCGACAATTCGGCGTGAGCTGCCCTAGGTCCTCCCCCACTGGGGGAGGTGGCAGCCCGCAGGGCTGACGGAGGGGGCGCAACTTCGCCAAACCGCACGATATTCTGCCCGTCGTACCCCCGCCGTCAGCGCTACGCGCTGCCACCTCCCCCAGAGGGGGAGGACCTGGCGCGCAATGACGGGTTTTGCAAAACGATTGCCTTGGCCTTTGGGGGAATGGCTTTTGCGCTGCGGCTGAAGTTCACCCCGCCATGACCATCCGCGTGCTCTCCATCGCGTCCGAAGCCGCGCCGCTGGTCAAGACCGGCGGGCTGGCCGATGTCGCGGGTGCCCTGCCAAACGCGGTGGCGGCGCACGATGTGGCGATGACCACGCTGCTGCCCGGTTATCCGGCGGTCTTGGCGCGGCTGGGTGACGCGGCGCAAGTTCATGTCTGGCCATCGCTGCTGGGTGAAGGCGCGCGGTTGCTGGCGGGCATGGTCGGCGGGCAGCCGCTGCTGGTGCTCGATGCGCCCGCGCTGTTTGCGCGCGATGGCGGGCCATATGGCGATGGCAACGGGCGCGATTGGCCCGACAACGGGTTGCGCTTTGCCGCGTTTGCGCGCGCGGCGGCGGATGTTGCGGGCGGCGCGGTGCGCGGGTTGCGGTTTGATCTGGCCCATGCGCACGACTGGCAGGCGGGGCTGGTCCCGGCCTATTTGCGCTATGCTCCAGCGGGCAAGTCGGTGCCCAGTGTGATGACCATCCACAATATGGCGTTTCAGGGATTTTTTCCCGCCGCGCTGTTCCCCCTGCTCGGGCTGCCCGATGCGGCGTGGTCGATCAGCGGGGTCGAATACCACGGCGGCGTGGGGTATTTGAAGGCGGGGCTCGAAGCCGCATCGGCGATCACCACCGTCAGCCCGACATATGCGCGCGAAATCCGCAGCGGCGAATTCGGCATGGGGCTTGAAGGGCTGATCCGCGCGCGTGATGGTCATGTGCGCGGTATCGTCAACGGAATCGACACGCGCGAATGGAACCCGGCCACCGACCCAGCGCTGGCCAGCCGGTTTTCAGCGCGCAGTCTAAACCGCCGCGCGGCGAACCGCGCGGCGCTCAACGCCGAATTCGCGCTTGACGATGGCGGGCCGCTATTCGTGGTAATCAGCCGGTTGACGTGGCAAAAAGGCATGGACGTGCTGCTGTCGGCCATCGATCACCTCGTCGGCTGCGGGGCACAGCTCGCGCTGCTGGGTTCGGGCGACAAAGCGCTCGAAGCCGGGTTTGCCGCTGCCGCTGCGCGCCATCGCGGGCGCGTGGGCGTGCGGATCGGCTATGACGAAGCCGCTTCGCACCGGATGCAGGGCGGCGGCGATGCGATCCTCGTGCCCAGCCGGTTCGAACCGTGCGGGCTGACGCAATTGTACGGGCTGGCTTATGGCTGCGTGCCGGTGGTGGCGCGCACCGGCGGGCTGGTCGATACCGTGATCGATGCCAATCTTGCCAGTCTCGCCGCCGGGGCCGCCACCGGGGTGCAGTTCAACGCGGTGACATATGGCGCGCTGACCGATGCCATCGAGCGCACGGTGGCGCTGTTTGCCGACCACGCGGCTTGGACGGCGATCCAGCGCGCGGGGATGAAAGCCGATTTTTCGTGGGGTCGGAGCGGCAAGGCCTATGCCGACCTTTATGGCCAAGTGTTGGAGGCTGCATGATCCGTTCGATCCCGTCCACGCCTTATGCCGGGCAAAAGCCGGGCACATCGGGCTTGCGTAAGAAAGTGCGCGAATTTGCCCAAGCCAACTATGCCGAAAACTTTATTCAAGCGGTGATTGACGTCGTGGCACCGGCACCCGGTGCCACGCTGGTGATCGGCGGCGATGGCCGCTATCACAACCGTACGGTGATTCAGGCGGCGATCCGCATCGCCATCGCTAATGGCTATGGCCGCGTGCTCGTCGGGCAAGGCGGCATCTTGTCCACCCCGGCAGCCAGCCATGTCATCCGCAGCTATGGCGCGAGCGGCGCTCTGGTGCTGTCGGCCAGCCACAACCCCGGCGGGCCGGACGAAGATTTCGGCATCAAATACAATATCGCCAATGGCGGCCCCGCGCCCGAAGCCGTGACCGAGGCGATCTATGCCCGCACGCTGACCATCGACCGCTGGCTGACGGTTGATGCGCCCGATATCGATCTCGACCGGTTGGGCGATACCCCGGTCGGCGCTGGTGTGGTCAGCGTGATCGATCCGGTGGCCGACTACGCCGATCTGATGGCCACGCTGTTCGATTTTGCCGCGATCCGCGCCGCCGTGGCAGCCGGGTTCACCGCGACATTCGATGCGATGCACGCGGTTACAGGGCCTTATGCGGTTGAAATTTTCGAACGGCGGCTGGGGTTTGCTGCGGGCACGGTGAAGAACCGCGTGCCGCTCGAAGATTTTGGCGGGCACCATCCCGATCCCAACCGCGTCCACGCCAAAGCGCTGTTCGACACGATGTACGCCGACGATGCGCCCGATTTCGGCGCGGCGTCGGATGGCGATGGGGATCGCAATCTGATCGTCGGGCGCGGCTGCTATGTCACCCCGTCGGACAGTCTGGCGATGCTCGCGGCCAATCTTCACCTTGCGCCGGGCTATGCCGGGGGGGTGAAGGGCATTGCCCGCTCAATGCCCACGAGCGCGGCGGCAGACCGGGTGGCGGCGGCGCTCGGCATTCCGGCGTTTGAAACCCCCACCGGGTGGAAATTCTTTGGCAATCTGCTCGACGCCGGCCGCATCACGATTTGCGGCGAAGAAAGCGCGGGCACCAGTTCGGACCATGTGCGCGAAAAAGACGGGGTCTGGGCGGTGCTCGCGTGGCTCAACATTCTGGCGGTGCGCGGGATCAGCGTCGCCGCGCTGGCGCGCGAACATTGGGCGACCTATGGCCGGACGTATTATGCGCGGCACGATTACGAAGCTTTGCCGACCGAAGCGGCGGCGGCGCTGATCGCGGACCTGACCGCGCGGCTGCCCGCTTTGCCCGGCACCGCATTCGGCCCGCTCCACGTCGATCTGGCCGACAGCTTTTGCTATGTCGATCCGGTCGATGGCGCAACCAGCGCCAATCAGGGCTTGCGCGTGCTGTTTGCGGGCGGATCGCGCATCGTGTTCCGCCTGTCGGGCACGGGGACCGAAGGCGCGACCTTGCGCGTCTATCTCGAACGCTATGAACCGGCGGACGGCGCGCTCGATCAGGATACCGATGCGATGCTGGCCGAACTGATCGCCGCGGCCGAAGCGATTGCCGGGATCGCGCGGCACACCGGTCGCACGCAGCCCAGCGTCATTACGTGACCGCAGCGGCGGGACCGGCGCAGACCCGGTTCCGGGTGCGCAGCCCGCGCGCGACGGCGCTCGATCTGTGCCTGTTCGGCGCGGACGGCGAAACGCGCGTGGCCATGACGCGCGCGGGCGATGACTGGATCGCCGATCTGCCGGGCAATCGTGAGGGCGCGGCTTATGGCTTTCGCGCGCATGGCGCGTGGGCACCCGAACGCGGGTTGTGGTTTGACCCCGCCAAATTGCTGGTCGATCCGCACGCGACCGAACTGGACCGGCCCTTCCGCTACGACCCGGCGCTGGCGCACTATGGCGTCGATACTGCGCCGCTGGTGCCGCGTTCGGTGGTGCCGGGCGCAATTCCCGATGCACCGCGTGCGCCACCGTGTTTTGCGCCGGGCGGGCTGATTTACGAAATCAATGTGCGCGGGTTTACGCTGCTCCACCCCGCTGTGCCCGCCGACCAGCGCGGGACGGTTGCCGCGCTGGCGGCTCCGGCGGTGATCGCGCACCTTCAGCGGCTGCACGTGGCGGCGGTCGAACTGATGCCGATTGTCGCGTGGATCGACGAACGCCACCTGCCGCCGCTCGGGCTGAGCAATGCGTGGGGTTACAACCCGGTGGTGCCGATGGCGCTCGATCCCCGGCTGTGCCCCGGCGGGGTGGCCGAACTTGCCGCGACGGTCGCCGCGTTGCGCGCGGCCGGGATCGGGGTGATCCTCGATCTGGTGTTCAACCACACCGGCGAAAGCGACCGGTTCGGCCCGGTGCTGGCGTTGCGCGGGCTGGACAATGCGGCTTACGCGCACAACGACGATGGTTCGCTGATCAACGACACCGGCTGCGGCAATACGCTGAACTTTGCCGATCCGGCGCTGCGCGGGCTGGTGCTTGACACGTTGCGCCATTTTGTGCGCGCGACCGGGGTAGACGGGTTCCGCTTTGACCTTGCCACGATCATGGCGCGCGGGCCGGGGTTTGCGCGCGATGCGCCGATCTTTGCCGAAATCGCCGCCGATCCGTGGCTGTGTGATCGGGTGCTGATCGCCGAACCGTGGGATATCGGCCCCGGCGGCTATCAGCTTGGCCGCTTTCCGCCGCAATGGCTCGAATGGAACGACCGCTGGCGCGATGATGTCCGCCTGTTCTGGCGTGGCGATGGCGGGATCGGCCTGCTGGCCACGCGTATGGCGGGCTCGGCGGATATTTTCGGGCATGGGCCAAGCCGTTCGGTCAATTTCCTTGCCGCGCACGACGGGTTTACGCTGGCCGATACGCTGGCGTTCGACCACCGCCACAACCACGCCAATGGTGAGAACAACCGTGACGGCCACGGGGAGAATTTCAGTTGGAACAATGGCCACGAAGGGCCAAGCGATGACCCGGTGGTGCAATCGCGCCGCGCCGCGCTGGCGCGCGCCATGCTGGGCACGCTGTTCGCCTCGACCGGCACGATCATGCTGACCGCGGGCGATGAATTCGGCCGCAGCCAGCACGGCAACAACAATGCTTATGCGCAAGACAATGCGCTGACGTGGATCGACTGGGCCACGCGCGATGGCGCGCTCGAAGCCCATGTCGCCGCGCTCGCCGCGTGGCGCGCCGCGCACCACGGCGCGCGCGCGCAGTTTGCTGAATCGGGCGCGTGGCTGCGGTGCGATGGCGCGGCGATGACGCCCGCCGACTGGGACAATCCCGCCACCACCGCGTTTGGCTGGCGCGCCGCCGATGGCTCCGGCTTTGCCGTGGACCGCGCCACGCGCTCGGTGCAGGTATTTCCAACGCCTCCGGCAACCGGCGACACCGCCTGATTTTTCCGTTGCAATGCGCAGTGCGTTGCGACAGGCCTTGGCCTGCGGACGCTATGCCATGACCCATCCCCCCACTCTCGCGCGCAAGCGGCTGCTGGTGTCGATCCACGATGTTTCGCCGCGATCATGGCGCGCGGTCGATACGCTGGTCGAACGGCTGGAACGCCATGTCGGCGCGGGCCAGTACGCGATGCTGGTGATCCCCGATCACTGGCGCGAGGCACCGATTGCTGGGGATCGCGCGTTTCACGCGGCCTTGCGCGGATGGGCGGCGCAAGGGGTGGAAATGTTTCTGCACGGCTGGTGCCACCGCGACGAATCGGGGCTGAGCAGCTTCAAGGCGCGGCACTTGACGGCGGGCGAAGGCGAATTTCTGGCGCTGAGCCAGGCCGAAGCCGCCGGGCTGATGCAGCAGGGCAAAGCTTTGCTCGAAGATATTCTGGGCGCGCCGCTCGCGGGGTTCATCGCCCCGGCGTGGCTCTATGGGCCGGGCGCGCTCGCCGCGCTCGATGAAGCGGGGTTTGCACTGGCCGAAGATCACTTCAAAGTCTGGGTGCCGGGGTCGCGCGCAGTGCTCGCGCGCGGGCCTGTGGTAACGTGGGCCAGCCGCAGCCGGGGGCGCATTGCTTCATCGCTGGCGTTTGCCACGCTGGCGCGCGCGGCGCTGCCGGTGATGCCCACGGTGCGCGTGGCGGTACATCCCGGCGATGTGACGGTGCCCGCGCTGCTCGCCTCGATCGATGCGACGCTGGCACGGTTTGCCGCGACGCATCGTCCGTCGCGTTATGGTGCGCTGCTGGTGTGATGCCGCGCAACTGCACTGGACCTGCGGCTCCAATCTGCCTAAACGCTCCCCCCGAGACGCCAGCACGGAGCCGAGCCATGACTATTTCCGCCACGGCCCGTGCCGCGCACCTTCGCCTTGTGCGCGAAACCATGGATGCATCGCGTCGATGACCGAACCTGCTGCCTCTGACCCTGTGTCCGGCGCTATGCCGAACGCCAGCCCCGTATCGCGGTGGCGGCGGCTGGGCGGATTTGTCGGCCCGGTCATTTCGGTTGGCATTCTGGTGTGCGCACTGCTTGAGGTGAACAAGCATGATTGGCACAAGCTGATCGGCGTTATTCAGGCCTCGCCGCTGATCTGGCTGGTGCTGGCAGTAAACTACCTGAGCGGCCCAGTCGGTGACTGGGTGATCTTTCGCAAGCTGTGGAAAATTCCTGTCGAAGGGATATTTCCGCTAATCAAGAAGATGATCGGCAACAATTTGCTGCTGAGCTACGTCGGCGAAGTCTATTTCTACGACTGGGCGCGCCGTCATGTGCACATCGCGGGATCGCCATTCGGCGCGGTCAAGGATGTGGCGATTTTGTCCGCGCTGGCTGGGTACGCGATGACGCTGCTTATGCTGGTGCTGGCCTTGCCTTATGCGACGTCGTTCGGCTTTGGCATCAGCGGTACCGAATTGTATGGTTCGATCGGGGTCATGCTGGTCAGCGGGCTGGTCATCACGGTCTTGCGCAACCGCCTGCTCAGCCTGCCGCGTGCCGATCTGGTGTTCGTGTTTGGCGTGCATATGGTGCGGCTGCTGGTCAATACCGTGCTGACCGCGGTGTTGTGGAGCCTGATGCTGCCCAATATTCCGCTGTCGTCATGGCTGATCCTGTCAACCGGGCGTTTGCTCATCACACGGCTGCCGCTGCTGTCGAATCCGGAAATCACTTTTGTCGGGGCGCTGCAACTGCTGGGCGGGAACAATGCGGCGACAAGTGACATGATAACCGTTATTGCCCTGTTCATCACAGCTATACATATTGTATTGTTCATCGCCATATTGTTGCTCGATCTGGTGCAAAAGGAACGCAATGCATGATCCGTCCGCTGTTGCTGGCAGCCGCGCTGGTGCTGACGACAGGGGCATTCATCCCGTCAGGCCCGGACCTTGGCAAAGCCGAAGGCCAGTGCCGCGCTGGTGAAGCAGGGCCAGCGCTGATGGTCGAAGTGGTGGGGATGAAAGACCGCGATGGCGCGCTCAAAGTCGAAGTCTATCCGGCGGTCGAGGGCGATTTTCTGGCGGATGACAATATCCTGCTGATGGCGGGCAAGACATTTCGCCGGGTCGAGATTGCGGTTCCGGCGGGCATCCCCCGCGTATGCGTGCGCGTGCCGGGGCCGGGCCGTTATGGCGTGAGCGTGCTGCACGACCGCGACCGCAATCATCGGTTCAACTGGCAGCGCGACGGGGTCGGGTTTTCGGCCAACCCCCATCTGGGCTTCAGCAAGCCGCGCGCTGCATCCGTGGCGATCACGGCGGGCGGCGGCATTACGCCGTTGCGGGTGGTGATGAATTACCGCACGGGCCTGTTTTCATTCGGGCCGATTGCGGGGAACCCATGAAGCTGGTCGATGTCTGCGCGTTTTATGCGCCCAAGGGCGGCGGTGTGCGCACGTATATCGATCGCAAGCTCAAGGCCGGGGCCGCGCTCGGGCACGAGGTGGTGGTCATCGCGCCGGGCCTGCATGATCGGGTCGAAGAGCGCGGGCCGGGCGCGCGCATCGTGTGGCTGAAATCGACCGTGTTTCCGCTTGATTTCAATTACCGTTATTTCAGCGATGTGCCCGCGCTTTATGCCGCGCTCGACCGCGAAGCGCCCGATCTGGTCGAAGCGTCATCGCCATGGCGCAGCGCCAGCATCATCGCCGAATGGCCGGGGTCGGCCCCGCGCGCCCTGATTATGCACGCCGATCCGCTGTCGGCTTATGCCTATCGCTGGCTTGATCCAGTGGCGCGGCGCGACACGATTAACGGGCTGTTTGATCGCTATTGGCGTCATCTGCGCAAGCTGGATGGCGCCTATGACATGATCGTTTCGGCCAGCCCCGGGCTGTCGGCGCGGCTGACCGCAGGCGGGCTGACCCGCGTGGTGACCAATCCAATGGGCGTTGATCCCGGCGTGTTTTCGCCCGCCCTGCGCGATCCGGCGCTGCGGCGACGCTTGCTGGCGCTGTGCGAATTGCCTGACGATGCGACATTGCTGCTTGGCGTTGGCCGGTTTGCCCCCGAAAAACGCTGGCCGATGCTGATCGATGCGGTCACCGCGGCAGGTACGCGCAATCCGGTCGGGCTGGTGCTGGTCGGCCATGGTCGCGATCACAAAACCATCGAGCGGCGGATCGGCGGTAATCCGCACATCCGCGTTCTGGCCCCGATCACCAACCGGGGTGAACTGGCGCAAGTCATGGCCAGCGCCGACGCGCTGCTGCATGGCTGCGAAGCCGAAACCTTCTGCATGGTCGCCGCCGAAGCGCGCGCCAGCGGCCTGCCGCTGATCGTGCCCGATGATGGCGGTGCGGCCGATCAGGCGCGTGCGTGCGGGGGATGGATCTACAAATCGGCCGATCCTGCCGCTGCTGCGGCGGCGATTGGCGAATACTGTGTGGGGCGCGAGGCGGGCGTGGCGGGACCTGTCACGCATATTCCCCCGCCGCGCACGATGGACGATCATTTCCGCGACTTGTTTTGTGCCTATCAACGCCTCATCACCCCCGACGCGCGCGCGGCCTGAACGCGCGCCGCCATACCGGAGCCTTCCCGCATGACCGAACGTACCGCTGACCCCCGCATCGTGCCGCTGATTGTTGATCGTTGGTCGCCCCGCGCGTTTGACGGCACAGCGCTGCCCACTGCCGATCTGGCAGTGATATTTGAAGCCGCCGCGCTCGCGCCGTCGGCGTTCAATTATCAGCCGTGGCGGTTTCTTTATGCCACCCATGGCGATGCACATTGGCAGCAATTTCTGGGCTTGCTGGTGCCGTTCAACGCAGGCTGGGCGCAGTCGGCCGGCGCGCTGGTGTTCGTGCTGTCCGACACACAGATGCGCATAGGGGGCGAGGCAAAGCCCAACCACAGCCACAGCTTTGATGCAGGTGCGGCGTGGGCCATGCTGGCATTGCAGGCCACCGCGCTGGGCTATCACGCGCATGGCATGACCGGGGTGGATTTCGACAAGGCGCGGGCCGAACTGGGCGTGCCCGACGATTTCCGCATCGAAGCCGCCGTGGCGATCGGGCGCAAGGGTGATCCTGCCAGCTTGCCCGAAGGCTTGCGGGACCGCGAAGTGCCCAGCGGGCGCAACCCGGTGGCGCAGTTTTCTGCTGCCGGCCTGTTCGCGGATCTGCCGGGTGGCTGATTGATCGCGTCTGCCGCTATGGAAATGTGCGGTTTGCAGCACCTCTTGCACGGTTCATCGCAAGGGTGGGCGGATTGACTGGTCCTGTTGCGCTGCGCAATGCTAACCGAAAGGCGATTGATCGTGCTTTGATGATTCAGCGTGGGTCGGCAGATTGATAAAGCGGGGACTTGCACAATGATATCCGGCCGGCGCCGGTTCCTGGGCTTGATCGCCGGAACCGCAGCCACCGCCCTGTTACCGTGCAACGCAGCAGCCAGTATGCTGCCCGATGCGGGTGGCGGGTGGCGTCCAGACGGGCCCTTCCCGCCCGCTTCGCTGCCCGAGCCGGCCACGGTTGGCGATATCGCTCCCGCCCTGTTGCCCCGCGCATTGGCAGCGCTTGACCAGCATGGTGCGCGCATTGCCGATCGCAGCGTGGTCGGGCTGGTGGATTTTACCGTGGCATCGCGCATTCCCCGCTTGCACATCGTTGATATTGCTGGCGGGCGCGTGATGGCCAGCCATTTGGTCGCGCATGGGCGCGGTTCCGATCCGGGCAACAGCGGCTGGGCAGAACGCTTTTCCAACCGGCTCGGATCAGAAGCTTCATCATGCGGCAGCTTTATGATGGGGGAAACCTACAGCGGCAGGCATGGTCGTTCGCGCCGCCTGATCGGGCTGGATGAACAAAACGATCAGGCGGAACCGCGCGGCATCGTGATCCATGCAGCGGGCTATGTCGATCCCGACTTTGTCGCGCGCTATGGCCGGATTGGCCGCAGTCAGGGCTGCTTTGCGGTGGGTGATGCGGTGATCGATGCGGTGCTCGATCAGCTTGGTCCCGGTCGAATGCTGTTTGCGGCACGCTGAATCGTCGCGATACTGGCGGCCAAACTACCACCTTGCAATCGCGCGTGAATCAGCGTGTAGGCCGGTCACCGGTCGGCGATTACCGTTCCGGATTGCTTTGGAAAGCCCAAGACTTTGCTCCGCTTGCCCGTTTGTCTGATGATGATCGCCCTGCTGACCGCCTGTGGCAGCCAGCCAGTGCCACCGCCTCCCTTGCCGGTGGTGGGGGTGATCGCGGCACAGCCGCGCGCAGTGCCGTTGATGACCGAATTGACCGGGCGTACGCGTGCTTCCGAACTGGCCGAAGTGCGCCCGCAAGTGTCGGGGATCGTGCTTGACCGGCTGTTTGTCGAAGGCGGCGAGGTGCGGCAGGGCCAGCCGCTTTATCGTATCGACGCGCGCAGTTATGCCGCTGCGGCCGATCAGGCGCGCGCCGCGCTGGCCAATGCCGAGGCGGTTGTCGATTCGAGCCGGTCAAAGGCCGAACGCTATGCCGCGCTGGCCACCAGCGGCGGGGTCAGCCGGCAGGATGCTGCCGATGCCGCCGCCGCCTATCAGCAGGCGCGGGCGCAAGTTGCGGCAGCGCGGGCCACGCTTGCCGTGGCCAGCGTCAATCTGGGTTATACCCGCGTGCTGGCGCCGATTTCGGGCCGGATCGGACAATCGAGCGTAACGCGGGGCGCGCTCGTGACCAATGGTCAGCCCACCGCGCTGGCGAAAATTCAGCGGCTTGACCCGATCTGGATCGATATTCAGCAATCGAGCGCCGATTTCATTGCGCTGCGCCGTGCGCTTGAATCCGGGCGGCTCGGCAGCAGCGGTGCGGCCCCGGTGCGCGTGGTGCTGGGTGATGGCACCGTCTGGCCGAGCGCGGGGCGGCTCGATTTTGCCGATATCGATGTCAATGAGGCGACCGGTACGGTCACATTGCGCGTGACCGTGCCCAACCCGCGCGGCGATCTGTTGCCCGGGCTGTTCATCAAGGCGCAAGTTGCCCAAGGGTTGGCGCGTGAAGGCATTCTGGTGCCACAAGCGGCGGTCAGTCGCGATCAGCATGGCGATGCGGTGGTGATGGTGGTGGGCAGGGGTGATATTGTCGAGGCCCGCAAGGTGGCCACCAGCACCACATTCGGTCCGAACTGGCTGGTCACGGGGGGCTTGCGCGCGGGCGAACGGGTGATCGTAGAAGGGCAGATGACCGCGCGCGCCGGCAGCCATGTCATGGTCAAACCGGCCAGCGCCAGCGCGCTGGGCGGATAAGTCGGCGATGCTGTCCCGCTATTTCGTTGACCGGCCGATATTTGCCTGGGTGCTGGCGATCCTTGTGATGATCGGCGGCAGCATCGCGATTTCCGGCATGGGGGTCGAACAGTTTCCCGATATTGTACCGCCAACGATATCGGTTACCGCCACATACCCGGGTGCCGATGCGCGCACGGTTGAAAATACCGTGACGCAGATCCTTGAACAACAGCTTAAAGGCATTGACGGGCTGATCTATTTTACCGCGTCGAGCAGCAATGGTCAGGCGCAGATCGTTGCCACTTTCAACAAAGGCGTCAATCCCGACACGGCGCAAGTGCAAATGCAAAACGCACTGGCGCGCGCGACCAACCGCCTGCCCGCGCAAGTTCAATCCTTGGGTTTGCAGATCAACAAATCGCAATCCGACTTGCTGCTGCTGGCCGCGCTGTATGACACCAGCGGCAAAGGCAATAGCGGCGATCTGGCCGATTATATGGCGGTGCGGATTGCCGATCCGGTCTCCCGCATCAACGGCGTGGGCGCGACTGACGTGTTTTCCAGCCAATATGCGATGCGCATCTGGCTCGATCCGGTGCGGCTGGCGGCGGTCAAATTGATGCCGCAAGATGTCATTACCGCGTTGACCGCGCAGAATGCGCAAGTCTCGGCGGGCGAAGTGGGCATGATGCCATCGCCCGGCGGGCAGCGCCTGAACGCCACGATCACCGCGCGGTCGCGGCTGACCAGCGTTGACCAGTTCGAAAACATCACGCTCAAAGCGCGGATCGACGGGTCGCGCGTGCTGCTCAAAGATGTGGCGCGGGTCGAACTGGGGCAGGAAAGCTACACTTCGTTCAATCAGGTCGATGGCTATCCGGCGGTGGGGATGAGCGTAAGTCTGGCGTCGGGCGGCAATGCCATGACCACCGCGCTGGCGGTCAAACAGCGGATCGCCGAATTGTCGCGCGACATGCCGCCGGGCTATCAGGTGACATATCCGCGCGACAGCAGCGTGTTCGTGCGCATTTCGATCATCGAAGTGGTCAAGACGCTGATCGAGGCCATCGCGCTGGTGGTGATCGTGATGTTCATTTTCCTGCAGAACTGGCGCGCCACGTTGATCCCGGCCATCGCGGTGCCGGTGGTGCTGCTTGGCACATTCGGCATTCTGGCGGTGGTCGGCTATTCGATCAACACGCTGACGATGTTCGCGCTGGTGCTCGCGATCGGCCTGTTGGTCGATGATGCGATCGTGGTGGTCGAAAATGTCGAGCGGGTGATGCGCGAAGACCATTTGCTCGCGCGCGAGGCGACGATCCGCTCGATGGCCGAAATCACTCCGGCGCTGATCGGCATTTCGCTCGTGCTGGCGGCGGTGTTCGTGCCGATGGCGTTTTTCGGTGGATCGACCGGCACGATCTATCGCCAGTTTTCGATCACCATCGTTTCGGCGATGGGGCTGTCGGTGCTGGTCGCGCTGATCCTGACCCCGGCGCTGGCGGCCACACTGTTGCGCCCGCATGTGCCCGATGGCCGCGCGGCGCGGCTGTTTGCCGGGTTCAACCGCCGCTATGATGCGCTGCAGGCAGGGTTTCGGGCGCGGCTCGGCACATTCGTGGCGCAGCCGCGCCGCTGGTTGCTGGTGTTTGTCGGGATCGCTGCGATCAGCCTGGCGCTCGATCTGCGGATGCAGACCGGGTTTCTGCCCGAAGAAGATCAGGGCAATCTGACATATGCGATCACGATGCCGGCGGGCACGACGATCAATCAGACGCAAGATTTTGCCGAAGCGGTCACACGCCTGATCCGCGAGACCGAAGGCGAAAATATCGCGCATATCTTTCTCGGTATCGGGCGCAGCCAGGCAGCGGGCAGCGCGCAAAATGTCGCGCAAGGCTGGCTCAACTTGCAGCCGTGGGATCAGCGGCCCGGCGCCGCACGCAGCGCGAGCGCGATTGCCGCGCGGCTGAACCAGCGGTTTCGCGCGCTCTATCAGGGCCAGGCGGTCGCGCTTGCGCCACCGGCGGTGCGCGGGCTGGGTACGTCGGCCGGGTTTGAACTGTGGCTGCAAGACAGTGGTGGCCAAGGTGCTGCGGCACTGACCAGCGCGCGACGCGATCTCATGGCACAAGCGATGGCCGATCCAAAACTGTCGCAGATCCGGTTTGGCGGGCTGGAAGATACGCCACAATTGCAAGTCGATATGAACGACGCCGCGATTACCGCGCAGCAAGTGCGGCCCGAAGATGTCAATGCGCTGCTGTCAACTGCGTGGGGCGGGACATATGTCAACGATTTCCTTGATCGCGGGCGGATCAAGCGCGTGTTCGTGCAGGGTGATGCGGCCTGGCGCATGACGCCCGAAGCCATCGGCCAATGGTATGTGCGCGGCGCGTCGGGCGAAATGGTGCCGTTTTCCACGCTGGCGCAGACACGCTGGGTATCGGGATCGAACTTGTTACGCCGGTTCAATGGCCTGCCCGCGCAGCAGGTCGTCGGCACGGGCGCTCCGGGGGTCAGCTCGGGCGCTGCCATGGCGGAAATTGCCCGGTTGTCGGCCCAGCTTGGCGGCGGGTTCCGCGTGGCGTGGAGCGGGCTGTCGTATCAGCAGCAAGTCGCTGCCGATCAGGCCCCCTTGCTGTTTGCGGTGTCGATCTTGTTCATCTTTCTGTGTCTGGCCGCGCTCTATGAAAGCTGGTCGGTGCCGGTCGCGGTGATGCTGGTCATTCCGCTCGGGATCATCGGCGCGGTACTCGCAGCAACCTTGCGCGGGCTGGCCAATGACATCTTTTTTCAGGTGGCCCTGCTCACCACGATTGGTCTGTCGGCCAAAAATGCCATTCTGATCGTGGAATTTGCCGAATCCGCGCTGAGGCGCGGGCTGACGCCGAAGGCTGCCGCGCTGGAAGCGGCCCGGCTGCGGTTGCGCCCGATCGTCATGACCAGTCTGGCGTTCATCGCCGGGGTCGTGCCGCTGGTGCTGGCCAGCGGTGCGGGGGCCAATGGCCGTCAGGCCATCGGCACGGCGGTGCTGGGCGGGATGGTTTCGGCCACCGTGCTGGCAGTGTTTTTCGTGCCGCTGTTCTTTATCGTGGTCAAACAGCGCTTTACCCGCGCGGGTGCGGCATGATGCGCCGCATGGTATCGGGCGGATGCGCGCTGCTGCTGGCAGGGTGCAGCATGGCCCCGGCGTGGCAGCGTCCGGCATTGCCCGTTCCCGCCGCGCTGCCACAGGGCGGCGCCTATCCGGATTTGGCAGCAGGCAGCGGCGCGATCGACTCGATCGGTTGGCAGCAATTCTTCGCCGATGCGCGGTTGCAACGGGTGATCGCCGCTGCGCTCGCCAACAACCGCAATTTGCGCGCCACCATCGCCAATGTGGCGGCGGCCCGTGCGCAATATCGCGTGGTGCGGGCCGCGCAAGTGCCGACGATCAACGCCACGGCGGCGGCCAATGTCTATCACGGTTCGGTCAGCGCGGGCGGCTATACCGGCGGAGCCACTGGCAGCGGCGGGGCAACGGCGGATACGTATGGCGTGTCGGGCGGGGCGGCAGCGTTTGAGCTCGATCTGTGGGGGCGCGTGCGCAACTTGGGCGAATCCGCGCTGCAATCGTGGCTGGCAGGCGATGAAGGGCGCAAGGCCGCGCAGATCACGCTGGTGGCCGAAGTGGCGCGCAGCTGGTTGACCATCGGAGCCACCGCCGATGCGCTCGCCGTTGCGCAAGAAACGCTGACGGGCCGCGAAGCCGCGCTGACGATTGCCCGCGCGCGCGAAGCGCAAGGGATCGGCACGGTATTGGCCGTGGCGCAAGCCGACACGCTGGTGCAGACCGCACGCGCCGATGTGGCTGCTTATACCACCGCGCTGGCGCGCGCGACCAATGCCTTGCATGTGCTGGCCGGAACGACTGTGCCCGCCACCGATTTGCCGACGAGCTTGGGCGCGGGTGATGCGGTGCTGGCCAGCTTGCCGGTCGGGCTCGATTCCGCCGTGCTGCTGCAACGGCCTGATGTGCTGGCCGCCGAACACCGCTTGCGCGCGGTCAATGCCGATCTTGGCGTGGCGCGGGCCGCGCTGTTTCCGCAGATTTCGCTGACCGGGCTGGTCGGGCTGGCCAGCGGATCGCTTGGCGGACTGTTCGATGCCGGGGGCCGCTTCAACTGGGGCGCATCGGCGGGTGCCAGCCAGACGCTGTTCGATGGCGGAGCCAAAGCGGGCACTATCGCTGTGGCGCGCGCTCGGCGTGAGGCGGCGATGGCGCAATACGAAGGCGCGGTGCAAAGCGCGTTTGCCG
Organism: uncultured Sphingomonadales bacterium; assembly: GCA_903848655.1. GTDB lineage: Bacteria > Pseudomonadota > Alphaproteobacteria > Sphingomonadales > Sphingomonadaceae > Novosphingobium. Next base: position 27,508 of record CAINGT010000053.1, read on the forward strand.
ATGTCGCCAATGCGTTGGCGCGGCGCGGCACAATCGATGCGCAAGAACGCGCCGGGGCCGCCTATCTTGCCAGCACCGATCAAGCCGCCACGATCATTCGCGCGCGGTATGACCAGGGCATCGATACCGGCCTTGCCGCGCTCGATGCCGACCGCACTGTCTATGCCGCGCGCCAAGCGCTGATCGCCACCCGGCTGGAACGCGCGTCCAACATGGTGACGCTTTATGCAGTGCTTGGCGGGGGCCTGCAGCGCTAATCGCGCCCGAATTCCGGGCAATCTGCGGCATTGGCGCAATATGTCTTGTAGCCAGCAACCCAATCGGGGGTGAATGCCGCCTGCGCGCTGCGCAGCGGCAGGGGCGCAGTGCCGGGGGCGGGGTGGCAGACCATGCGGTAGAGCCGGTATTCCAGCCGGTCTTTGGCAAAGGCATTCAGGCCATCGCCTCGGCGGCTTTCAGGCCACAGGTTTTCGCGCACGTCACTCCCGCCCAGCGCCAGCGGGATAAGGTGATCGACTTCCCACGCGCGCCCACCATCGTGGGGATTGCGCAGGCCGTAAGCAGCAAACACCGCGTCTTTCAGCCGGGCTGAAGTGCGGCGCGCCGCCTTGCTATACGTCAGATTGCCGCCTCCGGGCCGGGGTGGAACACCCGCCTGCCAGTCGTGCGCGCAAATATTGCTATCGGTCGCGCCCGGATCGACCGCGCCGGGGGTCAGCGCACGATTGGGCCAAGTGCTGGCAGGCAGCGCGGGCGGGGGCGGGGGCGGACGACGATTGATCAGAATCACGACGACCAGCGCCGCCAGCAGCAGCATCAGCGCCACGATCAGCAGCGCGGGCGTGATCCGTCGTCTTGCCATCACTGATGGTCCCGATTGCCTTCAGCGGCCGAGAGAAACATGAGGTTTACTGCGATTGGCACCGCCCCCCCGTGAAACAGCGGGCGCGATGCCCCAGCTTTCGTCCATGATACATTTGCTGCGCCTTCCGGTCCGATCATGGACTATCATTCGCGCTGGATAAGTCTAGAATCGCAATTCGTTCGCCGCTTTATGCACAGGATCTGACCCGATGATCAAAGCCCTTCGCCGCATCGTGCTGCTGGCCGCAGCGCTGGCACCTGCATTCGCCAGCGCCCAAGCCGGTGGCAACCCCGCCACGCCGGTTCCGGCAGGCACGTATAGCGTGGAAAGCCATCATACCCAGGCGATGTTCGCGATCAACCACATGGGTTTCAATGATTTCTTCGGCGTTATCCCCAATGCCACCGGCAGCCTGACGCTCGATCCGGCCAATCCGGCAGCCGCCCGGCTGGATGTCCGGCTGCCGGTCGCGGCCATTTCAACCACGAACAACATCCTTGATGGTGAATTAAAGGGGCCAAGCTGGCTCGACGCCGCACAATTTCCGGAAATCCGCTTTACCGCGACCAAAGTCACGCTGACCGGCGCTCGCGCCGCACGGATCGACGGCAATCTGACGTTGCACGGCGTTACCAAGCCGATCACGCTTGACGCAACCTTCGGCGGAGCCGGGACCAATCCTATGTCAAAGGCGTTTACCATCGGCTTTTCCGCCACCGGGGTAATCAAACGGTCCGATTTCGGCGTGACCAAATATGTCCCGCTGATCGGCGATGAGGTGCGGCTGACGATCACCGCCGCGTTTGAAAAGCAGGGTTAGAGCGTGATGCGAGCCGCAGGCCACCGAAGGTAAAAAGTGGGAACCGGTTTTTACCTTCGGTGGCCTGCGGCTCGCAATAAATCACGCGA